>JADFIA010000008.1 GCA_022566895.1 Pseudomonadota bacterium
GTAGTCGGCCGGCCACCAGTCCTGCGACTGGGTCATCAGCGCATCGACGTCCTTCGCCAGGGCTTCGAAGTCGAGGCTCTTGAACTCCTCGGCGTAGTCGAACTCCTCGCCGTTGGGATCGGCCTGGCGGTGGTTCTGGCTGAGGATCCGCAGGTTCAACTGGTTCGGCCACCAGTGTTGGTTCGCTGTGCCGCCAACGGCCTGGTGAGTGGTGCCCATCACCGGGCACTTGCTTTGTTCGCTCGTCATATTCTCTCCAATCGTGTTCCGCATTTCTTTTTCAAACACATCCGGCAGCTATGGAAGATTACGACCAAATTAAGTTCAATAAAAACGATTTATTTCGTTTTACCTGATCGGTTTTATCGATTCCAAGATGATTTCAGATGCGATCCAGGCGCAGGAAGGAAAAGGCTGGCACCTCTCCACTCGCGGCGTGCTCTTCCAACACCGTGGTCCGCCAATCTGCGTCCTCGATTGCGGGAAAGAAGACATCGCCCTCCGGCTCCAATTCGATTCGCGTCATGTAGATGCGGTCAGCGATCGGCAATGATGCCTGGTAGATTTCACCGCCGCCGATTATCATGATTTCATCTCCAAGAGCACCTGCCTGCTCAAGCGCTGCGACAAGCGAGTTGGCAATCTGGATACCGTCGGCCGCAAACTCCGGATTCCGCGTGATAACGATGTTGGTTCGCCCGGGAAGTGGCTTTCCTATTGATTGATAGGTCTTGCGACCCATGATGATGGGCTTGCCCATGGTCAGTGATTTAAATTGCTTGAGGTCGGCCGGGACATACCAAGGTATTCCGCCGCCACTGCCGATCACGTTGTTTCGCCCGCAGGCAACCACGAGGCTGATCACGCCCGATCTCCGGTTGGTCTTGGTGGGTTCGGGAATAGCATAGCGGCCCGCCGGCGTCTCGCCTTTAATCCGAGGTCGGATTGACAGGTCGGACCGCCGCTACAATGGGCGGCATAAGACAACTATCGGCACGGCCTCGGAGGCCCTATAATTACCGCCGGCCGGTCATTAGAGGATGGCGCAAACGTTATGCTGCGACTTGTTATCATTGCGCTCGGGACTTATGCCGCCTTGGTGCTGATCATGTATCTGGGGCAGCGTCATTTTACCTATTTTCCCGACCGCACCCGCTATGATCCGGCCACGGCGGGCCTGCCGGACTTCGAGGAAGTGCAGATTGAAACCGCAGATGGGCTTTCCTTGATCGCCTGGTACAAGCCGGCTGCGGACAACCGAGTGACGATCCTGCTATTCCAGGGAAACGCTGGCAGTATCGCCAACCGCGCTTTCAAGGCCCGCGCCTTCGCCGACCGTGGCTACGGCATGCTGATGCCCAATTATCGCGGCTACGGCGGAAATAAAGGAAAGCCCGATGAGGCCGGCTTGCAGGAGGACGGAAGGGCAGCCCTCGGTTATCTTTTGAATGCCGGCGTGCCGCTTCAAAAGATCGTGCTTTATGGGGAATCTCTGGGCAGTGGCGTTGCGGTGGCACTGGCCGAAACGAATAACGTGGCGGCACTGGTGCTCGAAGCCCCTTACACGTCCCTGCCCGATGTTGCTGCCAAGGCCTATCCTTGGCTGCCGGTCAGGTTCCTGATGAAGGATCGATTCGCCTCGATCGAACGGATCGGAGAGGTTAACTCGCCGCTTCTCGTGGTGCACGGCAGCGACGACGAGGTCATCCCGGTGGTGCTGGGCCAGGAACTGTTTGCCGCCGCCAACGAGCCGAAACGACTGGTCATAATTTCGGGCGCCCACCACAACGACATCTTTGATTTGGGGAGCGGCGCGGCGATCTTTGATTATTTGGATGAGCTTTTTCCGGAAGATCGAAGCCCGGGGACCCCGTAAAATTTCCAACGGAACAAAACTAAGAATCAACAACCAACCGTCAGACCGCCACTTTGGCCTTGATGTGGGGGTGGGGGTCGTAACCGCTGAGCTCGAAGTCGTCATATTTGAATGCGAACAGATCGCTGACCTCGGGATTGAGGTGCATTTTGGGCAGCGCGTGCGGCGTTCGAGCCAGTTGTTCATCGGCCTGTTGCAGATGGTTCGAATATAAGTGCGCATCCCCAAGCGTATGCACAAAATCGCCGGGCTCAAGCCCGGTCGCCTGGGCAATCATCAGGGTCAAAAGCGCGTAGGAGGCGATATTAAACGGCACGCCCAAAAACACATCGGCCGAGCGCTGGTAGAGCTGGCACGAGAGCTTTCCATCCAGCACATAGAACTGAAACAGGCAGTGACAGGGCGGCAGCGCCATTTCGCCCACCTCGGCCACATTCCAAGCCGAGACCACAAGGCGGCGCGAGTCGGGGTTGATTTTGATCTCGTCAAGGAGGTCGGATATCTGGTCGATCGAGCGGCCGCCGGGGGCCGACCAGGAGCGCCACTGGTGGCCGTAGACCGGGCCCAGCTCGCCGTTTTCGTCGGCCCAGTCATCCCAGATTCGCACACCGTTTTCGTTAAGGTAGCGGATGTTCGTATCGCCGGCCAGAAACCACAAGAGCTCGTGGACGATCGACTTGAAATGCAGCTTCTTGGTGGTCAACAGGGGAAAGCCCGCAGCGAGATCAAAACGCATCTGATAGCCGAAGACCGAATAGGCTCCGGTGCCGGTGCGGTCGCCTTTAAGGACGCCGTCCCGGCGAATGTGGCCAAGAAGATCGAGATACTGCTTCATGAACAAGAAGGCCTTTGCGAATCGTTGGCCCGAGCCTAACAAATCTATGCCGCCAGTCGAGGGCCAAGCCGGTCTTTCTTCTCCCTTTGTCGAACCGTTTCGAAACGCTGCCTTTTCGTGGCCCCGATATCGTGTAATCTACGCCGCCAACCAAGCTTGGCAAATTTTAAATTGCGATTCCAGTTGGAGCGTTCATGAGCATGAACTCCGATATTTCAGCGTTCAGCGCCATGAGCTTCGACTGTTACGGCACGTTGATCGACTGGGAAACCGGGATTTTGGCGGCTCTTCATCCCTGGCTCGAGGCAACCGGGTTGGCAATCAGCGACGAGGCGATTCTGGCCGTCTTTTCCGAGGCGGAACCGCAAGCGGAAAGGGCCTGCCCGGAGGCGCTTTATCCGGAGATTTTAAGGGCGGTGGTCAACCGGATGGCCCGAACGCTCGGCATCGAGGCCAATGTCGTGGTGCGCGAAGGGCTCGCCAACTCGGTCGGAAACTGGCCAGCCTTTGCCGATAGCGCCGAAGCCCTGGGGCGCCTGAAGCGCCGTTACAAGCTGATCATTCTGTCAAATGTTGACCGGGCTTCCATGGCCCGCACCAGGCAGCTTTTGGGCGTCGAGTTTGATGCCGTTTATACGGCCCAGGACATCGGCAGCTACAAACCTGATCCGCGAAACTTCGATTATCTCCTATCACACGCCAAATCCGATCTCGGCCTTGAGCCCCACCAGATTTTGCATGTCGCTCAGTCGCTCTATCACGACCATGTGCCGGCCCGGGCGAAGGGCTTGGCTACCTGCTGGATCGACCGCCGAGCGGCCAAGGAAGGGGGCGGCGCCACCAAGCCACCGGGCCTGGCCGTCGAGCCCGAGTTCACTTTTGCATCCCTGGCCGAACTTGCCGAGGCGGCCAGGCTGTAGCGGCGCGGTTTGGGGGCTTGAGAGGCAAAAGATATTGCCCTTGGAATCCTAAAAAAGCGCCTAGATGCCGCTTCAAGGAGGTCAGGGCATGCGTTAGCAGGGCGCCCTTTACGGCCAAATTCTTGAAGCTATTCTAGGTCATGACTGCGAAAACAATTGCAAGTCCCTTTAAATCATCGCTTTTTTTCTCTATATAAAGCCTGCCGGTTCGCCGGCTATGGCAATAAACGGTGCGCGAAATAGGCACTTCGGACCCGGGGGCAGTACCCGGCGCCTCCACCACAAGCCGCGATGACAAAAGATCGAGTGACGCGGTTTTTGCTGGGGGCGAAACAGGATCGACGGGTGTTGAAAGGCGTTATTTTTTGCCCGGTATGATTCCGCCGTAACGGGTCATTTCACAAATGCCAACGAAAATGAGGCATTCGCAGTTGCTGCTTAATCGAGTCCCTAGGATTTGATAAGGCAAATACGTGCGCGGCCCTGGGGTGAGCCGGGCAACAGAATCAACTCCCGCGGTTTGGAGGGCACCGGGCAACAGAAGCCCTCTTTATTTTTCCGAGCGAGCCGCCGATTGACACTGAACCTAACCTGCTCCATCTTTAATCCTGAGAGTTTGGCGCCCAGCAAGCAGTTCAGAATCTCTATTTAAGGCGGCGAGAAGACCTCAATGACGGACACATATTTCGCATATGACAAGCTTGTCCAGAATGCTCTGAAGGGCGTCGTCAAAGAAGTTTTGCAGCAGGTCGAAAAGAGCGGCCTGCAAAATGAACACCACTTTTATATTGCCTTTCGCACCCAGGCAGATGGCGTAGAGATTCCGAAACACCTCATTGAGCGCTATCCGGATGAAATCACAATTGTTTTGCAGCATCGTTTTTGGGGTTTGAAGGTTTATGACGATCGATTTGAAGTCGGCCTATCCTTCAACAGAAAGCCCGAGCATCTGAAGATTCCTTTCGACGCCATCATCGCCTTTGCCGACCCAAGTGCGCAATTTGCGTTACAGTTTGACGGCGAAACGGGCCTCGAAGCGACGCCGGAAAATGATTCGTTAGGCCGTGGTGCCGAAGTAAATCCCGAACAAGACGCTGTGGCGCCGGATACCGAAGAGGAGCAATCTGATCGCGACGGGGGGGATGCCAAAGTGGTGACCCTTGATGCATTTCGGCAAAAGTAGCGTGCTGGCCGGACCGGCGGCGGGGAGGATTTCGAGTCACGTGGCCAGGACCCGCGGACGGAAAATGGATCAGGAGTAATAGCGATGGCGAAAGCCAAGACGAGAACCGAAAGCGATAGCTTTGGTTCGCTTGAGGTTCCGGCAGATAAATACTGGGGAGCCCAGACCCAAAGATCCCTGATCAATTTCCCGATCGGGGGGGAAACGCTGCCGGTGCCGGTTATCCGTGCGCTTGGCGCGGTCAAAAGCGCCGCCGCCAAAGCCAACCTCGCCCTCGAAAACATTGAACAGGAAATTGCCGACGCGATCATCGAGGCGGCCGGAGAGGTTGTAGCCGGCGAGCTTGACGATCATTTTCCGCTGGTGGTCTGGCAGACCGGCTCGGGAACCCAATCCAACATGAATGCCAATGAAGTGATCGCCAATCGGGCGATCGAGATATTAGGCGGCGAACTGGGGGCGAAGTCGCCAGTACATCCAAATGACCACGTCAATCGTAGCCAATCGTCAAACGACACTTTCCCAACCGCCATGCATATCGCCGCCGCAAAGGAGATTAATGATCGCCTGCTGCCGGCGCTCGACGTTTTGGGCAAGGCGCTGGCCGATAAATCCGAGGCCTTCAAGGACATCATCAAGATCGGACGTACGCACCTGCAGGACGCCACACCAATGACCTTGGGGCAGGAATTTTCAGGTTACGCTGCCCAGATCAAAAATGGCATTCGCCGTGTCGAAACGACGTTGCCGGGGCTCTATGAACTGGCCCAAGGGGGCACGGCGGTCGGTACCGGCCTCAATACGAAGACGGGATTTGCCGAGCTTTTCGCAAAGGAAGTAGCGCTCACAACGGGATTGCCGTTCGTCAGCGCCAGCAATAAGTTTGAGGCATTGGCCACGCACGACGCTCTGGTCGAGACTTCTGGGGCCCTGAACGTGGTCGCCGTATCGTTGATGAAAATCGCCAACGATATTCGCCTTTTGGGTTCCGGACCCCGCTGTGGGCTTGGCGAATTGAAATTACCTGAGAACGAACCCGGTTCGTCGATCATGCCCGGCAAGGTCAATCCGACACAGGCCGAAGCGTTGAGCATGGTTGCGGCCCAGGTCATGGGCAATCACACGACGATAACGGTGGCCGGAAGCCAGGGGCAGCTGGAGCTTAATGTTTACAAGCCGGTCATCATTTTTAATGTGCTGCAGTCGATTCGGCTGCTGGCCGACGGTGCCAACAGCTTTGCCGAGCGCTGCATTCAGGGAATTGAACCGGATCGCGTGCAAATTGAAAAGCTGATGAACCAGAGCCTGATGCTGGTCACGGCTCTGGCTCCCGAGATTGGATATGACCAGGCGGCCGCGGTAGCCAAAAACGCCTATGAAAAAGGCTTGACCTTGTTGGAATCGGCGCTTGAACTGGGCGCCGTCAGCGAAGCGCGATTTCTGGAGATCGTGCGTCCCGAGAACATGCTTGGTCCAGAAGACTAACCAGCGGCTTCCGCTCTGTATTTTTCATGTTCCCCCATTTGCCAATCCACCGCGACCGAGCGCGCGGTTGCCGGGTCGTTATCGCGAATATCAACACCGTGGATCAGATAGGCGCGAAGCACGGTCAAATGATAGATCCAGCCGCCGCGGCAATTCATATGCAGGAGAACTCGATCCTCTTCGCTGTCCGGCATGTCGAATTGAGTCAACTTGAGTAGTGTGCCGTTGTTATATGATTCGAGATCGATACGGACCTTTGCCTCACCAAAGGCAATAGTAAGGCTACGCGGTGCGTCGACCTCAATGATTTCGCCTCGAAGTTCCTTTCCCACCAGCCAGCGCCAACGGTAGCGGTCTCCGGTTTCGAAGTACGATTGGGGCTTCCTTGGCCCGTCGGGGCCAAATACCGACATTTCCGATATGAAGAAGGCCTCCATGCCGGCACTAGTCGCGAATGCTTGAAAGACCTGCTCCGGCAGCACGGGATAAAACATCGTTACGACCAGTTTCTTCCAATCAAACTCGAACATCGGTCAGTCCTCCTGTCGCCGCAAAATTTGTTGCAGGATTTTCAAATGGTCGCTCCAACCACCCGAATGGTCGGCGATATGCTTCCTGACGTCTCCCGAGACCTCATCCCAGCCCTCATGCACCAGCCGAAGCCTGGTGCCGCCATTTTCGGACTTTAGGGTGATCGTGACCAAGGTATCGTGTGCGAGAAGATTATGATTCCAGGTAAAGGCAATCTTGTGCGGCGCCTCCATTTCGAGGACGCGGCATTTGATTGTGCCGTCCCAGCCCCCCTTGGGCGGGGCGGTCAGTTTGAATTCCTCTCCCAAATTCGGCGACGTGCTTATCGCGAGTAGCCATTTCGAAATCTTCTCTCGTTCCGTGAGGTACTGCCATACCGCCTCCACAGGGGCCTTGAGGCTCACTTCCTTTGTGACCCGGGTCATCATTTGTTTTCCTCAACTTCGCGCTTTAGTACTGCCAAGCGCTGATTCCAAAATTGCTCGTAATGGCCTACCCAGTCCGCCAGCGCTCTGAGACCCTCTGCTCGCAGCCGATGAATGCGTTCGCGCCCGCGCCGGCGCACGCCGACAAAGCCACCGTCCCGTAAGATTCTCAAATGTTTCGCCACGGCGGGTCGCGATATCGTGAAGTGGTCCGCAACCGCACCGGCATTCATTTCATGTCTTGCCAATAGGTCAATGATGGCCCTGCGGGTAGGATCTGCTACGGCTCGAAATGATTTCTGCTGCTCCACTCCCATCCCAACGGTCCCAATATGTAACTATATGGTTACGCATCTATATATAAATTCGAGCGATTACCTGTCAAGTAGGTTCTTTCGTTACGCTTGGGTTTTGTGGTCGGGGCTTGCGCAGCTCCAATTTTGGGGTCACAGATAGGCGTGATGCACAAGCGATCGGTACGCATAGCGGGCCATGCCACCAGCGTCTCGCTGGAAGAGGAGTTTTGGTCGGCCCTGAAGGAAATTGCCAAATCGAAAGGCCAATCGCTGAACGCATTAATAACTGAGCTCGATGATAGCCGCAGCGGCAACCTCTCGAGCAGCTTGCGGGTCTACGTTCTTGCCTGCTTGGAACGCCACTCCGTCAATGAGAAAGACAACTAGCTGCCGTCCTTTTTCTTCTTTTTCTTGGTCACCCCCTCAAGAAGTTTAAATAGTCCTTTTGCGATTTCCTCCTGCGGCGTGGTCGGTTTCGGAGCCGATTGGGTTTGGGTGCCGCCTTGTTCGGGATCCAGTGGCTGCGCGCCCGGGGCCGGCTGTGGATTGAGGCCGAAGACGGTCGCTGCCAGGCGAAGGCCCATGTAGTTCCTGATCCGTTTGGTTCGATACTCGACGTTGGGCTGGCTAACCGGGCCGGTAATGTCCACCCCGATCGGCGGCACATCTTGAGGCTCCAACAGTTTCATCGTGGCCGTCGCCCCCATATTCCAGTTGGGAAGGTCAACACGCGCCTGTCCGTCGAGGGTCGCGCCGGTGATTTGCCCGACCAGATGATCCATCTTTAATATCCCGTTCTCGGCGACAACTTCCGTCGTGATCGAGGAATATGGCGTCGCGCCGCCATTCAGTGCTGTCGCCAACAAGGACAGAAAATCCGGTAGGGTCTGTAACGTTCCGAGTCGTTCAGATAGGCGGTCGATGTCAATACCCTTGATGACCCCATCTGTTGCCGCCACATCCGCTCTGCCGTTAAGATTAGAGATCATTTCTGCCTGCGTAGTCCCGCGGGCTGTGAATATCCCGTTCAAGGTCAATCGTCCGGTTGCCGGTCGCATCGCTGCGACGGCTGCAAAGACCGCATCTAAATTCATCCGGCGAAGCGAGAAAGAAGTCTCAAATGCGGGCAATGCATTCACGTCCAGCGACGCAGAGATTTCCACATCTCCGCCGAAAAGTCGTCCCTTCAAATCCGGGACGCGCAGAATGCCGTTTTGGAGCGTTACTGAAAGTGTCGCGTTGGTGAAATTATATGCCTCGTATTGCAGTTCCCCAAGCGTCAGCGTGAGGTCGGCCTCTGTTTGCCTCAGCAAACCCAACTCCATGGGATTGCGCGACCAGCGTCGGCCTCCGGCTAAGGTAGCTTCCTCCGCCCCCGCGGTTGTTTTCGGCATGAAGTGGTGAAGCGGCAGCCGGTCTGCCGTCAGCCGTCCCGAGAGGCGCGGCCGCGTCCGGGTTCCTTCATACCTCAGATCGCCGCTCACACGGGTGGGCCCGATGATCGCCTCGATCTCCGTGAAATCCAGTTGGGCCTTGGTTCCTGTCACGGCCACGGCCAGCGAAATCTCGCCGAGCGTGCCTGCCGAGGGGTTGAATTTCAAGCCGAGGCCCCTAATGAGGTCTGACAGCTCGGGATGCGCCGCTGTAAGATAGACATCGAATTTGGGTGTTCCAAACGGGTCAGCAACGTTGCCACTCAACCCTCCCCTTCCACCAATCAAATCAAACTGGCCTGAAAGCCTCAGATTTTTGCCATTCCCCTGGGCCGAAAAATCCAGCATGAGGGGCATTGAATCACCGTTCGGTTGCGAGATCAGGCCGAACCGGCGCAGAAGATCGAGATGCGCCGGATGCTCCAGGTGCAAAGAGAGGTCAACCGATTCGGGTGATGGGCCTATTTTTGCTATCGTACCTTTGATACTGGCCACCGCCCGCGCCACTTTGGCCGTTAGATCCAAGCGCACATCATCCAGGTTCCCGGCAAGGGTGCCCGCTATTCTAACGCCACCGATCAGATCCGCATCGAGTTCATCTCCGGCTTCAATGAACTGAATAAATTCCCGCAGATTTTGGGACCTAATGTCGATGGTCAGATCGTAGATCGGCCGCTGGTCCAGTTGCTCGATTACACCTCTGACATCAATGTCGAGTCCCATGAATCCACTGGCTGAAAACCGTCGCAGGGTCAAGGTTCCGCTTCTGAGCTGCCCATCGAGGTTAAGATTTTGCATCCGGTTGCCGTCGACAGCGACCTGCCCCGCTTTCAGCTTTATGTCAGCCCCGAAATCAGCAAGAGGCTTGAGCGTTGCCTCGATATTGGCGCGAAGCGCCGGCCATCCCGGCTCGATTGCGGGCGATTCGTCGGGCCGAGCCGGGACAATATAGGAGGACAGGTTTATGCGGTCGATTGACCCGTTCACCGCGTAATAGGGTCGCGCACCAAGACCCAGCGCAGCACTCAGCTCGAAATTTGTGATATCGAGGCGACCTTTGGCGGAGATCAAATCCACCGCCTCAGAGGAAATCCGCAACCGACTTTTGAGTGTTAGGCTGCCCAATTGGCCGGCCGGGACCGATGCCAGATCAACGCCGACCCAGTCGAGCGTCGCTCTCAGGTTTCCGGCCGTGAATTCAAGCGAGCCGTCGAGCAGTTCCTTCTGGCCGTTGCCAAATATGGTGCCCACAAAATTTAGATTAGCGCCGCCGGGCAGCAAGACGCCAAATTTTTCAACTTCGAAGTGAGACTGGTCAAACCGCCCGTTAAGTACCAATTGGCGGGCCAAGCCGTCGCCGTACTGTATCGCTCCGACCGAGACTTCCAATACTGCGGCCAAAGAGCCCGGAATGACAAGACTGGCGCCGGAGCCTCCCTGCCCTGACGCGTCGATCAACCAGTCTTCGATCACGATCGTGTTGATGTTAAATCTGACCGTTCCCTCGATTTTTTCCTGCATATCAATCAGCAACTTGCCGCTACCTACCGTCTTGCCAATGCGCAGGTCAAACCGCTCGGCAAGTAGCCGCCGGCCCCCAAACGCAATGTCTGATTCAAGCTCGAAAGCCTGATCAAATCTGAGCCCACCTACCGACGCCCCACCGGCCAAATGCGAGATAGCATTGAGCAGCCGGCCCAAGTCTGCTCCGGAAGCTTCCATTCGGCCCGAGAGAATGGGTGCGCCGTCCTCGAAAAGCACCGAACCGGTGACCTTTACGCCCGGCTCTTGACCGCCCAAAACCAGCGCTATATCAAACGGCGAACGGCGGTCCTCAAAAAGCTCGCCCAAGGCCAGCCGAAAACCGATCTGCTCGCCGCGATAACTTAAGCGCCCCTCGCCCTGAAATGGTCCGCGCGTGGAGTTGGCGCTCAAAGTCGCGTTGATGTCGCTTATGGTTTCATTGAAGCCGGTTGAGGCATCGGAATAATTGATCACAGCATTCTCGACGTGAAAATAATCGAACCGCAGATCACTCCCACCACCAGCTTTTTTGCCGGTAAGGATTTCCCAGTTTCCAACTCCTTCTGCGTTGCGTTCCAGATTTATCTGCGCCCCCTGCAACGTTATGCTGTTCACCTGAAGATCAAGCGAAAGCAAAGGCAGGAACGCCGCTTCGAGATCAAGCGATTCGAGCTCTAGAAAATACTCTGAATTCCAACCCTCTGGATTGGCCAGGCGCACATCCGCTGCTGAAAGTTGCGGTGAAGGAATAATCCGGAAAGATAGATTGCCGCCAATTTGTATGTCACGGCCAGTGAGCGAGTAAACCGTGGAGCGAACCTGGTCCTTGTATTGATTCCAATCGATGATACTGGGGATAACAAGCGCCGCGCCAATCACCAATAAGAAGAGTCCACCAATTATCAAAAGTGCTTTTTTCACCAACTTAGGCATCCCTTTTGCGGGCCGGCCAGGAAGCGGACAGCCCACTGATCTAATAACCGAGACGATCGGATTTGGCCAGATGGGGCCCAGAATGAGCGTTAATTATGGCGCATTTTTGCCTTTTACCGTGACCTTTTGGTGCCGACTGTCTAAGAAGTTTGAAAATCCGTACAGGCACAACTGCCAAACGCGCTGAGGGTCTCGGCTTATGATCGCACCTGTGGATCTATTGCAGACTGATGTGAGGCCCGATTGGATCGATTACAACGATCATATGAATGTCGCCTATTACGTGATGGTTTTCGACCAGGCGATGGACGAGTTTCTTAATCTATACGGACTTGGCAAAGACTATACGCTCGGTGGCCATGGCTCGGTCTTCGCCCTTCAAAATCATGTTCATTACCTGCGGGAGGTCTCGACAGCTACGCGCCTTGGTGTCAACCTGCAGCTTCTGGATCTGGATGCGAAGCGGATTCATGTCTTTTTTCGCATGCGAGATATGTCGAACGATCAGGTCGTGGCAACAAGCGAGTTCTTGTGCATCCACGTCAATGTTAAGACGAGGCGATCAGCAGTTTTCCCGGCATCGCAACGCCAACAACTTGATGTGCTATTTAAAGATCACTCGAAACTCGCCAAACCAAGGTTAGCTGGCCATAGAATTGGCGCCGCCGCCACGCTATAGTCGATCAAAGCGCGATTCTTCATTGAGGTTGTCATGAGACGAGCCCTGGTTATTGTTCTGGTCCTGGTGTTGGCGGTCATCCCGTTCCCTGACGGTGCCCAGGCAGACTGTACCGACCCGGCCGAGCCAGGTGTTCACTGGGTGCACTGCTTAAAAAACGGCTTGCAGCTCAGCACCGCCAATCTCGAGGATGCAAGGCTCTCGAATTCATCTTTCTCACGTGCTGACCTCTCGGGCGCCAATATGAGAAATATAGACGGCAGAAGAGCCAAGTTTGTTTCGGCAAACTTGGCCGGCGTGAATCTCGCGGGAGCCATACTCCGGGAGGCCGATTTTACCAGTTCTAACCTTTCAAAGGCCGATTTGACCGGCGCTGACCTGAGAGACGCCGCAATGTTTGGGGCCGATTTGAGGGAGGCTAACCTGACTGGCGCCCGACTCGACGGCGCCGATTTCTTAAACGCCAATCTATCCGGCGCCATCTGGACCAACGGCACTACCGTCTGCGCGGCAGGATCGCTGGGCCAATGCAAATAAATACCCGTGCAAAAGAATAATCTTGCCGGCTGCCGTCATTCGGGGATTGGTTTACCGGCCCGGCGACTGATATAAACTTTTTATGAACTCAGATCCCTTTGACCTCAGCAATCTGGATCAAATCGAGACCCTCGAGGGTCTCGAAGGCGGTGCTGCGCTAGACCATATCGCTGCCCTTCTGGCGCGCCTGAACGACGCCCAGAGGGAGGCTGTTGAGACGATAGAAGGCCCTATATTGGTACTCGCCGGCGCGGGCACCGGAAAAACCCGGGTTCTTACCACCCGCATCGCCTATCTGCTGGCTAAAGGTGAAGTCGGGCCCGGACAAATCCTGGCGGTTACCTTCACCAACAAGGCAGCCAACGAAATGCGACAGAGGGTGGCCAACCATCTAGGGCGCCCGGTTGAAGGCATGGCTATCGGCACTTTCCATTCGATGTCGGCGAGAATTCTGCGATCACACGCCGAGCTCGTAGGATTGAAGTCGAATTTCACCATTCTCGATGCCGATGACCAAGTCAGACTGCTCAAACAGCTGATCGGCGCTGAAAATATAGATGAAAAGCGTTGGCCGGCCCGCATGATGGCAGCACTCGTGGACCGCTGGAAGAACAAGGCAATGGCTCACGACCAAATCCCCGAAGCGGAATCGTATGCCTTCGCCGACGGCAAGGGCGCCAAACTGTACAAACTTTACCAGCATCGCCTCAAGGTTTTGAACGCGGTGGATTTTGGCGACCTTCTCTTGCATACGCTGACGATTTTCCGCAGCAACAGGGACGTGCTGGAGCGTTACCAAAACCGTTTTCGGTTTATTCTTGTCGATGAATATCAGGATTCAAATGCCGCCCAATATCTTTGGTTACGCCTGCTGGCCCAAGCCCATCACAACATTTGCTGCGTCGGCGACGATGATCAGTCGATCTACGGATGGCGCGGTGCGGAGATTGGCAATATTCTGAAGTTCGAGAAGGATTTCCCAGGTGCCCGCGTAATCCGGCTGGAGCAGAATTACCGCTCGACCGGAAACATCCTCGGTGCTGCCGCTGGGCTGATCTCGGCCAACCAAGGTCGGCTCGGCAAGACCCTGTGGACCAGCGAGGGCCTGGGTGAGAAGATTTCGATCATGTCGGTGTGGGACGGTCGCGAGGAGGCGCGAACCATTAGCGACGAAATCGAGCGAATCCAACTGGCTGGCGGCTCGATCGCCGACACCGCCGTGCTCGTAAGGGCAGGATACCAGACCCGGGCTTTCGAAGAGCGATTTATCCAGATTGGTCTTCCTTACCGCGTCGTCGGTGGCCCTCGATTTTACGAGCGGCGCGAAATTCGCGATGCCATGGCCTATTTGCGGGTTATTGCCCAACCTAATGACGATCTCGCTTTTGAGCGAATCATTAACACTCCGAAGCGAGGCCTTGGCGCCGTCACCCTGCAGAAGATTCACAAGCACGCACGTGCGCGCGGCATTCCCTTGACCGCGTCGGCGGCTGAATTGTGTGGCATCGACGAGCTCACGTCTCGGGCGCGCAACAGCATTCGAGCCCTTCTTGATAATTTTGATCGCTGGAGGCAACAAGCTCAGGAAATCAACCACACAGATTTAGTCCAAATGGTGCTTGAGGAATCGGGATATGTGGACATGTGGCAGCGGGACAAGGCTCCAGACGCCCCAGGGCGCCTCGAAAATCTGCAGGAGCTCGTGCAGGCAATGGCTGAATTTGAGAATCTGTCGGGCTTTCTTGAGCACATCGCTCTGGTCATGGAGAATGAGCAGGACAGCGATCAAGACAAGACCTCAATCATGACCCTACATGGCGCCAAGGGCCTCGAATTTGAAACCGTTTTCCTGCCCGGATGGGAAGAGGGAATCTTTCCTAATCAAATGGCCATGGACGATCATGGTCTGGCCGGCCTCGAAGAGGAGCGCCGGCTGGCCTACGTCGGCCTGACGCGGGCCAAGAGGAAGGTCTTCATTTTCCACGCCGCAAGCCGTCAGGTCTTTGGGCAGTGGCAAAATCCCCTACCCTCACGATTCCTTGACGAGTTGCCGGAGGCGCACATTGAACGTCAGTCCAGTTTCACTCACCGCGCCGGCAGCATCTCGAATTTGCGCCACGAGCCGGTTGATTGGGGCCCCCGCCCAGTAGGTTATGGAGCCGGTTGGCGCCGCGCACACCAGAAAGGCGAAAGCCTGGCCGAGCGACGGGCCCGATCGAAAACCATCGATGGTAGGGCACGGCGCATCAAGACCTCTCGGGAGATCGCAAATGAATTTGCGATCGGCGAGCGGGTCTTCCACCAGAAGTTTGGCTATGGCGTGATCGAGGACGTGGACGGTGACAAGCTGGACGTAATGTTTGAAACCTCCGGCCTAAAGCGGATCGTCGGAAGTTTTGTTGAACCGGCCTGATTTGCCTTTAGCGTAAACGCCATTCAGGCGGCTTTTTCTGTCGAGCCCAATGACGCAGTACGGCTGTTATCGTTTGCCCCGTCATAGGAGCGGTCGCGGCCATTGTTCATCCTAGCAACCAAGGCGTTCCAGCGCGCCGGAGCGAACGTTGCTTCGGTGCTGTTGCTGGCCAAGAACTCAAGAAATCCAAAACGCGGACTTGACAAATCTCGCGCGCCTGATGCGATCCAACCGACCATCCGACGCAAGTATCCTTGCGCAGTTTCCGGTGAATCGCTCGCGCTTTCCATCATGCCATTAGCGATCAGGAGGGCAAAGAAGTTCAGGTTTTGATAGGGCTCCCTCAAGAGCCAAAAGCGGATATTTTCGATCATATTCATATGAGGTCTCCTGTGCGTCTTTTTGCTTCTTTTCCGCCGCTTTCCGCGTCGTTCTGTTACTTTTCATATAGACCAATCAGTGCAATTTTGAAGACGTAATTTCCACATATAAGCTATGCCAAATAAGCATAGGTTTGAGGCATTACTATCTCAATACGGCATTCCTAAAATTCGGTTATGGAAGCTTTGGAAGTCCGATTATTTGGGGTTTATGAGGGCCACCCAAGCGGCCTCATCGAGAATTTGCACGCCCAGGTCGGACGCTTTTTTCATTTTTGACCCTGATCCGGACCCGGCGATCAAATAGTCGGTCTTGGGGGATATAGAGCCCGTGACGCGGGCTCCCAAGGCTTCTGCTCGCGCCTTTGCCTCACTGCGGGTCATGGATTCAAGATGGCCAGTAAATACCAAGCGCTTTCCCGAAATCGGCGAGCCATCAGCAGGCGGCCGGAAATCCTGGACACTGACCTCGGTCAACAACTCTGTGACAATTTTATGGTTATGCGGCTCGGCAAGAAAGTCAACGATCGCGTCCGTCACCTTCGGGCCGATACCGTCGATCGCCTCCAACTCACGTCTTGCTTCGGACTGGCCGTCAGCTGCCTCATCGACGGCCCGCAGAAGGTTTTCTAGGGAGGTGTAATTGATAGCCAAAAGGCGCCCGGTCGATTGGCCTATATGCCGGATACCAAGCGCAAACAAAAACCGATCCAGACCAATTTCTCGTCTTCGATCGATCGCAGCGAACAGGTTGGACAGGGAAGTCTCGCCCCAGCCCTCGCGGTTGGCGAGATTTAACTCCTGTGTCCTCTCGCGAGCCGCCAAAGTAAAAATATCGGCCGGGCTTTCGATCAGTCTTTGTTTCCAAAAGGCGGCAATCTGCTTTCTTCCGAGACCCTCAATATCAAAAGCGCCTTTCGAAACGAAATGACGCAGGCGCTCAACCCTTTGGGCCGGGCAGATCAGTCCTCCGGTGCATCGCACGGCAACATCGTCGCCCTCACTAACCGCATGGCTGCCGCAGGCCGGGCAACGGCTTGGGAATCGAAAAGGCTTGGCCTCCGGGGGCCGCTCTTCGATCACAATCTCGACCACTTGAGGGATGACGTCACCAGCCCGCTGCACGATCACGCGATCGCCAATCCTGACGCCAAGCCGCTCAATTTCGTCTCTGTTATGAAGGGTCGCATTCGAGACAACAACTCCGCCCACGGTGACTGGCTGGAGCTTTGCTACAGGCGTCAGCGTGCCCGTGCGGCCAACCTGAATCTCGATATCCAGAATGTTCGTTTTTGCCTGTTCAGCCGGGAACTTCTGAGCTATTGCCCAGCGCGGCGCGCGACTGACTTTCCCTAATCGGAGCTGCCAATCCACGCGGTTGATCTTATAGACGACCCCGTCGATGTCATAAGCAAGCTCTGCTCTTTGGGACTCTATGGTGTGGTAATGGGCCAGTGCTTCCTCAATCGAGCTACAAAGTCTGGTTAGCGGATTGATTTTGAAGCCCCACGTTTCAAGTTGATGCAAAAACTCAATTTGGCCGACCGGCATCTGACCCATCAGTTCACCCCATCCGTAGGCAAAAAACCGCAAAGGTCTTGATGCTGTGACTGAGCTGTCAAGCTGCCGCACAGAGCCGGCTGCCGCATTCCGCGGGTTGGCGAATAGCTTTGCGCCGGTGGCCTCCTGAGACTGGTTTAGCTTGGCGAAATCCGGCTTGGTCATGAACACTTCGCCGCGAATCTCGATGAGCTCCGGCCAGTCCTTGCCGCGCAGGCCGGCCGGAATATCCTTGATCGTCACCAGGTTTGAAGTCACGTCCTCGCCCGTGCGGCCGTCGCCGCGGGTCAAGCCGAGGCTCAGCTTGCCATCCTCGTAAAGCAAACTTGCTGAAAGACCGTCGATCTTGGGCTCAACCGTCATTTCAATCCCTTGACCAGCCTCGATTTCGGGCTGCCGGGCCAGAAAGCGGCGGATGCGGGCCTCAAACTCGACCAATTCCTCGTCCGAAAAGGCATTGTCCAGGGAGAGCATGGGTTGCCGGTGGGCAACTTTACGGAAGCGGCCGGACGGTGGTGTTCCGACGCGTCTTGACGGACTGTCCGCTCGAATGAGCTTGGGAAATCTCAATTCTATTTCTGAATTACGCCGCCACAGTTGATCGTACTCGGCGTCAGATATGAGCGGTGTCTCTTGACCATGATAGCGGCGGTCATGTTCTCTGATGAGCGCCGCCAGGCGCTTTAGCTCCGCCTTGGCTTCGGTTCCGGTCAAATCCTCAACCGGCTTTTCTGACAGCGTATTCATGGCGCCGGCCTCCCAACAGCTGGCTCCAACAGCCGCTCGGCGGCGGCCCTCGCCTCATGGGTTATGCTGACACCCGCCAACATGCGGGCCAGCTCCTCCCGTCTGCCCTGTTGATCCAACAGGGTGACTGTTGCCACGGTCGTCCGATCCCCGTCTGCGCCTACCTCTTCTTTGGAAATCAGCCAATGATGTTCGGCCAGCGCCGCCACCTGCGGCGAGTGGGTAACGACGATAACCTGTCCGTTCGCTGCAAGACGCGCCAGCCGATCACCGACTGCCGACGCCGTGGCGCCGCCGACTGCACTGTCCACTTCGTCAAAGATCAACGTTTGCGTGGGACCGGCCCCGGCCAAAACAACCTTTAGCGCCAACACGAACCGAGCCAGCTCGCCGCCTGATGCAATTTTGGCCAGCTGACCGAAATCATCACCGAGGTTCGTCGATACTTCGAATGTAACTGATTCAGCGCCATTTGCCCCCCACTCCGGGTGCGGCCGGGGAACGATTTTTGTCCTGAACCTCGCGCGCTCGAGCTTGAGCGGCTTGAGTTCCCGATTGGTTGCGTTGTCAAGCGCGGTCGCGGCCCTCTTCCGGTCCCTCGAAAGCGATTTCGCCGCCTCAGAAAACTTCCGTTCGAGCCTTTGAAAACGGTCCATAAGCTCGGCTAACCTGGCCTCCCCACGATCGAGTCTTGACAGTTTTTCTTCGAGTTGTTCGCTTAGCAATGGCAAATCGTCGACTACACAGCGATGCTTGCGGGCTTGGGCGCGAAGCGCAAACAGCCGCTCTTCCACCTCTTCCAGGCGATTGGCGTCGTCATCTATTCCCTTTCGCACTGCTTCGAGCAATGAGAGTCCGTCCTCGATCTCATGGCAGGCCCGCGCCAGCGCTTCGTTAACCGGCCTAAGCGGCTCTACTGGACCGATATCAATGCGTTCCAGTTTTCGCAGGGCGGCTCTCAGCCTCGCGTCAACGCCGCCTTCTGCGGTCAAGGATTGAAGCACTTCATCAATCAACGCCGAAATCTTTTCTCCCCGCATCATCAATGCGCGCCTCTCGGCCAATTTTTGTTCCTCGCCGTTTTTTGGATCAAGCGCGCGCAATTCCTCGAGACAATGCCGGTAATAGTCCTCATCCGCCTTGGCGACGGCAAGCTCGGCTCGACAATCTTCAATCTCCTGCCGCGCCAACTTGAGTTTCGCATTGGCTTTGGCCACCCTTTCACAAGACCTCGCGTGGCCCCCGAAGGCGTCGAGGAGATCCCTGTGACCGGAGGCATTGAGCAAGCCCCTTTCGTCATATTGGCCGTGCACCTCAATCAATAGATTCGCGACCCGGAACAAGAGACGAACGCTAACGGGATTGTCATTAATGAATGCCTTGGACCGCCCGTCAGATTCCAGAACCCGCCGCAAAAGAATTTCCCCGGCTTCCGGGTCCAATCCCTTTTCGGCCAGCATGACCTCAACAGGATGGCCTCCGGGCACCGCAAAAGTTGCTGTAACGCTGCCTTGCTCGCAGCCTTGCCTAACCAACCCGCTGCCGGCGCGCCGCCCCAGCGCCAACCCCAAGGCATCTAGAATGATCGATTTTCCAGCTCCGGTCTCACCAGAAAATATGCAAAGCCCAGGGTTAAGGGACAGATCGAGTCTGTCGATAAGCACAATATTGCGGATAGAAAGACTGCTGAGCATCTGGCTCGCCGGCCGCGTTGTCAAAAGATTCCGAATATCTTCTCAAGCCAAGAATCTCCCTTTGTCTTGGCCTCTGGCGCCAATTCCTGTCCCGACAATAGCGCGTAACTAAATCGATACCACTTGCTTTCCGGAAAGTTGTGACCGAGAACTGCAGCAACGGTTTGTGCCTCGGAGACAATGCCTATAGCAAGGTAGCATTCGACCAATCGGTGCAATGCCTCAGGTGTGTGGCTGGTAGTCTGAAAGTTCTCTATTACCGAGCGGAAGCGGCCAATCGCAGCAAGATATTGCCTCTGGCGTTGGTAAAACCGTCCAACCTCCATTTCCTTGCCGGCCAAATGGTCCTTGGTTAGATCAAGTTTTAATTTTGCGTCGCGCGCATATTCGGTGTTGGGATAGCGGCGTATGATCTGATCCAGAGCCTGTAAGGCATCTTCGGTCTTGCGTTGATCCCTGCCAATATCCGTGATTTGTTCATAATGGCTCATGGCGATCAAATAATAGGCGTAGCTGGCTGAAGCATTGCCGGGATGCAGGGCTAAAAACCGCTCGGCTGAAAGAACGGAGTCCTCGTATTGGTTGGCCTCGTAATGTGCAAACGCTGCCATCAGTTGTGACCTGCGAGCCCATATTGAATACGGATGTTGCCGCTCGACCTCGTCGAACAGAACTGCCGCGGCGGCGAATCTCCTTCGCTCAAGCTGATCGGCAGCAAGATTGTAGAGCACCTCCACGTCCTGGGCGAAATAGGTGTCCTCGTCATTGCTCGAGCAGGCCGAAATTGTGATCGCAAAAATTAGCAGCAGCGCCAGTTTTTTCACTTTCTATCCTTTTGAGACTCTCCCTTGGACGCCTTGTGCACCACCGCCCAGACCCCATTCGTACCATTTGTGGTCAATTTCCCCAACCAACTAGTTCAATTTTTTTCTTTTTAACTGCACGCATTTATAGTACGACACGCTATACAAACATTTTAACTATGGTTCCACTATCAAGAGTTGTGCCTTGGCAAAGAAACGTTGAGTAATCTCATTGGTTTACACCGGCGCTTCTTGAATCATGAATAGCCAGAGCCAGCTTCAAAAAACGGTTGCAAGGAAATAACAAGAGTGACGCGGCAAACCATTAGATCGAAAGCCCCTTCAAAAGCAGAGATTCGTGCCGCCGACATGGAAATAGGGGCAAGAATTCGGCGTAGGCGGCGCAGCTTGGGACTGACTCAACAGGATCTCGCGCTCGCCACAGGTGTTTCCTATCAGCAGATACAAAAATACGAGCGCGGCACAAATCGGGTCAGCGCAAGCCGTCTATTTTTAATTTCCAAGGCGCTAGAGACCAGCCCCCACTCCTTCTTTGAGAACCTAGGAAACAAAATGCGGCAGTTCGGTGAAAGCCGGACCGGGCAACAGATCGACCGCAGTGTTATCGATGACCAAGTAAATGAGGCCCTCGTCAACCTTGTAAATGCCTTGAAGGAAAGCGCCGCCCGAAGCCACGAGTGATTTCGAACAGGTGGCCGCCAATGGCCCGTTTCCCTAAAAAAAGGGGCCGGGCGATTGCCCGACCCATAAGGTATATTAGGAAGCGAGAAATTTAGAGGTTGGCGCTCAGTGCGTTGTCCTTTTCAAGAAGGCCGGAATTTCAAGCTGATCTTCTATCACCGGCGGCACCGAACGATCCTCCGCGGTCAGTGGACCAATATCTGAAGGGGTTTCAAAAAGCGGTGCTTCCTCCGAGAACTCCTGATCATCCAGACTTTGCTCTTGAGTCTCCTTGGCGATCTTCGGCTCTTTGAAGCTGAGGACTTTCTCAAACAGTGTGAGACGGGGCGCTTGCGGCTCCGGCTCACCCTCCGTCGGAGACATCTCATCGATGACGGCCGCCTCCTCCGCTCCATTTTCGATCGCCGCTTCAGCAAAAGGATCGGCGGCGCCCAAAGCCTGGCCAGCCTCCTCAATTTCAGCCGGCTCTTTAGGAAGAAACGCATCGGCAACATGGGGTTCCTCACCATCGAGATCCACCTCGCACTCATTTGGGGCAGGATCTGTAGCCGCGACAAAAGGCATATCCGCCTCCGGCTCATCAACAACGTCTTCGATATCAAGTTGTTCGCGCTCGCTGTCGGCGGACCCGCCATTGGTGACAGCGGGCGGCCCGCTTGATACATCCACACCTGACATCGCAGGCCACAAATCAACAACCCGCGAACCCTTGGCTCGTGCCGCTCCGGTCGCACGTTCGCCAATTCCTGTGGCCACCACAGCAACCCTGATCCGACCTTCAAGATCTTCACTAAAAGCGGAACCGATGATGATTTCCGCCTCCGGATCGACCTGATTGCGGATATGGTTGGCCGCCTCGTCGACCTCGTAAAGGGTGAGGTCCGTTCCACCGGTAATGTTGATGATAACGCCTTCAGCGCCTTTCATTGAGGCTTCATCCAGAAGGGGATTGGAAATCGCCGCTTCGGCCGCGCTGATGGCTCGGTTCTCCCCTTCGGCCTCTCCGGTTCCCATCATCGCTTTGCCCATCGCCCACATCACTTTCTTGACATCGGCAAAGTCGAGATTGATAAGGCCAGGCATAACCATCAGATCGGTTATTCCGCGTACGCCCGAATAGAGGACATCATCGGCCATTCTAAAGGCCTCCTGGAAGGTGGTTTTCTCATTGGCTACCCTGAATAGATTCTGGTTGGGTATGATTATCAGGGTGTCAACATAGGCCTGCAGCTCCTCGATGCCGGCATCGGCAATCCGCGACCGCTTTGCCCCCTCGAATTGAAACGGCTTGGTCACAACGCCAACCGTCAATATTCCTTTCTCCTTTGCCAAACGGGCCACTACCGGTGCCGCGCCGGTTCCGGTTCCGCCCCCCATTCCGGCGGTAATGAAGGCCATGTGGCAGCCAGCCAAGCATTCATCGATTGCATCGATTGCCTCTTCTGCCGCGGCCCGACCGACCTCCGGCTGAGCCCCGGCGCCAAGACCCTGTGTGATACTGATGCCGAGTTGCAGCTTCCGGCTCGCCTTCGAGCGCAAAAGCGCCTGCGCATCGGTGTTCAGAGCCACAAAATCGACGCCTTGCAGCTCTGCTCTGATCATATTGTTGACGGCGTTGCCACCGGCCCCGCCGATCCCTAGGATGCTGATCTTTGGCCTGAGTTCCGTGAGCTCAGGCATTTCAAGATTGATTGACATTTCTCGCTCCTATAGTTGTTCGCCTCTCTAGTTTCGTTTCTTTACGCTTTACTGGGGTCGGCCCTTTTGGCCACACCCTAAAAATTGCTCTTTAACCAACCGCCAATCCGTGCCAGTCCGCCCTGCGCGACCACTGGCGCCAGCACCGGCAAACCGGCCTCCGCACCCATTTCTCTTGGCGCGTAAACTGCGTAATGCAGGAGTCCGCCGCAAACCGAAAATGCGGGCGTGCGAGCCGACTCCGCCAAGCCCGCCAGACCCAGCGGCTGGCCAATTCGTACCTGTTTTTTGAGAATCTCTTGCGCCAACTCGGCCGCACCTGGAATCTGACTGCCACCCCCGGTCAGCACGACCCGGCGGCCAGAGATGTTGTCAAATCCAGACCTGACCAATCGCTCCCGCACGCTTGAAAAGATCTGCTCAAGTCGTGGACGAATGATTGCAGTCAACTCGGTGCGGGGCAACCGCACATAGCTGTCCTCGCGGTCGGAACTCTCACCAACCTGTAAGACATCAATGGTCTGTCCTTTGTCCGATGCCACGGTTGTGGCACTGCCATAAAGAGTTTTAAGGCGCTCGGCTTGGTCGAGCGGTGTCAGTAATTCCCGCGCTATATCTTCCGTAATGTCTTTGCCCCCAATCGGGAAAACATCAGCGAAGACAAGAGCTTGCCTAGCAAATACGCCAACGGAGGTGGTGCCGCCGCCAAGGTCCACAACAGCAGCCCCCAGTTCTTTTTCGTCCTCGACGAGAACGCCCAATCCGGCTGCATAGCCCGAGGCTACGGTTTGATCGATCTCGAGATGGGCCCTGTGCACGCAGGTCTCAAGATTCACTATGGGACCCGGACGTGCCGTAATGACGTGCAAGGCTACGGCTAGGCGCTCACCAAACATCCCGGCTGGCTCACGCACTCCTGTCGAGTTGTCAATCGAGTAGCAGGCCGGAAAGGCGTGCAGAACCCGACAGTCTGACGACTCCACCCGTTGGGCTGCCTGGAGCAACACTCTTTCAAGATCGCCGGCACAAACTGCTTGGCCACCGATTTCAATCTCTTCTTCCACGACTTCCGATTTGGGCTCTCCGGCAGCCAGACTTACATAGACCGATTCAATACGGTCATCTGCTACGCGTTCGGCTTGATCCACAGCGGCCCGGATCGCAGATTCGGTCTCCTCCATATCTTTGATGGCTCCACCGGCCACGCCTTTGCTGACCCTGTAACCCATACCGAGGACATGAATGCCGCCCCCCGGGGTGACCTCCGCAATCATGCAGCAAACCTTGCTGGACCCCACATCGAGTGCCGCAACCAATCGATCGGTCCTCAGGGACCTGCCGTTGGTGTGGGATATTCTATCCAGTGTTCTCATTTTTCATTCGCCAGTTGCCGATCTAAGTGCCGCGATCACGACGCGACAAAATTTTCAATCCATCCGGGGTCGCCTGCATGATCAAACGGTCCGGAAAACGCATATCGAAGCTCGCGACTTCCCGCGAAAGAAGCCCGTGGTCACGTTGAATTGTGGCGAACCGGCTCCAGGCGGTTTTGGGACCATAGTCGGCGCCGACCTCCGGCAGGCGAAGCCGAGCGCCGGTGTCGAATTCAATGTCCCATCTGCGATCACCAACACGAATCAGGGCGTCGACCCGCTTGGCCATGTCAGGCTCTGCTTGTAGCAAGTCGATGATTTCTGCGGCTGCGCGGGGCGCACCGAGACCGACCAGATACGGCAGGTCACTGAACCGTTCCAGGCCATCCGGGGTGATTCGCACACCGGCGCGGTCGATCAGCCAGACCGCGCTCTTGAACTGCCACAGCGCAAACGGCTGGCGTTCCTGGATTTCAATCAATATGCCGTTGGGAAGTTGCCGTGAAATCGAAGCTCTTTTGACCCAAGCAAGCGATTCGATATTCTTTCTGGCTGCGGCAATGTTCAAATCAAGCAATAAATCTCCCTTAGCGAAGCCGAGGACGGCCTCTATCTCACCCCTATCAACGCGATGCACGCCCTCGACTCTGATTTCGCGAACCACAAGACCAATTTGACGCGACGCCGAATCAAGGACGTTCTTAAGGCTCGGTGCAACGCGATCAACCAGACCAAATAAGTAGCCCACACTCAGAATGCCGAGCAGGACCAGCAAGGCGATAACTTTATGGCTACGGTGTCTTGGCTCGGCCAATGGCAAGGCAATCGTCTTGCGTCGTTCAGGCTCCGACTGCCAGACCTCGAAGCGGTGCTGTGTCATCTCTGTTCCCACTTCACCTTTTCCTTTCACCGATCCGGCGGATCTCCCATTCGAGATCCACCCCGGTTGCCTGCTTAACTCGCCGGCGCACCTCTTCGCCCAGGGACTCAAGGTCCTTAGAAGTGGCTGCACCGGTGTTGATAAGAAAATTGCAGTGCTTTTCTGAAACTTGGGCCCCCCCTATAGTCAAGCCCCTGCAGCCCGCCTCTTCAATCAGCTGCCACGCTTTCCTGCCGGCCGCCTGACCCACGTCAGGATTCTTGAAGGTGCTACCGCCGGTTCGCGTACGGAGCGGTTGGCTTTCCTCTCGCGCTTCGACGATTTGGCTCATGTTCTCGGCAATGGTTTGCGGCTCTGCTGGAGTTCCCCGGATCACCACGCCGACGATAAGAAGATCTGGCGAAAGCGATGTACTGCGATAACCAAAATCAATCTCGGTCGCCGGAATCCGAATGTCTCGGCCCGACCGGTCGAGGCAGCGCACTGATATCAGGACATCCGCGGTTTCCGATCCGTAGGCACCCGCGTTCATGACAACAGCCCCACCCACAGTCCCCGGTATGCCGCGGAAAAACTCCAGGCCAGCCAAGCCGGCTACCCTGGCGCGATGAGCCAAAGCGACGCAGGATGCTCCGGCGCCCGCTGTTATCTGATCGCCCTTGGTGTCAATGTCACCAAACGGCTTACCCAGCTTGATCACAACGCCTCTGATACCGCCATCGCGAACCAGGAGATTCGAGCCAAGCCCAATAACGGTAAGGCTAATCGCCTCCGACAATCCCTTAAGAAAACTCTTTAAGTCCGCTTCGTCCGAGGGCCGGAAGAGCAGGTCAGCGACGCCCCCGGTGCGGAACCAAGTCAGGCCCGATAGGGGCGCATCTTTTGTCAGTCGCCCGCGGACATTTGGCAACCTGCCTTCCAGCGAGCTGAGAGCAACCGCTGCCATTACGCTTTTGCCCTCCTTTCCGCCTCAATGCGTTGCAACGCATCCGGAAGAGCGTTCGCCCAGTAGGTGATCGTCCCCGCACCCAAGCACACCACCAGATCACCGGGTTGGGTTAGGTCGGCCACGAGCGGCGCAAGTTCTGTTTCGTTTTCGATCCGGTGAACGTGGCGGTGTCCATGCCGCTTAAGGCCCTTTACCAACGCCGCATGGTCGATTCCCGGAATGGGCTCCTCGCCAGCAGAATAGACCGGGGCGACAATGACTTGATCGGCCTGATTGAAAGCCGTGCAAAATTCGTCGAATAGATTCTGTAGCCGTGAAAAGCGATGTGGCTGGACCACAGCAATTATGTTGCCCTGATAGGCTTCACGCGCCGCCGCCAATACCGCAGCGATTTCAACCGGGTGGTGGCCATAATCATCCACGATCGACACGCCGCCGACCTCGCCAACCAGCGTAAAGCGCCGTTTGACGCCGCTAAACCCAAGGAAGGCCTCGCATATCTTATTGTCGCTCATGCCCATTTCCAGACCGACCGCGACCGCGGCCGTGGCATTTTGCACATTGTACAGTCCCGGCATATTCAGGCGTAATTTCCTGATCGTCCGCGGTCCCTCATCGACCCGCTCGCTGATCGCCACCTCAAAATTGGCCCCACCCTTCGAAAAACGAACCTTCTGAGCTCGAACATCGGCTTGCTGCGACAAGCCGTAAGTGATGATCCGATGATCAGGCAACTGCCCGATCAAGGCCTGAACCTCGGGATGATCAATGCAAAGAATAGCCGCGCCGTAGAAAGGAACGCCGCTTACAAAGGTATGAAAGGCCTCCTTTTCGGCTTCAAAATCTCCGTAAAAATCTAGATGCTCGGGGTCCATGTTGGTGACGATTGCATAAGTCGCCGGCAATCGGACAAAGGTGCCATCGCTCTCGTCGGCCTCGACAACCATCCACTCGCCGGCGCCCAATCGGGCATTCGTTCCGTAGGCATTAATGATGCCGCCATTTATCACCGTCGGATCGAACCCACCGGTATCCAGCATGGCAGCGATCATTGAAGTTGTGGTGGTCTTGCCATGAGTTCCGGCCACCGAGACGCACCATTTAAGACGCATCAGTTCGGCCAGCATGTCGGCTCTCCGAACGACCGGGATCATTTGCTCTTTGGCCGCCAGGACTTCCGGGTTGTCCGGCCCGATAGCGCTTGAAATAATGATCGCGCTAACGCCCTCTAGGTTTTGCCGCTTTTGGCCAATGAAGATCTTGACCCCGGCGGCTCTGAGTCTTTTTACGTTGCCATTTTCGGCGATGTCGCTTCCCTGGACCTGGTAGCCGAGGTTATGCATCACCTCGGCGATCCCCGACATGCCAATGCCGCCAATTCCGCAGAAGTGCAGAGTTCCAATATCAAATGGAATTTTTCTCATGCCCGGACCCTCTTTTTCCTTGCCTGATGCGCCGGAGGATTTTTCGTCTTTGGTTTGAACGCGGGATCGGCGGACTTTTCGAGCTTCGGCAAAAACGCCTCGACGATTTCGGCAAGTCGCTTGGTCGCGTCGGGCTTTGCCAATTCGAGGGCGGCCTTTGACGCAGTTCTTAGTTCGTGCGGCTTCGCGAAAAGTTTGATCAGCTTCTTGGCAAGATTGGCCGACGTAAATTCAGTCTCGAGTATGAGCCAGCCTCCACCGCTGGCGATCAGGGCTTCTGCATTTGAACGCTGGTGGTCATCGGTGGCTATCGACAACGGTACCAGGAGGGCCGGCCGACCGGCGGTTGTGACTTCGGCCAAGGTTGTGGCTCCGGCTCGTGAAATGACCAAATGAGCCCAACGCAGACGGTCGGGAAGATCCTTGAAGAATGGGGCGATCTCGGCATGGATGCTAAAGGCGTGATAAATCTTCGCGACCCGTTCAATATCTTCCTGGCGGCACTGCTGGGTTACCTGAATTCGCTGGCGCTGCGCGGCCGGCAACAGACTGATCGCCTGCGGAACAATATCCGAGAACACCTTCGCACCTTGGCTGCCACCCACGATCAACAGCCTTAGCATGCGGCTCTCCGAAATCGCCGGGTAGGGGTCCTTGCCAATCTTGGCGATTTCCTGGCGAACCGGATTTCCTGTAACTGCACATCTGTCTTGAGCCCGGGGCGGCACTCGCGCAGTTGGCTGAAAGCTCAAGGCAAGTGATTTTGCTGATGCGGCAAATAGGCGATTGACCCGCCCTAATACCGAATTCTGCTCATGCAAAACGAAGGGGATGCGCAAGAGTCGGGCCGCCGCCAGACCCGGTAAGGCAGGATACCCGCCAAATCCAACAACCATCCCCACCCGTTTGCGGCGCAGGAACCGGACAGCTTCGTGAATACTCTTGGCGAGCAGGAGCCATCCCTTGATCCGGTCAATGCCGCCGCTCGATAGTGAAACGGCGCTTATAACTTCATGATCGATGTCCCTTAAAAGTCCCGGGTATCGCAGGCCTCTTTGATCGGTCAAAAGGCTGACCGAGCGGCCGCGTCTCTTTAGCTCGCGTGCCAGTGCAGCCGCCGGGAACATATGTCCACCCGTGCCGCCGGCGGCTAGAAGAATATGTGTTCTTGTCCTCATCGACTTGGCCTGTCCTGTGTAGTCGGTAGTCTCTGACTTCGCGGCTTGCGGCGGGTCAGGGCCAAGACCAGCCCCATGGTTATGGCCAGCGCCAGGAGAGACGAGCCGCCGTAACTGATAAATGGCAGGGTCATCCCCTTTGAAGGCAAAACTCCCAGATTGACGCCCATATTGATCAGGGCCTGAAGGCCAAACAGGGACAAGAGGCCGCTGACTGCCAGGAGTGTAAAAACGTCTTCTTCGTCAAGCAGCCGCGCCAGGCCCCTGATAACAATGACCGCGAATAGACCGAGAATGACAAGGCAGGCCAGCGCTCCGAATTCCTCGCCGGCAACCGCAAATATGTAGTCGGTATGCGCATCGGGAAGGACACGTTTGACCAACCCTTCGCCGGGACCGGTGCCGAACAAGCCACCGGTGCGGAAAGCATTGAGTGCAGTGTCTATCTGGTATGTATCGCCCGAGGCGGGATCGAAAAAGATGTCGATCCGCCGCTGCACATGCGGAATTGCTGTATAGGCAACCGCCAGCCCTGCCACTGAACCGAGCCCGAGCAAGGCCAGCCAGCCGATCGGCAGGCCGGCCAAAAGCAGCTGTCCGAGAAACACGCCCGATATCAGTACGCTTTGCCCGACATCGGGCTGCAGCAACAGGGCCGTTATTACAACGACAAAAAGCGCCACGGCAATCTGGCGACCCGGAAATTTCTGGTCCTCAAACGAGCCGGCAAGCAGCCAAGCTGAGGCAACGACAAAAGCCGGCTTCAAAAATTCAGAAGGTTGAAGCGTGAAATTACCAATCTGCAACCACCGATTTGCGCCCTTGATCTCAGGGCCGATGGTCAGAGTAAGTACGAGCAAGACGAATGCAGCCGGCAGCAACAAGAGCGACAAACGCCGTGCGTTCTGCTCGGACATGATCGAAATCGTTATCATGGTGCCAAATGAAATTACGAGGAAAGCCAGCTGACGCTTTACGAAATGGAAATTATCGAGGCCCAGGCGTTCGGCCACCGGCATACTGGCGGCCAACATCAAGAGAAATCCCAACGCAAGCAACAAGAGAATGGCCAGCATCAGCCAACGGTCCACGGTCCACCACCAGTGTGCCAGAAGACTGTCATCTGCTCGGCCGAGAACCATCAGAAGCCCTCCTTTGCGCCAAGTGCTTTGGCCGCCGTTCGCGCCGCCTCGACAAAGGCTTCACCACGTCTCTCGAAATTCTCAAACTGGTCAAAAGAGGCGGCTGCAGGCGCAAGCAGCACCACACCACCGCCTGAAGCCGCCGCGTCCCTGGCCGCGGTTTCTACCGCATTTTCAATGGTTTGACTGTTTTCCCAAGGAACTTTCCGGGTCAGATATGAACCAAAGATTTCGGCCGACTCGCCTATGAGATACGCTTTTCTGACATGCTCAAGGCCGGGCGCAAGCCCATTAAGCTCAAGCACACCTTTTAATCGGCCGCCAGCAATCCAGAAGATTTCATCGTAGGCCGCAAGCGCCTTGGAGGCAGCGTCGAGATTGCTAGCCTTCGAGTCATTGACGAAAAGAACACCGGCCGCCTCGATAACCGGCTGCAGCCGATGGGGCAAACCTGGAAACGATTCGAAGGCTTTGGTTATGGTGTCAGCCGGCACACCCAGCAGGCGGGCCGCCGCGAATACTGCCGCTGCGTTCTGCCAGTTGTGACTCCCCCGTAGAGCACGGCATGGCAACAGGTCGGCAACGGCCTTTGGCGTACCCTCCATACCGTCCCAAAGCTCGCCGTCCAATACCGACACGCCCGATTCTGTGATCTCCCTTACCGAGATCGGAACAACGGTCTGCCGCAGGGCCGCGGCCACAGCTCGACACTTGTCATCGTCAACACTGATAACCGCGATCTGATCCTCTCTCTGCATTTCAAAGAGGTGTGCCTTGGCACCCACATAGGCCTGGAGACTGCCGTGCCGATCCAAATGATCCGCCGTCAGGTTCAACAATATTGCCACGTCCGCGTCCAACGTCGACGTGAGATCGAGCTGGAACGACGACATTTCGAAGACGTAGATGCCGCCAGCCGGCAAGGGCTGCAGATTCAAGACCGGAATTCCGATATTGCCGCCCACAGCAACAGGCCGTTGAGCCATCGCCAGCACATGCCCGAGAAGCGCGGTTGTGGTCGACTTGCCATTGGTACCGGTAACCGCGACAAGCTGATGCGCCGGCAGCTCTTCGCGTGCCAGCTGGAACAGTTCGATATCGCCGACAACTGCGCATCCCGACCGTTTCGCCCTGGCAGGCAATGGATGATCCAGCGGTACCCCAGGAGCCACAACAAGCGTCGACAGCTTTGATAAATCCGTACGGTAAAGATCTTGAATGGAGAGACCATCTGAAGCGGTCTTTTCAGGGTTGTCGTCCCACGCCAGGACTTCCGCACCGCCAGCCGCCAAAGCCTCGGCCGCCGCAATACCAGAGCGACCGAGTCCGAAGACGCCTACGGTCTGATTTTGGTATGCGTTGACGGGAATCATGACTTCTATTTGCTCCTAGCGCAATTTCAGGGTTGCCAACCCAATCAGGGCCAACACGAAAGCGATGATCCAAAAGCGGATGACGATTGTCGGTTCCGCCCATCCCTTTTCTTCGAAATGGTGGTGCAGTGGCGCCATTCGAAAAACGCGGCGCCCGGTCAACTTGTAAGACACGACCTGGACAATAACCGAGACAGTCTCAAGCACGAACAGGCCGCCAATGATAACCAGAACCAGTTCGTGCTTGGTGATCACGCTGACAACCCCGAGGGCGCTGCCCAGCGAAAGGGACCCCGTATCTCCCATGAAAACCATTGCCGGCGGCGCGTTATACCAAAGAAAACCCAGCCCGGCACCGATCAAGGCGCCACAGAAAACCGCCAGTTCGCCCGCACCGCTAACAGGTGTTACCTGCAAGTAGGATGAGTAGACAGCGTTCCCGACCAGATAGGCGATAAGCGCCAATGCCGAGGCCGCAATGATCACCGGCATGATTGCCAAACCGTCCAAGCCGTCGGTCAAGTTGACCGAATTGGAGGCGCCGACGATAACGAGAATTCCAAATGGCACATAAAACCAGCCCAGATCGATCAGCACGTCCTTGAAAAAAGGCAGAGCCAGGGTTGGGCTCCCCAGGCGAGCGATCCAGTAACAAGCTGCTCCGGCGATCGCCGCCTCGGCGAGCAACTTAAACTTTCCAGGTATGCCGTCCGATGACCCCCGCGTGACTTTGAGATAATCATCGACGAAGCCGATCAGGCCGAAACTGGCGGTCACGATCAGTGCCGCCCAAACATATTCGCTATTCATATCAGCCCAAAGAATCGTTGAGCCAACCAGAGCCAGCAGGATCAGAACCCCGCCCATTGTCGGCGTGCCCTGTTTTTTAATCAGGTGATTGCCCGGACCGTCATCTCGGATCGGTTGTCCGTTCGGCTGCCTGCCCTTTAGCCAGGCAATCAGGCGCGGGCCGCAAATGAGCGCAATGAACAAGCCCGTGAACAAAGCCCCGCCTGAGCGGAAAGTCAGATACCGGAATAGATTGAAGATCGTATAGTCTTCGGCCAGCGGTGCGAGGAGATTGTAAAGCATGCCCTACTCTCCTACTCAGCCGCTAGCGGCTGATGGTTGAGCCCGCCTCGACTGCGTTCGCCCCAGCGCAGCAGCTCTTCGACACATTCGAACATTCGCTGCGAATTGGATCCTTTGACCAGCAACACATCCCCGGACCGCAAATAACTCTTTAAAAGCTCGAGCAAGCGTTGCCTGTCCTCGACGATCGGTGCATGGATGTTTGCCCCGATTACCTTCGCCAGTTGCTGCATCTCAGGACCAGCTGCGAAGAAGGCGTTCAATCCCGCTTCATTCATCGGCGATTGGAGCCCGAGATGCTTCCTGGTGGAGGCCGGTCCCAATTCATCCAGATCCCCAAAGAGCGCAATGCGGCGACCGGATTGCTGTGGCTGCTCACTCCCCAGAACTTCCAGGCAGGCCGCTACCGATTGCGGATTGGCGTTGTAACTCTCGTCGATCATCAGGAACGATCCGCGATCAAGTGCGATATGGTGTCGCACGCCCCGTCCGGGCATTGCTTTTAGATTGGCCAGCGCTAATCCGGCTAGGCCCAAATCACCGTCGGCCGCCTGAACCGCGGCCAAGACCAAAAGGCTGTTCATCGCCCAATGTCGCCCTGGCAGCCCGACCTTATAGGTCATCCGGTGTCGACCCACCTTCGCGGTCAGGCAGCTGCAGTCTCCGTGAACGGCGAGTCTCTCGGCGTGCACGACGGATTTAGTGTCTTCGAGTGATGCAACTACGACCTTACTCACACCAGCCGCTTCAGCCGCCTTAAATAGGAACGGCGCGAAATCGCTGTCGCCGTTAATTACGGCAATACTTTCACCGGCCATGTGATCAAAGATCTCTGCCTTGGCTCTGGCGATTTGTTTGGCGCTTTTGAAACCACCGAGGTGTGCCTCTCCGATCGACGTAATGACGGCGATATGCGGCTCGATAAGCCCTACCAGATCCCGAATCTCGCCCGGCGCCGACATCCCCACTTCAAAGACTCCAAATTCAGCCTCACGCGGCATCCGGGCCAACGAGACGGGAACCCCCACATGGTTATTAAAGCTGCGTATTGAGCTATGCGTACGCCCAAAACCTTGAAGCGCCCGGTAAATGGCGTCGCGAGTGCCCGTCTTGCCAGCGCTGCCGGTGACCGCGATCACCTTGCCGGCCATCCGCCGCCTCGCTTCAATGGCCAGCAATCTGAGAGCCCCCAAAGTGTCCGGAACCCGAATAAGAGGTTGGTTCGGCCTCTCGGTGACCTTGGCATCCTGCCGCACAAGAGCGGCAACAGCACCACCGTCAAAAGCCGCCGCCACATACTGGTGACCATCAGTGTACCTGCCCGGTAAAGCTACAAACAGGTCTCCAGGGCTGGTTTCGCGGCTGTCGATTGCAATTCCCTGGATCGGCAGGTCGGGCGGTGCCTCGGCAGCGGTAACTGCGGCGATCTCCAAAGAGGTCCAAAGAGGCTGAATCTCGCTCACTGCCCGACCTCCGCATCACACAACTCCAGAGCCTTGCGAACGATCTCGAAGTCGTCAAAGGGCAGGACCCGATCGCCCACAATCTGACCTGTCTCATGCCCTTTTCCGGTCACCAACAGCGTGTCATCCGCTCCAAGCGCATTGATCGCTGCTGCGACGGCTTCTGCCCGGTCATCAAACTCTGAGGCATTCTGTGCCGCGGCGAGGATCTCGCGGCGGATCGCGGCAGCGTCCTCGCTGCGCGGATTGTCGTCGGTGATGTAGACGCGGTCTGCCAGCCGCTGTGCCAGATCACCCATTTCGGCGCGTTTGCCTCGGTCCCGATCGCCGCCACATCCGAAGACGATTGCCAGCGAACCCGATGTGAAGCTTCGGGCTGCGGTCAGAATGTTTTCAAGACCATCAGGGGTGTGTGCATAGTCAACAAAAATACGCCCTCCGCTGGCTTTCACACCCGCCAGCTCCAATCGGCCAGGCACGCCCTTCAGCTGCTCAAGCGCATCAAAAACGGCAGCCGCCTCTTCTCCAGAAGCAATCGCGATCCCGGCTGCGAGTATGGCATTCAAGGCCTGAAATTCGCCGATCAAGGGAAATTCAATTTTGTGGGACTCACCGAGATAGTTGATGAAGATCATGCTGCCGTCGTCACACGCCTCAAGACGGCAAATGCGAATGTCATTTGCCTCACCACCGACACCAAAAACTGTCTGATTGCGGGCCCGAACAATCCGCGCCACTTCAAGGCCGTTTGCCCCATCCAGATTGATGACCGCAGTACCTGTCGGCGGCAACAATTTCTCAAATAGCCGCGCCTTCGATGCGAAATATTGTTCGATCGTATCGTGGTAATCCAAATGCTCTCGGCTCAAGTTGGTAAAAGCGGCAATGGTGATGGCAACTCCGTCAAGGCGGCATTGGGTAATGCCGTGACTGGAAGCCTCGAGGACGACATGGGTTGTGCCGGAGGCGGCGAGCGCGGACAGGGTACGCTGGAGCGTTATGCTGTCCGGTGTGGTCAGCCCGTGACCAATATTCAAGTTCGGGCTTTCGACGCCCAGCGTCCCGATGCAGGCAGCCGAGCGGCCCAACCTGGTCCATATCTGATAGACAAAATTGGCCACCGATGTCTTGCCGTTTGTACCGGTGATCGCAGCGATACATGCCGGCTGGGCGCCAAAGTATTTTGCGGCGACACAAGCCAGCCGACGGCGGGGCTCGGGGTCGGTGATCTGAACAACGCCAGGCACATCGGCAAATCCTTCGGGCCCGGTCAGAACCGCTACGGCACCGCGCTCGATCGCTTCTGGGATGTAATCACGACCGTCCCGCTTGGCGCCCGGCAAGGCGGCAAACAAGAATCCGGGCTCGATCTCGCGGCTGTCCAAGGCCAAGCCGCGAATATCGATCACAGGCTGATCGCTTGCGCCCTCAAAAAGTTCAGAGAGTTGCATTGTCGCTGCTATTCCCTTCTGACCAGCAGTGCAGTTCGCCGAAATCTGTTTTCGTCACTTTGGCTCTCCGGGGCGATCCCCAGGAGAGGCGCAATCCGCGCTATTACGCGTCCAACCGCTGGTGCCACTACCCAACCGCCACCGGCAAAGTTGTGGGTTTCCGCCGTGCCTTTGGGTTCATCCAAGACCGCAAAAACCAGATATTTGGGTGCTTCAATAGGAAACACGCCGACGAACGACGAGATCAGTTTGTCCCGCCTGTATCCGCCGATTCCGGATTTCTCCGCCGTGCCGGTCTTGCCACCGATGCGATAGCCGGGAACATCGGCAAAGCTCCCTGTCCCCTTGGTCACCGCGACCCTCATCAGTGCCCGCATCTGGTCGCTCGTAGTTCGCGAAATGACTCGTCGGCCTAAAGGTTGAAGGTTGTCACTTTGCAGAATCAATGTGGCTGGATTAAGAACCCCGCCGTTGATGATTGCCGCAATCGCGACCGCCTGCTGGAGTGGCGTAACCGCAATACCATGCCCATAGCCTATGGTCATTGTATTGATTTCACGCCACCGGTCGGGGAACAACGGCAAGCCGACCTCAGGCAGTTCTACGGAAGCGGGCCGTAGTAAGCCAAGCGAGCCCAGAAACTCGCGTTGGCGGTCAGCGCCAATATCGCGAGCCAGTTTTGCGGCGCCTATATTGGACGAATAGACGAATATCTCAGGAACCGTCAAAACCCGCCGTTTCGGATGGTCGTCCCTGATTTGAAATCTTGAGATTCGAATGGGATGGATGGCCTCGTAGCTGTCCTCGAGATCCACGATTCCGAATTCAAGACCGGCTGCAATCGTGAAAATCTTGAAAGTCGATCCGAGTTCAAAGACCCCGTTTGTCAGCTTATTGAATCTGGCCATCGGAAGGGCCCGGGCCGCATGATTGGGATCGAAATCCGGTAACGATACGCCGGCCAACATTTCACCGGTATTCACATCAAGTACAACGCCTGCGGCACCGATCGCTCGATGCATGACCATTGCTTTTTCAAGTTCGTCGTGAAGCGCATGCTGAACCCGAAGATCAAGCGATAGGCGCAGTGGCTTGCCGACCCTGCCCGGATCCAGCAAGCGGTCGTCGAAAAAGTGCTCGATGCCGGCAATACCGTTCCCGTCCACATCGACAAAGCCAAGGATATGAGCGGCCAAACTACCGTGTGGATAAATGCGCCGCTCTTCCTGCTGGAATTTCAGTCCGGGCAGTCCCAACGCGTTCACCTTCCACACCTGCGCCGGCGTCAATTGGCGCTTGATCCAGACGAAACCTTTCCTTGACTGCAGGCGGGCCAAGACATCTGCAAGCGACAAGTCTGGCAGCACGGAGACCAGCCGGGCCGCCGCTTGTTCGGGATCCCGGACCTCAGCCGGCACGGCAAAAAGGGATGGCGTATCCAGGTTCGTAGCCAGAACAACGCCGTTCCGGTCAACAATATCCGCGCGTCGCGGCAAGACGGGTGCGGTCGACCAGTCGGTACGCTCGCGCTCCGCAACCCTTTGTATCAGTCCCAAATCGACCGTCCTCAGACCCAAAAGGGCAAAACCGCCGATAAATAAAAATAAAACGACCATCAGGCGATTGCGCGCCTGCTCCATGGCTTCTGCCTTGGAACCAAGAAGGCGGCCGGATTCTTTTGATCTGCTCATCCGCCGTCACCCATTCTGAGCCGCTCGTTTTCCCTAACCAGCGGCGCCAGATCTCTTGTCGGGATCGTTTCACCCGTATTGGTGGCCGGATCAGGCGGCGGGCCCTTTACCTTGTCCGGGCGTGGCGAGAGGCGGCCGGCATCCGGTTGTCTCCAAGGCAGAAGTGATGGCGACGCCAAAATGCGATCAGGCGGAACCGGACCCAATTCGAGGTATTTGCCGGTTAATTCCTGCAAGGATTCAGGGCTGTTGAGAAAAGCCCACTCAGCCTCCAGTACGCGCAAGGACTTCTGATCGCTCAGATATTGCTGCTGGAGCTGCCGCAACAGCCGCTCTTTGGTCTCGATCTGATATTTCATCTGGAAAACACCGGCCACCCCGAGGACAACCAGGCCATATCCGATGAGCAGGGAACGCCTTTTCATGATGCGCCTCCTGCGTAGGAAGAAGCGCCACCGACCGTCCACGGCGGCGCTGCAGTGCGAAGGCCAAATCGAAGCCGAGCCGAGCGGGATCTGGGATTCTTTTCGATTTCCTCTGGGCTCGGTCGGATTGCCCCTTTGCTTTCCAGGCTAAACGTGCTCTGTCGCGAGGCACCGAGTGCCTGCTCTTCGGGAGCATGGCGCGACCCGCGAGCCGCTCCGCCGCTCCGCTCGAGAAGAAATCTCTTCACGATCCGGTCTTCGAGCGAGTGGAACGTCACGACGCACAAGCGTCCACCCTCAACTAGGAGGCGTTCGGCGGCTCCGAGTCCCAGTTGGAGTTCATTGAGTTCATCGTTGATGAATATCCGCAAGGCCTGAAATACGCGCGTCGCCGGATGCCGCTTGCCCGATCTGCCTTTTGCGCCAACCGCCCTTGCCACAATCTTGGCCAATTGAGTTGTCCTTTGAAGCGGCTGCAGCTCCCGCTCTCTGACCACCGCGCGGGCTATACGGCGGGAGGCCGGTTCCTCTCCATAGCGCCAGATTACGTCCGCCAGATCGGCCTGGCTTGCGGTGTTGACAAAGTTGGCCGCCGTCTGGCCCTCGCCGCTCATCCTCATATCGAGCGGCCCATCGATGGTGAATGAAAACCCGCGATCCGCCTGATCCAGCTGCATCGAGGAAACGCCAACGTCGAGCGCCACGCCGTCAACCGCGGACAGCCCAACTTCGGAAAACGCTGTTTCCATCTCAGAAAACCGGCGCTGTTGGATGGTTAGCCGACCTTGAAACTCATCCTCAAGAGAGCGGCCCAAAGCCACCGCATCGGGGTCCCGGTCGAGAGCAAAAACTTTGCAGTCGGCCGCCTCAAGCAATGCGCGTGTGTAGCCTCCGGCGCCAAAGGTTCCGTCGATAAACGTCTCTCCATCTTGTGGGTTGAGTGCGGCGAGAACTTGGTTCCTCAATACAGGCAAATGCAAGGGCGCGGATGTCGCACCGCTGCTCATTGCCCGCTCCCGTCCGAACGCCTTATGACCGGCTTCAGATTTGCCGCCTCTTGCTCGGCCAGTTGGCGCTGCTTAAGTCGGTGGGCCTGATAGGCTTCCGGGTTCCAGATCTGGAAGGTTCGGCCTAACCCGACAAAACTTGCCTGGTCGGTGATGCCCGCGTGGTTCAATAATTCTCTCGGCAGCGTGACCCGCCCTTCCGGGTCGAAGCTTAGCTGAAAGGATTCAGCAAGTGTTGCGTTGGCCAACGCTTCGTGGGCGTCCGAGAACAGACCAAAGTCGCCGTGAATACTGTCGCTAAGTTGCTCAAAGAATCCCATATCGGCGCCGTGGATGCAGGGGCGCTTAAACGACGGATAGAGAACCACACCCTGATACCCTTGCGCCGGCAGACTAGCGCGGAAATTGGCCGGAATTGATATCCGCCCTTTCCGGTCAACCCGGTTTGTTGTTGTCGACAAGAACAGTGACATTGCTGCCCCCAACAGTTCTTCGAGCCAGGTTCTTTTGCTGTCCCCAAAGCCAGTGGAGTTCCGCGGCAATATGCAGGGACGTTATGGGATACCATGGGATACTATGGGCGTCAATGGGATGAAATCACAGAAAAATGGGATGAACCGCCGGTTTCAGGGCATTCCCAGCGGTCCAAAGGCTGAAATAGCATGTTAAAGATTGTATAAGGTGAAAGTTTTCCGAAGATTATTTACCTTTTACTTATTTATATAAATAATAACCCGCAAAGGATAAGCACAAGCAGAACAAATCACGCACAAAATGATATTTTTTCATGAATCTCAATTGAACTTCTTCTTTGGAGCTGGAATTTCGCCGACCGGCGGCCTCTGTAGCGGTAGACCCTAGGGCGGGAAACCAATGGGATTCGCGAATCGCAATTCTAACGCTGTGACCCCTGCTCGAGGCATAACCAACATTCTCCGGTCGCCTCGCCAATGGGGCTCCCTGGCGGGGTCGGCCGCCGCGGCGCCGAGACTTCAGCCGCCGGTGCCGGCCTTTCAAGAAGTGCGTCGATCCGCGCCGCAAGGTCTGAGTAATGTGCTGCAACAGGCGCATCGGCCCGCCGCGATTTCCTTGAGAGTCGCCGTGAGAGATCGCTCAGATAGTGGCGAATTCGGCTCCGGCCGGTGGTAACGAGCAGAGGGTCGTCCAACAAACCGGCGAGAAAGGAGATCAACCGGTTCTGGACCACGAAGCGTAGCTCGCGGTGCCGCCCGACCTCATCCCTTGATCCTTCAAATAGCGACTGATAGATCGTCGCAAGCACTTCTTCAAGGCTCGGATTTCGCGGGTCTCGGCGATGAAACTCGACAACCCGGCTCAATCGCGCCGGATGCAGAAGATGCCGCAGCGTTATATCGGCCGCAACGTCAGCGGCGCCCATCAAATCAAAGGCCGGATAGGTGCGACTGCGAAACATCTCACGGCTATAACGGCCCTGTCCGAAATTCACATGACGCGGCAATAACAGATCGAGGGTCCGGTCCGGTAAATCCAGGACCGCTGGATCGAGGGTCTTCAATACCGCGGCCAGCGCCCGACGTTGGTAATCAGGTGCCGCCATGCGCGGCCCGGATAAGCTGTCACCGTTGCGCGGATAGCCGAAATAAAGGCCGGCCAAGGGTTTTGTGGCCGCTTCAACCTGGTAGCGATGAAACAGATAGATCGGCACAATCACCTCTTGCAGCCGCGCAATCGGCTGTCCTTTTCGGATATTGCCCAAGCCAAAATTCTCGAGCGCTATGCGGCGTACCTCCATCACATTTTCAAGCGAAGCCACCGGCTCCTCGCCCGTATCCCAAAGATTGCCCAACGGATGACCGCTGCCGGCCGGCCGGGCGTCCGCATCCCCAACGTAGGTCAGATTGTTGGCAATCGCGCCCTCTACAATGACCTCGAGGATCTCGGCCTCATCAGCCCCGAGGGGTATTTCCCCATAGAGATACTGGACCGCAAATTTGTCCCAAACCCCTATACCGACGGCGTAAGCTTGGCTCAAATCCAGGGTACCGTCCGCCCGGATCACAATCCGGGGGGCCGGATAATCCATCACCGAAGCCCGGTTGGCGTAGGTGCTGGCTGCCATATTGTGAAGGAAGCCAAGGGTATGACCGACCTCGTGGGCGGCCAATTGGCGTATGCGCGCCAGGGCCACCTCAAGCGGATCATTGGGACCGCCCTTGCCACTATTGCGGACCCCTACGAGCCCTTCAAAAATCATCCGGTCCTGCCGCACCCTCAGCGAACCTAAAATCACGTTGCCCTTGATAATTTCGCCGGTTCTGGGGTCCAAAACACTGGAGCCGTAGGACCAACCCCGGGTCTGCCGGTGTACCCAATTAATGATATTGTATCGGGCATCCAGCGGATGCACGCCGGCGGGCAGAACTTCCACCCTGAAGGCATCGATAAAACCCGCTGCTTCGAACGCTTCCGCCCACCAACTTGCACCCTGGATCAGAACTGATCGCACCGGCTCCGGGGCGCCGGGATCGACGTAATAGACGATTGGCTCCTTGACCTTTGAGGGTGCCGGACCCGGGTTGATCTTCTCAAGCCGGTGCCGGACAGCCAGTCGCCGGATCAGCGGTTGATCGAGCGGCGTACTATAATCTGCGATGGCGATCGAGATGACGCCAGCGCGCTGGTCATCGGCCCGGATCCTGTATCCGGGCGGTGGCAGTTTGATGAACGAATGGTGCATCCGCAAGGTGACGTTTTCGGGTGCCGGGGTTGTTGCCCGCACTTCCGGCCCGGGCTCGCCCGAAGTAAAGGTAAGCACCGATTCCAACTCAAGATTTTCGGGGAACACGAGGCTGGCTCCGGCATCGACGGCGCTTAATTCGGGCGCCAGCTCGAAGTTCCCTTCCTTTGCCGCCTTTAGCTGCGCGGCTACTCCGTGGGCATCGCGCAATAAAAAATCCGACATGTCCACAAGTAGCGAGCCATCCTCGGCGACCGCTTCAATCTTTCCGGCCCACAGGATTGAACTGGCGAACGACTGCTTGACCGCCTGGCGCTCCAACGGATTTTCGGCGCTGGCGATAAAGCGGGTGTTTTCGGCTTCGATGAATATTTTCTCACCAAGCCTGCGGAAATGGACCAGCTGCTCGGTCCCGTGCTGCGCCCGATCGAGCCCCACCGGGTTGGAGCCGAGGCCGCCCCGCAGATATTCGACGTAGATCATCGAGGCGGAAATACCGCTCTTTTCATCCGCCGGCGGCAATCTAAAGAGTACCCGTCCCTTGGCCTGATCCAAATAGACCGTCAAAAGGCCGTCCTTGACCTCAAGCCCCTCGACCGCTTCGTCAAAGGTCTTTGCCTCTTCGGCCGCCACCTGAGACGAGGCGACGAAAAAGGATAGGGCCGTAAAGATGGCCAAGCGAAAGAAATGCATTAAAGCCCCCGCCATAATCCGCAAACAAGAGGCCACAAAGCTAAACATCGCGGCCGGCAAAGCAAGTGCGAATATGGGGTCAGCGATGTCGGGAGTCTCTGATCGGCCATCGAGAATTCAAATTAGGCGGCTTCCGAGGCTTTCCTGGCCTGATAGAAGCGGCGGGCCTTGGCCCGGTTGCCGCAGGTTTTCATTTCGCACCAGCGGCGGCGTTTGTTCTTTGACTGGTCCAGGAACAGCCAGCCGCAACCCTCGCATTCCTTGATGTTGGCTTTGTCCTCGCCCAAAAGAAGCCGGGCCGCCGAAGCTGCGATCGGATAGAGCACGCCCTCGGGCTGGTCGATCAGCACCTCAAAAAGATAGTTGCAGGTGCAGGGATCGATATCCCCGGTCTTTACGTGCAGGACGGCCCGGGCCAGACTTTCATAAATTGCCGAGACGCATCTCGGGTCCGGCTCGCGTCGATAAGCGAAATCCTGAAACACCGTATGGATATGATCCTGCAGCGCGTGGGCGGCGATGACCAGACCGCGATCCCCGTGACCGCGAACCTGATCCACCTCGAAGCACCATTTGGCCTCATCCCGATCGAGCGTTCCCGCATAGACCAGCCAGTCGTAAAGCTGATCCGGCGTCTCGACCAAGCGCCGGTGCTTGGCCGGATCGAGCCAATTGTCCATGGTGTTGGCAAAATCCAGCGCCACGCGACCGGCGATAAAATCGTCAGGTTTCCATTGGCTTAGATCGCTCAAAGCTCAATCCTCAAATTCTAACCACCGTAGGGAATTTAAGGAGACAGACTCGGTTTGTCAATTCCGAACCGGCCGGGCCGCCATTCTTTGGTCTTTCAAAGCCAATGAAATCAACACTTTCCAGTGGATTGAGAATCTCAATATTCACGGAAAGAGCCACATCTCAAATTGGAGTTGCGTGGTCAGCACTCCCATCCTACCTTCGATTGCCGGAGGAATAAATGAGCAAGAAGAAGACGAGCAAGCAGAAAAAGGAGCCCGATCCAAAGGACCAGTTCAAAGACTGGCTCAAGGAAACTTGGGAAAGAGCCATTGAACCAGCCACCGATTCAGAAGTCTTCGACCCCCGATGGGTTATCGCCGAGCGAAATGTAAAACTGCTTATCAACCAGAAGAAATGGAAAAAGCATGTGGCTGCATTTGAAGAGCTAGTGCCCGTAGATGAGCACAAGAATTTTTTTATTCATTTCGATAATTCTGAAATAGATCATGGCAATTTTATCAGCTACCGTTTTCCGTGCGGTGTTTCCTTTTTCAGGGCCAAGTTCAAGAGCAAAATAGTGTCGTTTCGAGAGGCCGTATTTGCGGCTGGTGGAGTGGATTTTAGTGAGGCAGACTTTGACGCTGAAGATGTAAACTTCCGTGAGGCCAAGTTTTTGGGCTCGACGACAAAGTTTTACTCGACGAAATTTGGCTCTAGTTCGGTGAGTTTTTCTAAGGCAACCTTTGGCCGTGGATCCGTGTCATTTCTTAATTCTGATTTCGGCAGAGGAGACGTTTTCTTCGCTATGGCGGCCATCGAGTGTGAAGTTTTTGACATAAGTTTTTGTAAGTTTGGCGGCCGATTATTATTTCAAGGTGACTCTGAATCGCCAAGCTCAAGAATCTCTGGGGAGCTTCTAGCTCGCGGTATTCAGTTCCCAGCACTAACAAGTTTTTCTAATCGCGCTTTTGAAAAGGTTCCTAATTTTGTCGGCTCAACCTTTCTGGTGCCACCAGACCTCACGGAAGTTAAAGTCGCCCCCCCCCGAGATGGAAGGGGCGTTGTGGCTCGCCGCGTTCAAACAATCGAAGAAAAAACGAGATGTCGCTTGTTACCGTAAGCTGAAATCAATGGCGATTGCTACTAACGATCACGAAAAGGAACTTGAATTCTTTGCCCACGAGCTCAGATGCAAGCGCGGCCATGAGACCACGGGGTGGGCCAGTTTTCTCAACAGCCTTTTTGAACTGACCTCCGATTATGGGCAGAGCATTTGGCGTCCGGTTCAGGGTTTGGCTTTTACATTCCTCGCCTTCTTTGGCTTCTATATTTGGGACGGTACGGAAGTTGACGACGCATTTCTTGTATCCTTCTACGCCAGCTTGCCTTTCTTGAGGGTCCTAAACGACAGTGGCGTAGATTCCTGCGCTGACTGCGCATTTGACCCTGGGATCCTCTTGGTTCCCCTACAAATGCTGTTCAGCCTTGCTTTTCTTTTTCTTTTGTTTCTGGGGCTCAGGAACCGCTTCAAGCTGAAGTAAATGGGACCAGATGGCCTCTAAGCCGGGTTCTGTGCGCTGACCAAAGTCAGGCGATGGCCATTCATCTAGGCGGACCGTTGCCGGCCCGCTCTGGCAACCTACCCGGAAGGCGACCCGGAAACCGGCCGTATGCCTTCCCTATTTGGTTTTGCTCCAGGTGGGGTTTACCCTGCCACCCCTGTTACCAGGGGCGCGGTGCGCTCTTGCCGCACCCTTTCACCCTTGCCTGTGGCCGAAGCCCATCGGCGGTTTGCTTTCTGTGGCACTTTCCCTGGGATCGCTCCCGGCGGGCGTTACCCGCCACCCTGTTTCCGTGGAGCCCGGACTTTCCTCTCCCGCGGCCTTTCGGCCCTAGCGGCAGCGGCCATCCGGCCATCTGGTCCCGCGGCATATGTAAGACCGGGGGCCCTGGCGGTCAAGCCATCCCGGCTCCGGACACCGGCCGGCCAGTGACGGCGGCGCTTGCCGAGCCGCCGCGACCTGCCCTAACATCCTGGCCAGGAGTGCAGACCCATGGACCCACCCAGAGCCGTTCCTGTAAACCAAGCCATCAGGCGATGACCAGATTGCCGGCATCGGGCCCCCTGAGCCATAAACTGGCGCGGATAGGGAGCCGCGCCTTGTTCTGGATTCTGGGATTGTTTGTCTGGCGGCGGGCCGGCGAGCCAAATCAGCTACCCTGGCAGGCCCGCCTGATCGTCGGTAGCGCCAATCTGGTTGTGCCTAAAATCAAACTGACCGCCAAAAGGATGAGAAGGCTCTACCGCATTCAGGCGATACCCTGGAATCTGGACAGTGTGACGATGGCGGAAATATGGCAGGAGGACCTTGGCGAGGATTTGGCGGTGCGGATTTACCGACCGACCGGGCATTGCGACGGCGGCCCGTCGCTGCTCTATTTTCACGGCGGCGGATTTGCGATCGGGGATCTCGATACCCACGATGTCATTTGCCGCTATATTGCCGATCGAAATCGGCTGGTCGTCGTGGCGGTCGATTATCGATTGGCGCCGGAACACAAATTTCCGGCCCAGATTAACGATGCGGATCGCGCTTATCTTTGGCTGACGGCGAATGTGGATCGCTTGGGGATCGCCTCCGACCGCGTGGCGGTGGGCGGGGACAGCGCTGGTGGAACCTTGGCGCTGAGCGTCGCTCTGTCCAGTATCCGGCGCGGTGACCTTAAGATTCCCGCCTTCTTGTGGATGATTTATCCATGGTTGGAGTTGTATGGCGACTACGCCTCTTATGAGGAGTGCGCTGCCGATCTTTTGTTGGCCAAGCCGCTCACGGATTTTTTTCGCGATCAGTATCTGTCGGCCGACGAGGATACAAAGGATCCGGCCCTTTCTCCAGGACTTGCGGTGGATCTATCGGAACTTCCACCAACATTTATTGCGACGGCCGGGCATGATCCCTTAAGGGACGAAGGATTTGCATTCGCGGCGCGGCTAAAAGAATTGGGGGTCCCAATGGCGCACGATCACCGTGCCGACCTGGTTCACGATTTCCTGATGATAGGTGGTGTCGTACCCGAGGCGCGCGAGGCCATAAATACAGCGGTTGACGCGCTGGGCCAAGGGGTTGGGTTGTCCATCGTCGAATGAGGTTTTTGGGCTTTTCATGTACAAGCTTTATGAATATCCGCCGTCGGGCAACAGCTACAAGGTCAAGCTTCTCTTGACCCAGCTTGGTAGGCCTTTTGAGGCCATTCCGGTGGATATTTTAAAAGGCGAAAGCCGCACACCTGAATTTTACGCGAAAAATCCGAACGGGCGGATCCCGATCCTTGAACTGGACGACGGTCGAACGCTCAGTGAAAGCACCGCGATTCTGTGGTTTCTGGCCGACGGATCGCAGTTCTTGCCCGACGATGCGTGGTTGCGGGCCAAAGTTTTGCAGTGGCTCGCTTTCGAGCAATATAGCCTCGAGCCCAATGTCGCGACCGCCCGGTTCTGGCTCAAATATGCCGGTAAGTCCCAGGAGGAATTGGGAGAACGGCTCAAGATCTGGAGAGAGGCGGGAGCGGCAGCGTTGGCGCTGCTGGATGAAGCGCTAGGGACAACCAGGTTCCTGGTCAATGACCAATATTCGATTGCCGATATTTGCCTGTTTGCCTACACCCATGTGGCCGAAGATGGCGGCTTTTCGCTTCTGCATCACGCGAACATATTATCATGGATCGAGCGGGTGCGGTCCCAGTCTGACTTTGTGCCAATGGTCACACGTTGGCCCTAGCCACCAGCTGGTCGTTCGGTCTAAAAACCCAATAAAAATTGATGTACGGAGATCGATTCGCCGGTCCATAGTGCGAACGCATGTGGGCGTAGTGAGTTCATCACGGGTGGCCGATCGATGAGTGAAGCAAAATTTGTCTCCGGGAGCATCCTGCGGCACATACTGATCATGACTTCGACCGCCGGCCTTGGCGTCATGTCCCTGTTTTTGGTCGACCTCGCAGACCTTTTCTATCTGAGCCTTTTGGGCGAGGTGGAAATGCCCGCCGCAATTGGCTTCGCGGGATCTGTGCTTTTCTTTACGACCTCAGTCAGCATTGGTCTGATGATTGCGATGGCCGGCTTGGTTTCGCGGGCCATCGGTGCCCGCAAGCAGGCACGTGCCAGGCGGATGGCTACGAACGTGCTGGTTTACGGCTTTGTTTTGACCAGCCTGCTCGCCCTTGTGGTCTACCTTTCAATCCCCTGGTTGCTTACGCTCTTGGGGGCCGAAGGACGGGCCCACGACTTGGCCGAGATTTACCTGTCAATTATCGTCCCGACCCTTCCAATAATGGCTCTAAGCATGGGCCTCAGCGGTTTCCTTCGGGCAGTGGGCGATGCTCGCAGGGCCATGCTTTTGACCGTCTTTGGCGCTCTTGTGAACGCGATTCTCGATCCGATTCTGATCTTTGGCCTGGATTGGGGAATCGCTGGCGCAGCGGTCGCCACCGTAGCAGCGCGGACAACCGGACTTATGGTCGGGGTCTTTTGGGTGCGGCGGGTTCATCATGGATTTGTACGATTCGACTTGCGGCGCTTTTGGTCGCATATGCCGCGCATTAGTGCCATTGCCCTGCCAGCGATTCTCACCAATATCGCGACGCCGTTTGGCACGGCTTACGTGACCGCCAGCATTGCCGCCTACGGTGTCAGCGCGGTTGCCGGTCTGGCAATCGTCACCAAGCTAACCCCGGTCGCATTCGGCGTCATATTTGCACTTTCAGGCGCTGTCGGGCCCATTCATGGCCAGAACCTTGGTGCCGGTCGGCTGGACCGCGTGCGCGAAACCTTGATGAAGTCTTTCATTTTCATGGCGATTTTCGTTTTCGGCATGTCCGGCCTCCTGTTCCTTGCCCAGGACCAGATCATTTCAGCATTCAACGCGAGTGGTGAAGCCGCCGAGCTGGTCTCGCTCTTTTGTACCTGGCTGGCCATAGCTTTTATTTTTCCGGGCGCCCTTTTCGTTGCCAACGCCAGTTTCAATAATCTGGGTCGGCCAACTTATTCGACTTTTTTCAATTGGGGCCGTAATACGCTGGGGACGGTGCCCTTCGTTTTTCTCGGCGCGCAGCTACTCGGCGCCTCCGGCATCCTCATTGGCCAAGCCGTCGGCAGTATGGTTTTTGGCGTCTTGGCATTCATGGTCGCGATACGGCATGTGCACGGTCTGGAGATGGGCACCGTGCACGCCGACAAGCCGGCCAGCTGGCGCCAAACTCTACGTTTGATACCGCGTTGGCCGCAGATTACGCCGCGGGACTAAGGTACACATCAATTTGCCAGCTATTCGTTCTTTTCCATTTCGGCCATCAGCACACCATTCCTTCATTTCGCTCTGTTTGTTCTTTTTAAAGATTTATTGTCAGCCCAGGTCGTTTCCCTTGAAAAGCCGGGGTCCGATGGTGCAAGGTGCGCTACCTTGATGAACCCGCTAGGGATAGCGCTATGTATTTGAGACTGCTCGCAACTGTTTTCCTTGCCGCTACGCTAGCCGGATGCGGCATTTTTGGTGGCGGCAACAGCAAGCAAGAGGCGACCGCGAAACCGCCGGTCGACATCAACCGGCCGGCCACAAAAGAAATCATTAAGTCGCTTCCGAAGGGGCTCATCGGCGACACTCAAAACGCTCGGCACACCGATGAGGAATTAAAGGGTGATGGCGGCAGGCCTTAGGAATCTATGCGGGCAATGGTCTCCATAAGCCCCGCCGCCTGACCTAGGATTTTTCGGTCCTCTTTGGACATCCTCTTAAGCGCAGTTGCGAGCGCGCGAACCCGCCGCTCCCGACCTCGCCACATCAGCCGCTCGCCTTTCTTGGTAGCCTTTATCCAAACCTTTCTTTCGTCCTTCCTATCTTGCCGCCGCGAAATCAGACCGGCATATTCCATATCTTTCAAAAGCCGTGACATGGTTGGCGCCTGAACTTGTTCGATCTGTGCCAGACCGCTAATCGTCTGTGGCCCTGCAAAAACCAGAACCGAAAGGGCGCTTAACCTTGGCGGCGACAGACCGCTGGCCCGATCCACCGTGCGGACCCGCCGTAAAATGTGGATGGCCGCGGAATGGATCTTGTCCGCCAGCTCGTAATTTCGCTTCGGTGATTCTCTTGGCATATCTTTTCACACATGACTCGGTGACGAGTTGATCCAACTTGACAGAGTGTCAGAAAGATATTATTTCATTAGCTACACTAAGTAAATAGGCGATTCGCTGAAGCAGCGCCGATAGGAAAATTAAAGGGCCAGACCAATGACCGAGGATACGCTGGAGATCAAGTCGATTGGACAGATCGCGATTACGGTTCAGGACCTTGAAGCGGCGACCGCCTTTTATCGCGATGTCCTCGGGATCAAGCTTTTGTTTGAAGTTCCCGGCATGTCCTTTTTCGATCTTGGCGGCGTGCGTCTGATGATGGCGCCTCCGGAGCGGGAAGAATTCGACCACCCAGCCTCAATCCTCTATTATCGGGTCGATGATATCGAGGCGGCGCACCGCGTTCTTTTGTCAAGAGGCGTTACCTTCGAGCGCGGCCCCGAACTTATTCATAAAGCTGAAGATCACGATCTTTGGTTGGCATTTTTTCGCGATATGGATGGAAATTTTATGTCGCTGATGGAAGAAAAGAGGCCCTCTTAAATGATCGCTTCCAGGAGCGCCCCTAAAACCTCAAGACAATGCGAATCTGCTTTTCCGGTAACCTGTTGTGGCCGCCAGTGGCGTTGAAAAGCGCTCAAGGCGTCACGCGTCTCCCGATCGGCCTGCCCTGAAATAGAAAGGCCATACCCCAACGCCCTCATCTGACTCTGGAGCGCCGCCCAGTCGGTCTTTGCGCTTTCAGTTTCCACACCTTGTCCAGGAAGATCGTGCAGTGCCCCCAACCACAGACCAACTCCGCTTTGGGCCAGCCTTTGCCAATCAAACAATTCACCCGGATCTTGCTTTCGCCCGGGTGCGACATCGGAATGGCCGACCACGTTGATTGGCTCGATAGCGTGGCGCCGAACGATATCCATGCACAACTCTTCAAGTGCGGCCATCTGAGGTTTGGAAAAACTGGTATATCCGAATTCGTGACCCGGATTGGCAAGCTCGATGCCGATTGAAATATCGTTGATGCTGTGTTCGCCGCGCCAGTGAGAAACGCCCGCATGCCAGGCGCGCATTGCCTCGTCGACGAGTTGAAAGACCTCGCCCTCCTCCTGAACGAAGTAATGGGCACTGACAAGTGAGGCCGGGTCGCGAAGGCGCTGAAGCGCTTCTTGGGTCGATTCCATACCGGTATAGTGAAGCACCAGAACGCTCGGTCCAACCCCGGCCGGGCGTTCGTCAAAGTTTGGCGATGGCCTTTTGGCAATGTTCATGACCTGTCCTCAGCCAGCAGTGATTTCCGTGTCCAAAGATCGCTTCCGGTTTCGATAACTGACGACCGCGACGCCGGCAAAAATGAAAATCCCGCCGACAATCATACCGGGCTTCAGCACATCGTCAAAAACCACAAGGCCACCGACGATGGCAATCAATTGGGACAACAGGGTCAGCGGCGCCACAGTCGTCACCGGATAGCGCTGCAGGAGGTAAAAATTGAGGCCATGCCCGATCACCGACGCCCCCAAGGCACTGAAGACGATACCGCCATAGGCCCAAGCGCTTGCTGTTTCCAGGGCCATCAGTTGGCCACTTTCGACCATCAGGGAAATGCCCAATAGAATTGGAAAACAAAGAAGAGCCATCCACGCCTGAAGGCTTAAAGGATGAACGCCGGGCAGTCGGCGCATCATAATGATGCCAACGGCGTAGCCAAAGACCGCCACCAAAACAATGAGCAGGCCATCAATATAGTCAAGAACGCGCGGATTGAAGCTCAGGATGACAACGCCGGCGACAGCGATCACAATGCCTGCGGTTCTTTGGGCTCCGATTCGTTCGCCCAAAACAGCAACAGCCAGCAAAGTCGCAAACGGCACGTTCATGAGCGTACCTACAGCCACCACGGAAAGATCCTTCGTCCAGGCGATCCCGACATAGAGAAGTCCGAAATGAAACACGCCGATGACAAGAGCGGTCTGTAGGAGGGCCCGCATGTGGCCCTTTTCGGGTTTTAGGAACGGCAGGAGAACCAGCAGCACAATCAGGAATCGCAGCGAAGCTGCCAGTACTGGCGGCATTTCATCAACCGCAAAGCGGGCTGCCAGGAAGTTCAAACCCCAAAACAGGTTGACCAGCATGGCAAGGATTAAATGACGGCCGCTCACAGGCTTTTTTCAAGCAGATCGAGGGCCTGCTCATGAGTGCGCAGCGTGATCAGCCAAACGCCGACCAGAGCCAAGATACCACCGATCACCCCCTGCCCGGTCATGGCGATGAGATTGCCGCCGACCAGGGCCATGACCATGACCAAAAATGCGATATGAGGTAGGTTCATTGGGAGACCTCTCGGAACCGGCCAGGGATCCCCTACTTTAGACCTCTGATCTTTTCAATCTTGTCATAAGCGGTGTTGATCGCCGCCAGCCGTTCGTTGGCAACTTCGATAAACTCCTTCGGTAGTCCCTTGGCGATCAGCCGGTCGGGGTGATGCTCTTTGACCAGCCGGCGATAGGCTGACTTGAGTTCGTTATCCGGGATATCGGGATCGACGCCCAAGATCGTATAGGGACTACTCTCCGTAGCGCCCAAAAAACTAGCCTTGATAGACTCATAGGCTTGGTCGGAAAAGCCGAAGATACGGGCTACATTTTCCAGATATTCGAGTTCTCCAGGATGAATAATGCCGTCCGCCTTGGCGATATGGCAAAGCGCCCCAAGCAGGTCTTCAAGAACCTGTGGGTCGTTCTTAAACATATTGGCCACTTGTTTGGCGTAAGCTTCGTAGCCGGCGGTGTCCTCTTTGGCCATGTCGAAGACCCGGCCGACATTTCGCAATTCATGCGGTGGAACTCGGAAGACTTCCTTAAACGCCTCGACTTCGTCGCGTGTGACCTGGCCGTCGGCCTTGGCCATTTTGGCTGACAAGGCGATGACGGCGATAGTAAAAGTAATCTGTGCGGTCGCCTCGCGGCCGGCCCGGCCGATCTTGCCGGTCATACCGCCGCCCAACGCATGACCGACACTGGCGCCCAACAGCGCGCCAAGGGGTCCGCCGAGCGCGAAGCCCGCCGCACCCCCCAATATGGTTCCCCAGATCGACACGGCTCACTCTCTAGCACAGCTTGATGGCCGGGCAAACGACTAGGAAGTTATCGATCAGCGCCAATCGCCAGAATTTCTATTCCTCGCGCCAAAGGGCAATACTTCAGCCCACAATTTCGTCACAGGCAACCTCCGGACCCGTCGACAGATATCAGTCCTTTCGATCCACAGGAGGTTCGACGATGATTATTGTCCTTTGCAACGACGACCCGGCGCTGTCAGCCGCCGCAGCGGATCAGGCGGGCGGTGTCTACGGCAACTTTTATCAATTCATTCAGCAAGGCACCCCACAGTTGGGTGCGGTCGAGCCCTTGTTCATATCGGCGCACGGAATTCAAGGTGAGATTGGTAACGAGGATGGTGCGCTCGGATACAGTGCCGTGGAACTTTGGAATTATTTGACCAATCAGACACCGAATGACCGCGGCGGAAGCTTGTTTCCGGCCGGATATTGGGGTGACTTCTATTTTTCCTGCTGCTATGCGGCGAACGTGACGCGGCGAGATCGGCTAAGTTTCGTCGAAAACTTTCATGCCTTGTCGAGGGTCACGCTAGACCATTCGAATGTCTACGGTCAGTACGGCGCTGTCGGCTACCCGATCCCGGCTCCTGGCGCCGCCAGCTGGCAGCAAGTGGCGAACGTATAATCCTCTGAATAAGTCGCGAATGTTGCCCTTCGGGAAAGACCCGATCCAGCCAATGTGATGATTGCCGCATTTCGCTGCCGGGCGCCCGGTTCTTCAGCCCCTTCAACGGGCTCCGCGGCTGTTTTGTCGCCGCCGGCGAGCTTCAGGATGCCATAGCCGACGGCCACCGCGGTTTTGCCTGAGAATCTCCAAATGGCCTCGGGCAACTCCATCCCCAGCCAATCCATCCAGACATTAACGCCCGCATAACTCAAGCCAAAGTCAAGAACGCCCCATTCGATCAGGGCATAGCCGAGATATTTAATTTCGACCGCCCAAGCCTGCGGCTGTTTGAATCTTGACGGTAGCATAATTGACTGTTCAACAATTATGCAGACCATCACCCCTATCCACCCCTCCACATTCGGTTCAATACCCAATTCTAAATCTGTTTCACAGGTGCTAGCCTGAGCTTCAAATTCGTTGCTCGTGTAAACACTATGTAAATCGGGGTTGTATAAGTCGCTGAAGATCCTGACTCAAATATCTCGTGTAAACAGATGTAAACAATCATATTAATAGATAAATCAATGACTTATGAGAATAAATGGCAGTTCTGGATCGATCGTGGGGGAACTTTTACCGATATTGTCGCCCAAGCCCCGGACGGCGCCCTTTCGGCCTTGAAGCTGTTGTCCGAAAGCCCGAAATCATACAAAACCGCTTCTATCGAAGGCATGCGCCGCTTTCTGGAGGTCCCGGCCGGAGCGCCCTTCCCGGCTGAGAAAGTTGGCGCCATCCGCATGGGCACAACGGTGGCCACCAACGCTCTGTTGGAACGCCGCGGCGAACCGACTGTTTTTGTGGTCACCAAAGGATTTCGCGATCTTATCGAGATCGGAGATCAGCGCCGACCCGAGTTGTTCGCTCTTGAAATCCTCAAACCGCAGCCCTTATACGCCAAGGTAATTGAAGCCTGCGAGCGGATTGGCGCTCGTGGCGAAGTCATTCGGCGTTTCGAGCGCGATAAATTCAGGGCTGAACTTGCCGCATCGTTTGACCAGGGATACCGCGCCGCAGCCATCGCTTTCATGCATGGATACCGGTTTCCCAAGCACGAGATTGAGGCCGCCAAGATGGCGCGCGACATTGGATTTGAATCGGTTACCACCAGCCATCAAACGATTCCCCTGATGAAAATCGTACCGCGGGCGGAAACCGCGGTCGCCGACGCCTATCTTTCGCCGGCTCTTGATCATTATGTCCGGCGGATGAAGGCGGAAGTGGGCAGGGTACCGCTTTATTTTATGCGCTCGAGCGGCGGCTTGGCCTCAACCGACGAATTTGCGGGAAAGGATGCGGTCCTTTCGGGCCCGGCCGGCGGCGTTGTCGGCGCCGCCGCGGTCGGCGCCGCAGCCGGCTACAAGAAAATCATTTGCTTCGATATGGGCGGCACATCGACCGATGTGGCGCATTTTGCGGGCAGCTTCGAGCGCCTTCATGAGAACCAGGTGGCTGGTGTACGGCTTAAAGTACCGATGCTCGATATCAACACGGTCGCCGCCGGCGGTGGCTCGATTTGCTGGTTCGACAAGGGCCGCTATCGGGTCGGGCCCTCATCGGCCGGGGCCAACCCCGGCCCGGCCTCCTACGGCCGCGGTGGTCCGCTTACGATTACCGACTGCAATCTTATCCTCGGCCGCCTCGACCAGAAAAACTTTCCCAAGGTCTTCGGTACGACCGGTGCTGAATCCATCAATCCTGCGGCAGCTAGCGAACAGGCAGACAAGATCGCGCATCAAATCGAAGCCGAAACCGGAAAGCGGCCAAGCATCGAGGCTTTGGCGGAAGGATTTCTTGAGGTTGCGATTGCGCTTATGTGCCGAGCCATCCGCCGGATTTCGATCGAGCGCGGTCACGATGTGTCCCGTCACGCCCTAGTGGCTTTTGGCGGGGCCGGCGGTCAGCATGCCTGCCGGATTGCCGAACGGCTGGGCATTGAGATTGTCATTGCTCATCCCTTGGCCGGCGTGCTGTCGGCGCTCGGAATAGGCCTTGCCGCTCTCAGCGCAATTGAAAATCAGGCGCTCGAAGTGCCCCTTGACGAAAGACACAAAAAGGAAATTTTGAAAGCCGCTTCCGAGGTCAAGAAGCGCGCCGGCGCAACACTTGAGGCGCAAGGCCTGTCCAAAAAAGACATTGGGCTGCGCTGTCAGTTGGAGATCAAGTATAGAGGAAGCGATACAACACTTTCAGTAATCGAGGACACGCTTAATGAGGTCCGGGCCGCGTTCGAACGGGTTCATAAAACCAGGTTTGGATTCATCAGCCCGGGGCGCGAATTGATCGTCGAAGCGGTTTCTGCCGAAGCTACGGGCGGTGGTCAGTCGTTGGCCGCGTCAGCTTTTCCGCTCTCCCCGGCCGAGCCAGCCGGCAAGACGCGCGTTTACCTGGCAAAAGGCTGGCAGGAAGCGCCCTTGATCGAACGCCGGCATCTGGTGGCGGACGCCGAGATCGAGGGCCCGGCTATTATTCTGGATCCCCATGCCACGACGATTGTTGAGCCGGGCTGGTCAGTCAAGGCGCATGCGCATGGGAGCCTTATACTAAAACGTTCCAAGGCAGCCGAGAAGAAAGGCTATTCCACCGAGTTGGAGCCCGTTCTCCTTGAGGTCTTTAATCATCGCTTCATGGGTCTGGCGGAAGAGATGGGGGGAGTTCTTGAAATGACGGCCCATTCGGTGAACATCAAAGAGCGGCTCGATTTTTCCTGCGCCATTTTCGATGAAAATGGTGGGTTGGTTGCCAATGCGCCGCACATGCCGGTTCATTTGGGTTCGATGGGTGAAAGCGTGACGACAATCGCCCGACGCAACGAAGGGAAAATGCGGCCCGGTGATGCTTATCTATTGAATGATCCCTATAACGGCGGCACCCATCTTCCTGATGTGACCGTGGTCATGCCAATATTTCTGACCGGGTCTTGTCCGTCTTTTTTTGTTGCCTCCAGGGGTCATCACGCGGACATCGGCGGCATTCGACCGGGATCAATGCCGGCGTCATCCAGGAACATTTCAGAAGAAGGTATCCTGTTCGACAATTTCCTTGTGTTGCGGCACGGCGAATTTGCCGAATCGAGGCTTTGCGAAGCCCTGCGGATCGGCCCTTACCCAGCCCGCAATCCCGATCAAAATATCGCCGATATCAAGGCTCAGCTGGCAGCCTGCGAGAAGGGAGCTCAGGAGATTCGGGCAATGATCGCCGAGTTCGGCCTTGAGACGGTGCGTGCTTACATGGGTTACGTACAAGAAAATGCGACTACAGCGGTCCGCGCTGTTCTCTCAAGATTGAATGATGGCAAGTGCGAGTATGTCCTTGATCAGGGTCTGAAGATCAGAGTAGCCGTCCGACTTAGCAAGGACAGAACCGCTGCGACGATAGATTTTACCGGGACAAGTCCCCAACATTCTGGAAATTTCAATGCCCCATTGGCGGTCACCAGAGCCGCCGTCTTGTATGTCCTAAGGGCCCTCGTGGCCGACGACATCCCGCTGAACGACGGCTGCCTGAAACCAATTACCTTGGTCGTTCCCCAAGGTTGTTTTCTGAACCCCGAGCCGCCGGCTGCCGTGGTGGCCGGAAACGTTGAGACCAGCCAGGCAGTTACCAACGCACTTCTCCTGGCAATGGGGGGAGCTGCGGCTTCACAGGGGACCATGAATAACTTCACGTTCGGCAATGACGAGTACCAATATTATGAAACCATCGCAGGTGGCGCCGGAGCGGGCCCAGGATTTGACGGGGCATCGGCGGTGCAAGTCCATATGACCAATTCGAAGCTTACCGACCCCGAGGTTCTCGAATGGCGCTATCCGGTCACAATTGAAAAGTTCGAGGTGCGCAGAGGATCGGGCGGGCTCGGCATGCACAGTGGTGGCGACGGGGTTAGGCGCGAAATCCGCTTCCTCGAAGATATGGAAATTTCAATCCTCTCCGGGCACAGACTGCAAGGGCCACCCGGACTTAACGGAGGTCGCGCCGGCAATCCCGGCAGGAATCGCATCAGACGCTTGAACGGTGAGTGGGAGGCGTTGCCGGGTGCCGCAGAGGCACGCGTTGCAGCTGGAGAATCCATCGTAATTGAAACCCCTGGCGGCGGTGGGTACGGTGATCTCGACAGCAAGGAGAATCCGATTGAAACCAAAGCTACTTGAGACCGGCGTGCTACCTTACTTGGCCGTCATTTTGAGTTTCAGGCTGAGGGTTATGGACCTGAGTGAATAGTACCGAAGGTCGGGTCTGTTCATGGACAAAACTATGCGCCTTCCCGGTTTTTATGGCGAAGAGGCAATCCGGCTTGAAGACCGGAACGGGCTGACAGTGTCCTATTGGCGCTGTCTTGGGGACATCAAGGAATGGCGAGACGATACAGAGCACACTACGACGAGGCGGCTTGGGATAGAAAATTGGTACCAACAATTCGATTTGCGGGTTGTTGAAATAAACCGGTCTTATGGGCATGATCGAGCACATCAGGAAGTGTCAGCTGCATCAACCGGCCATAATGATGGCCCGATCGCCGTTATTTTTTCGTCCCTGCGGAATGAAGGCGACGACCAATCCTATGGACAGGCGTCAGAGGAGACGGCCGAACTTGCCGGCGTTCAAGAGGGTTTCCTGGACCTGGTGAGCCTGAGACGCGAAGATCGATATGGGATTTCAGTCTCGGTTTGGCGCGATTTTGCCACCGCCACCACCCGGCGCGCCAATCCTACGCACCTGGCAATCCAGAAGAAGGGCCGCGATCGTTGGTACGACGACTATTGGGCGCGGGTCGGCCGGGTCATACGTCAAGAGAATTTTTCGCGGCACCATTAATAGGGTTTGATGCAAAGAATATTATCTGGTAACAGCCGGGCTGCTACGTCTTGGTCTATAGACATCGAATCAATTTCATCAACCGAAGGGTGCCCCGTGCAAGCCTCTCCTCGATCTCTCATCCATCTAATGATTATCGCATTGGTCGGCTTTCTGATCACCGGATGTGCCACCAGGCCACCGGCAAGCGACGTTGAAGCCCGGGCCGAATACAAGCGTGCCAACGATCCGCTGGAGCCTATGAACAGGGCCGTATTTGCGATCAATACAACCTTCGACAAAGCGCTCTTCAGGCCCGTCGTGAAAACCTACAACAAGGTGGTTCCCGAGGACGGTCGAAGGGGGTTGTCAAATTTTCTAAAAAATCTGTTGGCGCCTTATGTGATGGGGAACGAGATCCTGCAAGGCAAGCCCAAGCAGGCCGGAACAATGTTGCTGCGGTTTCTGGTCAACAGCACCATCGGCGTCGCCGGATTTTTTGATCCGGCGACCAAAATGGGTCTTACCCGATACGACGAGGATCTGGGCCAAACTCTGGCGGTTTGGGGGATAGGATCTGGTCCGTATATCGTCTTGCCCCTTTTTGGTCCTTCCAATTTGCGAGATACCGTCGGCTTGGTCGGCGAGTTTTACCTGGACCCCGCCGGCATCGCCATCGATGAAGCCGACGTCTGGAAAAATGTTTTTCTGGGCGTTGACGGGCTGAGTTACCTCAGGTTTGGTCTCGATGCTTTCGACTTCCGGGCCCGAAATGACGAGCTGTTCGATGAAATCTACAAGGCCGCCGATCCGTACGCTCTGGCACGATCCGCTTACCGCCAGCTTCGTGAGTTTGAAATCTCGGACGGCGAACTCGGAGAAACCAAGGAAGAAGAAGAGCTGTTCGAACAAGACGGGGATCCCAACGACCGGTAGGTAGACCTTGGAACCGCGGATTATCCAATCCTGATCAACCCATCAACGCGCGAATTTCTTGTACTTGATGCGATGCGGCGTATCCGCGTCAACCCCCAGCCGGCGTTTCCGGTCAGCCTCATAATCCGCGTAATTCCCTTCGAACCACTCGACGTGGCTGTCCCCTTCGAAAGCCAGGATATGGGTGGCGATCCGATCCAGGAAGAAGCGGTCGTGACAGATGATTACCGCGCAGCCAGCAAAGTTTTCAAGCGCTTCTTCGAGCGCTCGCAGCGTATCGACATCAAGATCGTTCGTCGGTTCATCGAGAAGCAGCACGTTGCCGCCTTGTTTGAGGACCTTGGCCAGATGGACCCGGTTTCTTTCGCCGCCTGACAGTTGGCCGACCTTCTTCTGCTGCTCGCTGCCCCGAAAGCCGAATGCGCCGACGTACACGCGGCTATTTATTTCGTTTTTACCGAAGACGAGGACATCATTACCCTCAGAAATTTCCTGCCAAACTGTGTTGTTGGGAGCAAGACCCTCGCGTGACTGGTCGACGTAGGAAAGTCTGACGGTTTCTCCGATCCTGAGCCAGCCCTTGTCGGGTTTCACCTGATTTGTAATCATCGCAAAAAGCGTTGATTTTCCGGCCCCGTTCGGCCCGATTACGCCGACGATTCCTCCCGGCGGCAGGCGAAAACTCAGATCATCAATCAGCAGCTGCTCTCCAAAACCTTTGCTCAACCCTTCGGACTCGATTACCACATTGCCGAGGCGTTCGGCTGGCTGGATCACGATTTCGGCTCTTTTCGAAACTTTCTCGTGGCTTTGCGAAAGCATGTCTTCATAGGCCCGGATGCGGGCTTTGGATTTGGCCTGCCGGGCCCGGGGTGACGACCGAATCCAGTCCAATTCTTTTGACAGAGCTTTGGCCCGCGCCTCTTCTGACTTGCCTTCCCGACTGTACCGAACCTGTCGAGCTTCCAGCCAAGCCGAATAGTTGCCCTGGAACGGAATGCCTTGGCCGCGATCCAGTTCGAGAATCCATTCCACAACATTGTCGAGAAAATACCGGTCATGTGTAACCAATATGACTGTGCCGGCGTACTCTTGCAGGAACCGTTCCAGCCAAGCCACCGATTCCGCGTCCAAATGGTTGGTCGGCTCATCGAGGAGCAGCATGTCGGGCCGCTCGAGCAACAGCCGGCAAAGGGCGACGCGGCGGCGCTCGCCGCCCGAAAGCGTGCCGACATTAGTCTTGCCATCCGGACAGCGAAGAGCCTCCATGGCGATCTCCACACGGTTTTCAATCTCCCAGCCCTCGGCCGCGTCGATCTTCTCTTGGAGATCGCCCATCTCTTCAAGCAATTCGTCGGTCAATTTCTCGGAATATTCGATGGCCACCTGATTGTAGCGATCAAGGACAGCCTGGATTTCACCGACGCCGTCCATGACGTTGTCGAGCACATTCTTTGTCGGATCGAGTTCGGGCTCCTGTGGCAGATAGCCGACCTTTACCCCCTTCTCAGCCCAGGCATCGCCGGTAAACTCAGTATCCAATCCCGCCATCACCCGCATTAACGTTGATTTGCCGGCACCGTTCGTGCCGATAATGCCGATTTTCGCGCCGGGCAAGAAATCGAGCGTAATGTCCTTAAGGACATGCTTACCGCCTGGGTAAGCTTTGTTCATTTCTTTCAAATGGAAAACAAACTGGTCAGCTGCCATTTTCAACTCCGCCAGCCTTCCCGAACGCCGGCTCTATTGACTATCATTCTGCGCGCTGAACCAGTTAGCCGATTCCGGCCGCGGACGCAATCGGATCATACCTATACTCCGCCGACCTGCCGGCCACAGCTGATCGCGGTCGAATCGGCAAAGGGTTGCCAGCAGATTTGATCGCCGTGCCCGGGCCACCCACTATCCGATAGTACGCTGCTCGAAATTGTCGTGTTCGTGATGAAGGGCGGAATAATTTATCAGGGAAATTACGGCCCCGAGACCACCATGGCTCGATTTGCAAACTATTTGTGGTCTTCTACCACTCGCCACTATTTGGCATTGAGGCCCAGGGTTCCTTTTTTGGTAAAGGTGATCCTGAATGTAGCAGCTCAATTGAGATGCCATCGGGCGAGCGCACAAAGGCCATGCGGCCGTCCCGCGGCGGCCGGTTGATGGTCACCCCTTTATCCATAAGTCGTTGGCAAATCTCGTAAATATCGTCGACCGCGTATGCGATGTGGCCAAAATTACGCCCGCCATTATACGCCTCAGAATCCCAATTGTAGGTCAATTCTATCTGTGCAGCTGATTCGCCAGGAGCGGCCAGGAAAACCAGCGTGAACCGCCCTTCCGGAACATCGATCCGGCGCAATTCCTCGAGCCCCAATTTGTCACAATAGAAATCAAGAGATTCATCGAGGTTGCTGACCCGCACCATAGTATGGAGATACTTCATTGACACCTCCTTCAGAGCGCCAAGTTAACCCGAAAATACCGCGTCGACAATGGACTGGAGTCCACGCGCGTCAACCTCGTCAAAGTCGCCAAATCGCTCTGAATCAATATCGAGGACCGCAATCAAATCGCCATTTGGATTTCTGACCGGGATCACGATTTCCGAATTCGACCTCGCATCACAGGCGATGTGACCTGGAAAGGTGTGAATGTCTTTTACGATTTGCACTGTTCCGGATTCAGCCGCTGCTCCGCAAACGCCTTTACCTATGGGTATCCGCAGACAGCCGAGCGTCCCCTGGTAGGGGCCGATCACCAATTCTTTGGGATTTGTCTGGTCGACCAGATAAAAACCGGTCCACAGAAATTCATCAAACGAATGATGTAGCAGGCTGGTGACGCTCGCCATTCGAGCAATTAAATCCGGCTCACCGGATACTACGGACATTATCTCTTTCAAGAGGATCTTGTATCGGCTTTCCCGTGGTGGGTTCATTTCAGGCGCTTGGCTACCGCTTGTTGTCATTGTACCTCTTTCGGCCAGCCCTAGATGAGAACCTAGAGATTCTCGATCTCTTCCGACAGCGTTCGCTTCTTGTCGGTTGCGATCCGCTCGAGCACTTCGACGCGCCTCTCCAATACCTCAAACTTCTCTTCGCCTATTTCGAGCCCACTGTCCTCCAACCATTGGTCCCACGCTCTCGCCGACCCATGCCGGCGCCGAACAAACTCCCGAAACAAGCCGAAAAAGAGCACGATCGATACGATCGCAATTACAAATTCATATTTATCCATAAATCTACTTCCCTCCCAATCTGGTTACCAATCGCCAGCTTCAGACGTAGGATCGGCAACCCTGTTTCGCAAGCCGAAATGTGGCAATTATTTTCACGCCTTGCCAGCCGATGCCCGCCGGGCTTCTGCAAATACGTGCATTATTCGAATGATTTACTTGTTATATCTGTATTTCAAACCGGTGAGTGAAATTTACTCTCAATACGAATTTGAGTAATAAAGTAATAACACTTCCATGAATTATGAAATAAGTTGACGGGTTTCTTGATAATTTGTAGTCTTTATTTCAAGGACCGGCTGCGGCGGGTGCCTCATTCTGGGTTCGCCCATCAGGCCTTATTTGGTACAGCGAATTCGAGGCACCAACAGCCTTTCCGAAATAGCGAACCGGGGCGCGGACATCTTCCCCCTTTTAATGCCCCCTGTCCCGCGCTCCGGTAGCTTTTTGCCCTGACTGTATCCAATCAGTTTCGATGATGGTTTTGACCAATTTTTGTTTTCCTGCTAGGCAATTGGGTTGGGCATTAACATTCGTTGTATGACGAGCCGGATATGACCGAGCCAATTAGCATTCGCTATGCGCAAGAAGCGGACGCGGCTCTGGTTCTTGAATTTATTTGTTCTCTGGCTCGGTTTGAAAAACTTGAGAACTTGGTTGAGGTCAATCTCAAAACTATCAGGGATGAGCTGTTCGACCCGGCAAGTCCTGCCCGATGCTTGTTGGCGTTCTCAGGCGAGGCACCGGTTGGCTTTGCGCTGTTCTTTTTCACCTTTTCTACCTTTCTCGGCCGGCCCGGGATCTATCTAGAAGACCTTTTCGTTGTCCCGGAGGCGCGCAGCCGAGGGGTCGGCAAGCGACTTTTGCAGACCCTCGCAAAAATAGCGCTGGATAGGAATTGTGGGCGCCTTGAATGGGCGGTCCTAGACTGGAACGACAGGGCCATCCAATTCTATGAGGCGCTGGGGGCCAGGCCGCAGGACGCGTGGACGGTATATCGGCTTGAAGGTTCGGCCCTGATGGATCTTGCTGGAGACTGATTTCAGCAGCTACAGGCGGCATATACCGATATCAGACAGATTGGTCTATCTCGACGACAACTTGGTCAAAAACAGCTCACGGGGTTGACCCGTAGTGGACAGATCTGTATAAAACGAAAACTATGGTAACCAGGAGCCCCAGGCGAGACCAACTGGTATCGACCGCTTCGGAACTTTTTTATCGGCATGGTTTTCATGCGACCGGCATCGACACGGTTCTAGCCGAAAGCGGGGTCGCCAAAATGACCCTTTACAATCACTTCAAATCTAAGGAAGGCCTGATCGTCGCGACAATCCATGACCGCAGTTCACGAGTCATGAAGTGGATTGAATTTGGGACTGCCTCGCGCGCCCAGACAGGGTTGGGCAAGCTTCTTGTTCTGTTCGACATACATGAAGACTGGTACAACAGCCCGAACTTCCTTGGCTGTTATTTCCAGCGGGTCTGTGCTGAGTTTCCTGATAGGAACTCACAACCCCATCGTGCCGCCGCAACTCATTTTTCAAAGCTGTTTGATTGTCTCAAGAACTGGGCCGAAGAGGCCGATCTCGGCACCCCCGCGGCGCGGGCCGAGGAGGCTCTTTTACTTCTCGAAGGGGCCACGGTGATGGCCCAGGCGACTGGAGCAACGATTGCGGCGCGGCGGGCCCGCCGTTCTTTTGAAGCAACCTTGGGATAGATTTTGCTTTGTGATTTGTGCTTTAGGCTGAGGCCTAGGTATCGAGAAAGCTGCGAAGCTTGCGGGATCTAGACGGGTGTTTCAGCTTGCGGAGCGCCTTTGCTTCAATCTGGCGAATTCGTTCCCTGGTCACTGAGAACTGCTGCCCGACCTCTTCAAGAGTATGGTCCGTGTTCATGCCGATCCCGAAACGCATTCTCAAAACGCGCTCTTCGCGCGGCGTAAGTGACGCCAGCACCTTGGTCGTCGTTTCCCGCAGATTGGCGTGGATCGCCGCATCGACCGGCAAAATAGCGTTTTTGTCCTCAATGAAATCACCCAAATGGCTGTCTTCCTCATCACCAATCGGGGTTTCGAGCGAAATCGGCTCCTTGGCAATCTTCATGACCTTGCGCACCTTTTCAAGTGGCATCGAAAGGCGCTCGGCCAGTTCCTCCGGTGTTGGCTCACGGCCAATTTCGTGCAGCATTTGGCGGGAAGTGCGAACCAGTTTGTTGATGGTTTCAATCATATGCACAGGAATACGGATCGTGCGGGCCTGGTCGGCAATCGATCGGGTTATCGCTTGGCGAATCCACCAAGTAGCGTAGGTCGAAAATTTGTAGCCGCGTCGGTACTCGAATTTGTCAACCGCTTTCATCAGGCCAATATTCCCCTCCTGAATTAGGTCGAGAAACTGCAAGCCCCGATTTGTGTATTTTTTGGCGATCGAGATAACCAGGCGCAGGTTGGCTTCAACCATCTCTTTCTTGGCGATCCGGGCCTCTTTTTCGCCCTTCTGCACCATTTGCACGATCCGGCGGAACTCGCCGACCTGCAGCCCTGCTTGGTCGCTGATTTCTCTGATCTGCCCGCGGATATTAGTGATCGTCTCCGCTTCCTTTTTGGCAAAATCCGTCCATCCCTTTTCGGGCAGGGCCAGCACCCGCCGCAGCCAATCGCGCTCCAGCTCGTTGCCCATGTATTCGTCTAGAAAGCTGCGCCGCGAGACCTTATATCGCCCAGCCAATCGCAGCAGCTGCCCGCCCAAGCTCAAGAGTCGCCGGTTCATCCCGTAAAGCTGATCAACCAACTCTTCAATGCGGCCATTATGAAAATGCATAGACGCGACGAGCTCGGTCAACTCTAATCTTAACTTCCTAAATCGATTTCCTTGAGCCCTGCTCAGGCTTTTGCCGCCACCCGCTGCCTCGAGCATCAGGTTTTGAAGCCGGGCGAACTTTGTATAGGTCGATTTGATTTTCTTAAACTTTACAATCGTCTCGGGCTTTAGCAATTCCTCCATCCCCGCCAACGACAAATTGCCCTCGTCAAACTCATCTTCTTCGTCGCTTTCATCCTGATCGCCCTTTTTCTTATCATCAGGCTGGTCCGCTTCACCGGATGAGGCTGGTTTTTTCTTTTCGTCTGGCAGCGCCGTCCGACCATTGACCTGAGATTTGGCAACCGCCTCGCCGGGCCGCGGCGCATTATCGTTCTCGGCGGCTCCCGGAGGCCCCTTTCCGGTGCTGGCATCAAGATCGATGATATCTCGAAGCAAAATGGACTCTTCATCAAGCTGCGCGGCCCATGCGACTATGGCTTTAAAAGTCAGAGGGCTCTCGCACAGACCTACGATCATCGTCGCACGGCCGGCCTCGATGCGTTTGGCGATCGCGATCTCGCCCTCTCGAGATAACAATTCGACCCGGCCCATTTCACGCAGATACATTCGAACCGGATCGTCGGTTCGCTCTATATCGGATGATTTCTTGGAAACTTCGAACTCTTCGGCAGCTGCAGGCTTGGCCTTTTCCTCGTGATCCTCCTGCTCGTCGTCGCTTTCGATGAGGTTTACACCCATTTCGGAAAGCATGGTCATTACGTTCTCAATCTTTTCCGACGACATCTCACCTTGAGGCAGGGTTCGGTTGAGTTCGGAATAAGTAAGATACCCGCGCTCCTTGGCCTTGGCGATCATCTGCTTGACCGCCTTTTCCGTGTTGCCAATGACCGGGCCCTCGCCCTCAGCGGCCGATGCTTTGGTTCGTTCGGCCGGCTGTGACTTCTCTTTCGACATTAACCTCTATCTCCGGGTCATTCTTGCGCCTGACCGGTTGCTCAAAATGATAATAAGATGTGCCAACCCTGCTATCTGGCGCGCACGTTAATACGTCATCTTTCTGCCCGACGCCAGCCCGTATCCCTCCAAATCGGCTTCAATGCCGGAATCGGATCGGAGTTCTTTTTGAATCGCTTTGAGGCGTTCATAGCCATCGCTCGACAAATTGACCAACAGCTCTGCTTCCAAGGCTCTATATTCTCTTTCAAGTCCACTCACTCGCCGGTGCCGCTTCAGGGTCTGAAGCCAACCCGTTTCGGCGTCGCTTACGTCCGCCTCCGGCCATGCCGACCAAGTAATCTTGTGGGTATCGCTGCCCGTCAGCCGCTCGTAGATCCTGACCAGCCCTTGGGCCAACAGATGGTCCCTCAAATGCTCGCGGTCAAGAGCCTCGGTTTCACCAACGTAATTCAGTATGGCCTCCTGCAATTTTTTCATGTCTTTGGACTCGATCTCAATTCCAGCGAAGTCCTCGACATGCGAAACCAGTAACTGCGGGTGGTTAATGATGGTCAGCAACAGCTGCTCTTCCATCCAAAAGGTCACCGGAGATCTTTCTGTTCCGCGACCAAGCCGCGTCTGCGAGATCCCGCTTCTGCCGTGCCCTCTCGGCGGTCCTAAAGGGGATTGTCTGCCGCTGCGCCGACCTGTAGCGCGCCCCTTGCGGAATAGCTGGTTAAGGCGCGAACCAAATTCCGACTGATAAAAGCGCCTAACCTTTTGATCCTCTATCTCTGTAAGGCGATCGAAGACCTTCTGCTCGAGACCTGCCTGACGCTCCGGGGTTGAAAGATCCACTTTGGTCGCCAACATCCGCCAGAGCATGTCCGCCAGGTTCAAAGAACTGGCCAGAACCCTATCGAAATTTGGTCTGCCCTCACTTCGAATCAAACTGTCAGGGTCTTCACCTTCCGGCAATATCGCAAACCGCAATGATTTTCCCGGCTGCAAAAGCGGCAACGACCGCATGACCGCGCGCCCGGCAGCGCGTAAGCCGGCTGGATCGCCATCAAAACAGAGCGTTGGTTCAGGGACCATGCGCCAAAGCAATTTAAGTTGATCCTCCGTCACCGCCGTGCCCATTGGCGCGACAACATTTTCGACACCTGCCGCGGCCAATGCAATCACATCCATATACCCCTCGACGACAATGATCGCACCGGATTCGAATGCCACACGCCGGGCGTTCACGAGATTGTAAAGGATTCGTCCCTTGTGAAACAAAGGCGTCTCAGGCGAATTGAGATATTTGGCTTTGGCGTCATCGAGCGCCCGGGCGCCAAACGCAATAACTCGATTTTTGGAATCGAGGATCGGAAACATCAGACGATTTCGAAATCGATCGTAGGTCTCCCTGCCGCCCTCGGGAGAAATCAGCAGTCCTGCATCAACCAGCTTCCGGATCGAGAAGCCTCGGGATTGCATCGCGTCCCTAAAATTTGTGCGCCCCTTCGGCGCAAAGCCGAGTGCAAATCGGGCCACCGAATCGCGGTCGAGACCTCGCGATTCCAGATAGCGTCTTGCATTCGTTCCGGCCCTGGTTCCCAGCTGTGAGACGTACCAGCGGGATGCCACATCCATGGCATCGTAAAGACTGTCTCTCTTTACCGCCTGCCGCCGCTCGTCTGCTGTTTGGCGCGGCAACTCAAGACCGGCCTGACCAGCCAGCCGCTCAACCGCTTCAGGAAAAGAGGTTCCTTCAGAATCCATAATGAATCTGATGACGTCGCCATGGGCCCCGCAACCAAAGCAATGGAAAAAGCCCTTTTCCTCTGAGACTGTAAACGATGGTGTTTTTTCGTTGTGAAAGGGGCACAAACCAAGGAACTCGCGTCCCTTTTTTTGCAGCCGCACCTTTTTCGAAATCACATCCTGCAGCGGGACCCTGGCTCTGATTTCATCAAGAAATTCCGGCGAAAAGCGCATCCCAATCGACCCGATCTTATTAACTCGATGACTGACACTTGCGGTGTTGCCTGGCATGACCGGTGCCATCGGGCAGGCGGCCGCTACAAATTCATTGTCTCTACGCCAGTTCCTGCTTTACCAGAGCCGAAGCCCTCGCAAAATCCATCCGCCCCGCAAACTTAGCCTTTAACGCCCCCATGACACGACCAATATCCTTCAGCCCTTCGGCGCTGACCTCCGCGATTGTTTGCGACACGGCCTCCTGAATCTCGGGGTCGGACAGTTGCCTGGGAAGAAATTCCTCGATGATAACGATTTCCTCGCGCTCCTGCTCCGCCAATTCAAGACGTCCGCCCTCCTCGTAGGCCTTAATGCTCTCGCGCCGCTGCTTGATCATCTTGCCGAGTATCTGGGAGATAACTGCATCGTCGTCTTCCTCACCGCGGTCCTCGACCCGCGCTGCAATGTCCCGGTCCTTGACAGCCGCCAGAATCAGACGGATCGCTCCGACCTTCCGCTGATGCCTTTCGCGCATCGCATTGTTCAGCGCGATTCTTAACTCGCCTCGCAACATTTGCCCCAATGTCTCCCTTCGAATCGCAATCGCGAATGATAGCCCAAGGCAATGGCAGTAGCAAACGCCTTTGGGATATTATAAATCATTGAAATACAAGTGTTTTTTCTCAAACACTAGTGCTTGACTGGACTCAGTCGATTGCTTATTGTCCCGGCAATTTGGGCTCGCGGGACAACTGCGTATGGGGACCATGGACCACAAAACCCCGTAAATCACCTCTCGAAGCGAAAGAATAAGCGTCAATGACCGACCCGGCGAATGACGGCCTTGCGTCCCCCGAACAGGATGTAACGGCCGTTTTGATATTGGCCGACGGGACGCTATTCAGGGGCGCTGGATTGGGCCGCCCAGGCAAGGTCGTTGGCGAGGTCTGCTTCAACACCGCCATGACCGGCTATCAGGAAATTCTGACCGATCCTTCCTACGCCGGCCAAATCATAACCTTTACATTTCCCCATATCGGCAACGTCGGAACCAACGACGAAGATATCGAGGCCAATGCGCCGGCGGCCCGTGGATTTATCGTGCGGGAGACGATCACACCGCCTTCAAGCTTCCGCAGCCAGTGGAACTTCGGCAATTGGGCCCGGGATAAGGGCCTGGTAGGTATCGCCGGTGTCGATACCCGGCGACTGACGCGTCATATCCGCTTGCATGGCGCGCCAAACGGTGTGCTGGTACATGCACCCGACGGAAAATTTGACCTTCCGGTTCTGCTCGAGGAAGCCCAGGCTTGGCCAGGGCTTGAAGGCATGGATTTGGCCAAGGAAGTCACAACCGATCGTCCCTATTCGCTTGACCAAGGTAGGTGGCGGCTTGGCGACGGTTATCAAAAACCCGGCAAGCCCCGTTTCCACGTCGTGGCGGTGGACTACGGGATCAAGCGAAACATTCTGCGATGTCTGGCCAGCTTTGGAGCGCAAGTGACAGTCGTCCCCTGCACGACAACAGCGGCCGAGATTCTGGACCTCAAACCGGACGGCATCTTTCTCTCGAACGGGCCCGGCGACCCCGCCGCAACCGGGAAATATGCGATCCCCGAGCTGCAGGCGTTGATCGCTTCGGGTCTGCCGATATTCGGAATCTGCCTGGGCCACCAGCTGCTGGCCCTGGCGGCCGGTGCCAAGACCTACAAAATGCATCAGGGCCACCGGGGTGCCAACCACCCGGTCAAGGATTTTAACACGAACAAGGTCGAGATCACGTCGATGAATCACGGCTTTTCGGTCGATGCGACCGATCTGCCGGACAATGTCGAGGTTAGCCATATCTCTTTGTTCGACCAGTCCGTTTGCGGTCTCCAATGGAAGGACAAACCGGTTTTTTCGGTCCAGCACCATCCGGAAGCATCTCCGGGCCCTCAGGACAGCCACTATCTTTTTGCGCGTTTCATCAGATTGATGGAGGGCGCTTGACCATGCCCAAGCGAACCGACATTGAGAGCATCCTGATCATCGGCGCCGGGCCGATCGTGATCGGTCAGGCCTGCGAGTTCGATTATTCAGGAACCCAAGCCTGCAAGGCTCTTCGCGAAGAAGGCTATCGCATCATCCTGGTGAATTCGAACCCGGCTACGATCATGACCGACCCGGAACTTGCGGACGCAACTTATATTGAACCGATCACTCCTGAAATGATCGAAAAGATCATCGCCGCCGAGAGACCCGACGCATTGCTGCCGACAATGGGCGGGCAGACCGGTCTGAATACCGCCCTGACGCTCGCCCATCGGGGAATTCTGGATAAATACGGCGTGCAAATGATTGGGGCCACCAAGGAGGCCATCGACAAGGCTGAGGACCGCGAGCTTTTCCGGCAGGCCATGAAAAATATCGGCCTGGAGTGCCCGCGGGCTCGACTGTGCCATTCGATTGACGACGCGCTCGAAGCTTTGGAGTATGTCGGCCTGCCGGCAATCATCCGACCGTCCTATACGCTGGGCGGCACCGGTGGCGGAATAGCCTACAACCGCGAAGAATTTGCGGCCATCGTCGAAGGCGGTCTTGACGCCTCACCGGTCGATAAGATTCTGGTCGAGGAATCGGTCCTCGGCTGGAAGGAGTTCGAGATGGAGGTCGTGCGGGATAAGGCCGACAACTGCATCATCGTCTGTTCGATCGAAAACATAGACCCGATGGGAATTCACACTGGCGACAGCATTACCGTAGCGCCGGCGCTGACCCTCACCGACAAAGAGTTTCAGATCATGCGCAACGCCTCGATCGCCGTTTTGCGCGAAATCGGCGTTGAAACGGGAGGTTCCAACGTTCAGTTCGCGGTCAATCCTGCCGACGGCCGGATGTTAGTCATTGAAATGAACCCCCGGGTGTCGCGATCTTCAGCCCTTGCCTCGAAAGCTACCGGCTTTCCGATTGCCAAGGTGGCGGCGAAACTCGCGGTCGGCTACACGCTCGATGAGCTGACAAATGATATAACCGGTGTCACGCCGGCCTCGTTCGAACCGACGATCGATTATGTGGTTACCAAGATTCCCCGCTTTACCTTCGAGAAGTTTCAGGGCACAGAGCCCGTACTGACGACTTCAATGAAGTCGGTGGGTGAAGTCATGGCCATCGGCCGGTCCTTTCCGGAATCCCTGCAAAAAGCACTTCGTTCGCTGGAAATCGGGTTAAGCGGCTTGAACGAGATTCAAATCAGCCACCACGAACCCGGATCGGTCGACAAGTCCGCTCTCCTGGCGGCATTGGCAAAACCCTCGCCGGATCGGCTGCTGGTGATCGCCCAGGCGTTTCGCGAAGGCATCGGTATCAGCGAGGTCGCCACAATAACGCATTTTGATCCGTGGTTCTTGCGTCAGATCGCCCGCATTGTAATGGCCGAAAACAGAATCCTGACGACCGGGCTACCCGATGATGCGAGCAAACTTCGGGCTTTAAAGGCTCTCGGATTTTCCGATCAACGACTAGCGGAATTGGCCGGGCTCAAGGAAAGCGACATCTTCGATCGACGCGTAAAGCTTGGGATCCATCCTCAGTTCAAGCGTATCGATAGCTGCGGCGCAGAGTTTGAAGCCCGCACGCCCTATATGTATTCGACCTATGAAACGCCCTCATTCGAAGTCGGCGGCGATGTGGGCCGGCTTGAGGATGAATGCCAACCCACCGATCGCGACAAGATCATCATATTAGGCGGCGGCCCCAACCGGATAGGTCAAGGGATCGAATTTGATTATTGTTGCTGTCACGCCTGCTTCTCGCTTTCCGATGCCGGTTTCGAGACAATTATG
>JADFIA010000009.1 GCA_022566895.1 Pseudomonadota bacterium
ATACAATTAATCCAATCAGTCTTCGACTCGTCAGTAATTACGAACCAATATCTCGCTAGTCTTGCCCCTTTTTGAGGAGCTTGCCGCAAGTACGCTGTAACGATCGACCTTAGCAGTATCAGCGAAGTCAGAGTATAGATTTCCGAAGCACCCGATCAGCAGGAAACCAACAGGTTACATACCCGCCTATTGACAGTCTCATGTCGTTTATGTGTCGTACAGCAGGATTCTCACAAATCCAGAATCCAGCTAACCTATTGAAAAGGTTGGGGGCCGTCGGGGATTCGAACCCCGGACCCGCTGATTAAGAGTCAGCTGGTTTGCCACCTGATTTAACGGTCCACCCCAGGCTGTTTGTGTCACCCAAACCATCCAAATAACACTCGCCTGCTCAGGCGGCGGATTCTTTTGCGGATTTCATCCAGCTCGCCGGGCTTGGGATCGGGGCCGCCGCGGTAGGCGGTGATGAGGAGGCCGAGGGCGCCGCTGGCGGTGGCCGCGTCGACCTGGGCCGGATCGTCGTCGATAATCGCCTGGCCGCCGATTTCCGCGATATTCTTGGGCCCGCTGTCGTCGTAATCCTCGCGGCAGATCAGCCGCCCGAAATGGCGCTCGAGATCATGCTCGGCCAGGATCGCCCGGGCCCGCTGGCCGGTCGAGGAGGTCCACAAGATCAGCTGGTGGCCGTCGGCGGCCAGGGTCTCCAGAAATTCGACCATGCCCGGGCGCACCTGGCGGCCGAACTCGTCGACCAGCGTATTGTCGAGATCGACGATAATTCGCAAGCTCTTCACCTGGTCTTCCAATCCAATCCAAAGCCGGGAATACGCCACCCGGGTCGGCGCCGGGTCCCAAGGCGTGCGAGCCCTGCCGGAGCGATCAGAAGTAGCTCAATGTCGGGGCCGGCGCAATCGGGCCTGGGGTTGCCAGTTGGGCCTTTGATCGGGCGGCGAAATGGTGTTATCGTCGGTCATCGTAAGGGGGGCAAGGATGAGCACCTTGGCGACTTATCGGATCGGCCGGGCTAAGAGCTGCGAAGTGGTTCTCTCGGACCGCTCGGTGTCGCGCCATCACGCCGAGTTGGTGGTTTCCAAGAGCGGCAAATTATATCTCACCGACTGCAAAAGCAATAACGGCACTTTCGTCGGCCGCGGCGGCAAATGGCTGCCGGTGGTCCAGGACTTCGTCGAGCCCGACGAGGTGCTGCTCATCGGCCGCCACCAGAGCACGGCGGCGCAGCTGATGGCCAGCGCCCGCAGCCCCAGGCCAGGCGGCAGCCGGGATTCAAGCCGCGCCAGCGGCTCGGGTCAAGGTGGCAGCGCCCCCAAGAAGGATCTGCCGAGCGGTCCGGTGAGGCGGGATCCGGGCACCGGCGACATTATCAGCCTGGAAGAGGACTAAGTCGTGTCCTGGGCCGCCCCGACCGCGCCGCTCCGATTGATCGCCTTGGGGTTGGCCATATTCACCGGCCTCCTGGTGGTCAGCTTATTGAGCCTGACGCTTGACGCCGAGCAGTACGCCGGCGCCTTCCTTCTGGACCGGGGCTCCCAGACCTACCCGTTCACGGTTCAAAATGTCATGTGGATCATGTTTTTTATTGGCCTGGGCGAGCTGGTGGTGCGGGGCCGCCGAGCGGTGCTGGAACAGAGACAAGTCGGCCTCAAGCTTTTGCCCGAGGACGAAACGACGATGTTGCGGAGCAAGGATCTGGGGCCGATCTATGCCCGCTCACGCCAAGCCCTGGAGACCGGCGGCTATTTTCTGCAGCACCTGATCGTGCGCGCTATTCTTCAGTTTCAGAGCTCGAAGTCGGTCAATCAGGCAAACAGCCTGGTCAACTCGAGCCTTGAGCTGCATCAGCACGAGCTCGATCTGAAATACAACATGCTGCGATACTTGGTGTGGCTGATCCCCACCTTGGGGTTTATCGGCACCGTGATCGGCATCGCGATGGCGCTGGATACGGCCGGAGATGTGCCCGACGTAACCAATCCCGGAGCGCTCAAACCGTGGATGAAGGCCTTGACCTCGGACCTCGGAGTGGCTTTCAATACAACATTATTGGCGCTTATTCTCTCGGCCATCCTCGTTTTCCTGTTACATATTATCCAGGAACGGGAGGAAATGGCGCTGAACCGGGCGGGGCAGTATTGCCTCGATAACTTGATCAACCGTCTTTATGAGAAATAACCAGGAGGCTCCGATGCCTGTTTACCGTACACCCGATGGAAAAATCGTAGAAGAAAAAACCGTCAAGGAAGATGCCACCGAGCATCAGGATTTACCGCCGCCGCCGGCTGCCGGCGGCGAGGCGGCTGGCGGGGACGTGGGATCGGGCTTCGACGCGCCGACCAGGCGGATCACCGACGAGCCGGAGCCGCCAGAGGAGGGCCAGGCCGGCCGCGGAGAAAAAGCCAAGCCGGCCGAGCCTGAAGACGACGACCGGACGCGGCTTGCCGGAGCCCGGCGGCGGCCAAAGACCAAAGAGGGGGAAGCAACCGGTCCGGCGGACGCCATGGACGATCCAGTGGTCGGCTGGCTGGTGATCGTCGACGGACCCGGGCAAGGGACCAGCCTGAAGCTCGGCTATGGTGCCAATGCCATGGGCCGGGCCAAGGACCAGCGGCTACGGCTGGATTTTGGTGACGGAGAAATTACCCGCGAAAAGCACGCCATCGTGACTTACGACCCGCGCAGCCGCAAATCCTTTGTGCAGCATGGCGGCGGCAAAAACTTGACCTACGCCAACGGCGAACCGGTGCTCCAGGCCTCGGAACTGGCCCCCCTGGATGAGATTCAGATCGGCAAAACGACCTTGAGGTTTGTGCCTTTCTGCGGACCCGATTTTGATTGGCAGGATAAAGAGGAGAATGAGTGACCGATCTCGACGGCCGGCTCGGTGCGCGGCAAATACAAGGTGACCGCGACTATCAGGAGGATGACTTCGGCATTTCCCACTTCCATCAGCTGGGAGATGAGGGCGAGCATATTCTCTTGGTGCTGGCCGACGGAATGGGCGGTCATGTCGCCGGGGCGACGGCAAGTGCGCTCGCCGTGCGGCGATTTGTCGAGGCCTTCGAGGAGCTCGACGGCACGGTCGCCCAACGCCTTCGATTTGCGCTCGATGCTTCCAACAACGAGATCAGGAAGGCCGTAAAGGCCAATCCGGAATGGGACGGCATGGGCTGTACGCTGGTCGGCGTTTCGATCACTGCGGCCGGCCTGCAGTGGGTTAGCGTCGGCGATTCTCCGCTTTGGGTTTATCGTAAAGGCAGACTCGAGCGGCTCAACGCCGACCATTCGATGGCGCCGGTCATCGCCAACCTTGTCGAAGCCGGTCATTTGACCCCGGAAGAGGCGGCCACCGACAAGCGGAAGAATGCCCTTCGCTCGGCGGTCATGGGCGACGATATGGAGCTGATCGACCTCAAGGAAGAGCCGCTCAAAATTAAATCCGACACCCGTATCTTGTTGGCCAGCGACGGTGTGGACACCCTGGAAGCCGATGAAATAGAGGCCATCCTCAAGGAATATGACGACCAATCGGCGCGGCAGACGGTGGCTGCCCTCATCGCCGGCGTCGAGGCCAAGGCCAAACCGGGTCAGGACAATACGACCGTTCTGTTATTCGAGCCCGGGGGTTTGGTCGGCGGCCAAGAGGTTTCGATGAAACCGGAGGAGGTTATTTCGATTGTACGGCGGGCCAAGGGGTTGAAGAAAGGTCAGGCGGAGCCTGACCCGAGAACCATCCCGGGCACCAGGACCCGGGCATCCGGTTCGAGATCGTTCGGCCTGATGGCGATTATCGCCATACTCGTGCTGGCCCTCTTGGCGGCGCTGGCCTGGATATTTCTCAGCGAGCCCGAAAGCCCGACCCAGACCGGGTCGCTGCCGCAAGCCACGGAGGAGGAAACGATGCCGCCGGTCGAAGCGGCTGAATTGCCGCCCGCCGAACAGCCGATCGAGGAGCCGGTGATCGAAAAGGAAAGCCTGCCGCCGGGCCGCACCAAGTCCCCTCAGCCTCCGGTGACCGGGAGCCGTGAGGAAGCGCCGGTGGAAATCGAACAGGATCCTGGCGAAACGCCGCCGCTGACCCCGAGCCGTAACCAGGGCGGCGAGGAGCCGGCCGAAAATCCGCCGGCAGTGGTTGACGAGGGACAGGGGGGTGCCGTGGCGCCGGGCGGGCCGCCGGGGGCCGAAATCGAAACTCCGCCGTCCGCGAGCGTGGAGGTCCCCGAGGGGGTCGGCGAGAAAAAGAAAGATGAAAAAGAAAAGGACGAAGCAGAAGAAGAGGAAGAGAAAAAAGAACCGCCACCGTTGCGAAATTGATTGCGGCCGGCATTGAGGCCGGCCGGATGCCGATTGAATGGAGAAAGTCATGGCCCAGACCCATAGAGCCGCCTTGCCGGAAGGTACGCGCGTAGAGGAGTTCGAGTTCCACCGGATTCTCGGGCACGGCGGCTTCGGGATCACCTATCTGGGCTGGGACCTGCATTTGGACATGGCGGTCGCGATTAAGGAATTTCTGCCCACAGATCTGGTGATCCGGGAAGGCGGAATATCGGTGCTGCCCAGGACCGAAAGCGACCGCGAGGATTACGAGTGGGGCCTCGACAGGTTCCTTGACGAAGCGCGCATCCTGGCTCGCTTCAAGCATCATAATATCATTCAGGTGCATCGCTTTTTCCGGGCCCATGGCACGGCCTATATCGTCATGGAGTACGCCGAGGGCGAAACCCTTAGTGACCACCTGGATAGCCAGGGACCGCTTTCGCAAAGCGATATCGAGGGCATTATCTTCCCGTTGCTTGAAGGGCTGGGGATGGTGCACGGCGCCTCGTTCCTGCACCGCGACATCAAACCCGGAAATATTATCATTCGCGATGACGGTTCGCCGGTGCTCATAGATTTCGGGGCGGCCCGTCAGGCCATCGGCGTCAAATCACGCTCGGTGACCTCGATTGTTACGCCGGGATATGCGCCGATCGAGCAGTATTCGACCAAGGGCAATCAGGGTCCGTGGACGGATATCTATGCCCTTGGAGGGGTGGCCTACAAGTGCCTCACCGGTCACGCCCCGGTCGATGCCGCCGAGCGGGTTCAGGACGACCCATTGATTGGCTGGACCAACGAGATCAGGAATGTCGAGCCGCAGTTCCTGCAGGCCATTGACTGGGCCTTGGCCTTCAAGCAGTCCGAGCGGCCGCAGTCGATTATGGAATGGCGGGCGGCACTCGAGGGGCGAACCGTGCCGGCCGGCCAGCGGACTGCCCGTGAAGATGCGGGCCGCACAGATTACGAGCCGGCCGAGCCCAAACCGCGGCGGCCAAAGAAATCCGGCGGATCAGCCACCAAGTGGATCATAAGCGGCCTGGTCGGCACCTTCGCGGCAATCCTGGTCGGTCTCTATTTGTGGATTCAGCCCGGCTCGAGAGACCTGTTGAATGAGGCCAATTTTTACCTAGAGGCCATGGGATACAATCCGGGCGCCGAGACCGAGCGCCTGACGCTACAGCTCGAAAGAGCGGTCAAGGAGTTCGAGCGCGACAATGGCCTGTTCGAAAGCGGCGATGTAGACCGGCCGCTGATTGCCCGCCTAAGGGCCAAATTCGCCGAGCTCGACAACCAGGCCTGGAGGGCCGCGGTGGCGACCGGGACCGGGCCGGCCTATGAACAGTACAGAAGCGATTTTCCGAACGGCGCCCACGTCGGCGATGTCGAGGCGGCAATTGACGACGCCGCCTGGCGGGCCGCCCTGGCGGCCGGATCGGCGCATGAAATAGAGCATTACCAGCGCGAATTTCCCAACGGCCGGCACATCGCGGAAGCCAAGGGCGCCCTCGACGATGCGGCTTGGGCCGAAGCTGTGGCGGCGGGTAGCGAAGCGGCGCTCGAGGCGTATGCGCGTCGCTTCCCGAACGGCAGGAATATCTCGAAGGTGGCTGCGGCCAAGGACCAGATGGCCTGGCGGCGGGCCGACAGCAGCGGCACCCGGCAGGCCTATGAGGGCTACAAGGCCGCCTTTCCGAACGGCCGCTTCGTGGCCCAGGCCGATCGCCGGATCTCGGATATGGCCCAGGCAGCTCTGATCCGTTCGATTCAGACCGAGTTGCGCCGGGTCGGCCATCTGCGGTCAATTGCGGATGGGGTTTTGGGCCCCACCACGGTGGCCGCGATCAAGTCTTTCCAGGGCGAGCAAGGACTGGTTGCCGACGGCCGGGTCACCCAGAGGCTTCTTGAACGTCTGCGCAACACGACGGTCAAGAATGTGTGGATCGTGGCCAAGGATGGTAGCGGTGACGTGAGGACCATCGGCGAGGCCCTGCGGGTCATTCCCGATGGCGGCCGCATTCGCATCAAGGCCGGGGTTTATCAGGAATCCCTGCGGCTTAACCGCACGGTCCACCTCGAGGGGATCGGTGACCGCAACAATGTGATCGTCGAATCGAGCGGCGAGGATACCGTAGTCATCACCGGCGGTGCGGGCAGCATCACCAACATGACGCTGCGCTACGTTGGCAGCGCCAGCGGCCGTAACGTCCTCGAGATCACCGGCGGCAACTGGCTGTTGGAAGGCAACGATCTCAGAAACACCATCTCGACGGTGATTTTCATCAAAGGGGGTTCGCCGCGTTTCCGCCGCAACCGGATCCACGATTCGCCGTGGAACGGCTTTAATATCAAGAGTTCAGGTTCGATTGTCATCGAGAGCAACGAGATTTTCGCGCTCGACAATCCGGCCATCTGGATTGGCGGCTCGTCGCGTGTGACGGTGCGCAACAATACGATCTATGCCATTCCCGCGAACGGGATTTTCGTCGGCGACGAGGCCACCGCGACGATTACCAATAACGACATAACAGGGACCGAAAAACCGGCCATCTGGGTCGGCGGAACCTCGTTCTCGACGGTCACCGGCAACCGCATCCATCATCTGCCGAGCAACGGCATATACATCGGTGAATCGGCCAGGGGAACCTTCGAAAATAACGATGTCTACTTTACCGAAAAGCCGGGAATCTGGGTTGGCGGCGACGCCGAGCCGAGGGTCATAGGCAACCGGATCCATGATGTTGAAGGCAACGGGATCAATATCCAGGGCAACGCACGCGGCGAATTCAGAAACAACGATATCTGGAACACCGGCAACAAGGCCAAAAACTACCCGGCCGTATTTATCGGCAAGGATGCCAACGTGGTCTTTTCCGGCAACAAGATCCACGGCAACGGCAACAACCAGATCTACATGGAAGAGGGCGGCCGCAGCCTGTTGCAAAACAACGATGTCAGATCCTAGGAGAATGGCGGAGTGAGCCTAAGCAAGACGGAAACATCGGGCCATGGCTGAGCATGTCCACGCGCTTCCGAGAGGCTACCGCTTCGAGGAGTACGAGGTCGTAAGAGTTCTTGGCTCGGGCGGTTTCGGCATCACCTATCTTGCCTTTGACGACAATTTGGATAAGGCGGTGGCGATCAAGGAATATCTGCCCAGCGACCTGGCGATCCGCCACGCCAGCACGGTCATACCGCGATCTTCTTCGGACGAGAATGACTTTCAATGGGGTCTCGAGCGCTTTCTGGACGAGGCCAAGACGCTGGCCCGCTTCAAGCACGACAATATCATTCAGGTTCACCGGTTCTTCCGGGCCCATGGCACCGCCTATATCGTCATGGAATACGCCGAAGGGGCGACCCTGAGCAAGAAGTTGGTGACCCATGGGCCGTACGGGGAATCCGAGCTCAAGGACATGCTGTTGCCAATTATCGACGGTCTGAAAAAGGTGCATGCGGCCGAGTATCTGCACCGCGACATCAAGCCGGGCAACATTATAATTCGCGTTGACGGGACACCGGTGCTGATCGATTTTGGTGCGGCCCGCCAAGCCATCGGCGCCAGGTCGCGCTCGGTCACCTCGATCATCTCGCCCGGCTATGCGCCGATCGAACAATATGCGTCCAAGGGCAATCAGGGGGCCTGGACGGATATCTATGCGCTTGGCGCCGTGGCCTACAAATGTATCACCGGCAATACGCCGATAGATGCCGCCGAGCGGGTCCTCGAAGACGACCTGAAACCGCTGGCCGAAACAATGCCGCCGGGATATTCGGACGAATTTCTCAGGGCGATTGATGCGGCGCTCCAGGTTAATGTGAAGGACCGCCCCAAAACCTTGCGCGCGTGGAAAGCCATGTTGCTCGGACACTCCGATCTGCTGAGCTTGACGCGCAGCCACCGGGGCCGACGGCGCAAATCCAAACCCGATCCCAGAAAAGGCGCCGGCGGCGGCATCAATTACGGGCTCATCGCGGCGGTCACCGGAGTGCTCATCGTCGGCACCGCAGGCTTCGTATACTGGCAAAAAAGCAAGATCGACAGCCCAAGGACGCCGACCGCCACAGTATCGAGCGGGACGGAAAAACCGCCCGTTATAGCCGAGACGCCGGCCCCCGAGCCGATCAACAACCTGATCAGGCCGGTTCAGGTGGCGCTGAACAAGCTCGGATATCAGGTTGCGGAATCGGGCGTTATCGACACCCGGACACAGGCGGCTATTCGCGAGTTCGAACGTCAAAACGGTCTGGTTCTGACCGGCGCCGCGGATCAGGTTCTGCTCGACGCCCTCAGCCGAGCGGTTTTGGAGCGCGATCAGGATGAAGCCGACTGGCGGCGCGCCAAGGTCAGCGATACCATTGCGGCTTATGAAAATTACAAGCGCCTTCGATCACGAGGCGCCCACGTTGCGGACGCCGACACGCGCATCGCCGCCTTGCAGCGGGTGCGACTGATACGGGATATCCAAACCGAACTGGTGCGTCTCGGCTGGTTGCGGGGCGGTATCGACGGTGCCATGGGGCCGGCTACCGTTTCAGCCATCCAAAACTTCCAGCGCGCCGACCTTCTGACCGTCGATGGCCGGCCAAGCCAGAATCTATTGCAACGGCTTAAGGGGGCTTTGCTGCGGGCCTATGTAGTGGCCAAAGACGGCACCGGCGATTTCTCGACGATCGCCGCGGCCATCAAGGCTGCAGCGGCCGGATCCCGCATTGAAATTCACCCTGGAACCTATAGTGAATCGCTGAAAATCAGCAAGACGGTGCACTTGATAGGGGTTGGCAGCCGCAGCCAGATTATTCTTGAGACAACGGGAAGCCGGGCGATCACGATCAATAACGGTTCGGGCAGCGTAAAGAACCTGACAATCCGCTACGTCGGCACGGGCAAGAACTACTTTACAGTTCATATTGACGGCGGCACCTGGCTGATCGAAAACAACGACCTGACAAATAATAGCGAGGTTGCGGTGATTGCAGTGGCCAGTGGAAATCCGACCGTGACCCGCAACGTCATCCACGATTTCGCCTCAGAGGGGATTTGGATACAAGCGACCTCGACCGGTAGCTATACGAACAATTCGATATACGGAGGTGGCGGCACCTTGGTGCTGGTCGAAGGGACTTCGGATCCCTTCTTTTCGGGCAACCGGTTGCATTCGGCAATAACCGCGATCGAAGTGCGGGACGACGCTCAGGGACGATTTGAAAACAACGACATAAAGGCTCGGGTCAAGGTCCGCGATCAGGCCAAGCCAACATTCCGCAATAATGACATTCACGACGTGGAAGGCAACGCGATCAATATCAAAGGCATTGGCGGCGGCCTTTTCGAGACCAACAATGTTTACGATTCGGGCATCAAAGAGGATAAAAACTTCCCGTCCATCTGGGTGAGCAAGGAATCGACCGCCCGGTTCATCCGCAATCGGGTGTACGGCACCGGTTGGCCCGACATTTATTTGGAATGCGAAACCGTTTCCAACGAATGTCAAGTCGCAAACAAGAGTGTCTTGAGCGGCAATGATATAAGATCGTGATGCCGGGCCGGCGAGGTGGGAATTTGGAGCAGGGACGATAATGATGCACAATTTATTCAGGGCTATTCTGGTAGCGCTTCTTTTCGCTTCAACCGGCGCTGTCGCGCATACATTTGATCCCGTCAAAGCGGCCCAAAGTATCGTCAAGGTCGTGACCTATCGGGGCGAAAATGTGTTGCGCGAGGGCACCGGTGTGGTGGTTGATGTTGGAGGTGTCGTCCTCACCAACTGGCATCTGACCGATCGCGGCGACCGGGTGAGCGTGATCAGCCTGGTAACCGGCGCCGAATTGGCGGCCGAGATCACGGTCGAGGACGAGGATTTGGATATTGCCATCCTCAAGGTCGCCGGCTTCGGAGCGCCGCCCCTGTTTTTTAGTGCCAGACCGGCTGCCGAGGCCGACATAGTTTGGTCCTTCGGCAGCTGGGAGGGCCAAGGCCCCAGCGCTGGTGCGCTGCCCATCGATACAGCGACCGGGGCGGTCGGAACTTTGACCGAGCTGGAGATCGACCGGGATCGGACGACAAACTTCCTGATCCACAATGCGCTGATCCTCCGTCAGGGGTACGGCGGACCCTTGGTGAATGCGTGCGGTGAAATCGTCGGCCTCAATCGGCCCGATCCGGCGCTGAGTAACCGCCGGGTCCGGCAGGGTGTCGATCCCGATCAGGCGGTCTACGCACTCACCGCGGCGACCCTGCGGGAGTTTCTGCTGGCCCACGATGTGCAACCGAATTTGGCCACCAACAACTGCCTGACCGAAAATGAAAGGGCCACCCTGAGCAAGGAACAGGCCGAGGCCGAGAAAGCCGAAGCCGAACGCTCTGCAGCGACCGCCCAAGTGGCGGCCGAAGCGGCTGAGAAGCGGGCTCAGCAGCTTGAGCGCAAGGCCCTCGAAGCCCAACTACAGGCTGAAACGTCGTCCGAAGACAAGCGGCGGGCGCAGGAAGCAGCGCGCCGGGCCCGGGCCGAGGCCCAAAGAAAGGCCATAGAGGCCAACCAGCTGCAGTCCCGGGCCGAGCAACTTGAAAGGCGAATCGGGGAGGCCGAGCAAGCCGCCAAGGTGGCCTTGGATGCCGAAGCCAAATCCCGCCGGCGCCTTTATATCGGGCTCGGCGTGGCGGCGGCGGTCATTCTTTTGCTCGGGCTGATCAGCATGATCGTGATCAGGCGGCGTTCGCGGGCCATATCCGAGGTTGAGAGCGAAGTTGAAGCTGTCAAGGTCGAGGCCGCCATGGCCCGCGCCGAGGCCGCCGCCGCCGTGCCCTCGGTGTGGAACGATTGCCTTCTCGAAGGGGCGCCGGTCAGCCTGAAGCTTCCCGGTACCGCCATGCCGGCCGAGGTTGGCGGAGTCGTGGTCGGCCGCCATCCAAGCAGCTCAACCGTGGTGTTTGACGAGGCCTCGATTTCGCGTTCGCACGTCCGTTTCTATGCCAGCGGCGACGAAGTTTTCGTCGAGGATCTCGATTCAACGAATGGCACCATGGTCGAGGGCGAAAAGCTGGAGCCCAATACGCCGCGCAAGATTGCCGACGGCCAGACGGTTACGCTTGGCCGACACGAGTTTATTTTCAGGATTTTGAGTTAAGGGGACGTTCATGCGCGAAACGATTGGTCGGTTCTTGATCGGTGGCGTTGCTCTTGTTGGTGCAGCGTTGCTGGTGGATGCCGGACCGGCGTCCGCCCAGGCGATCGACATAGAAAAGGTCGAGCAGGGCGTGGTGCGTGTGCGGGCGGATTTCAGCCAGGGCTACAGCATGGGCACCGGCTTTGTTATTAATGCTCAAGGTTACATCGCCACCAATTGGCACGTCATAAGTATTGACGGCAATTTCTCCGATCGTATCTCGATCTATCCCAGCAATTCGGCCGAGCAAATTCCGGTGCAGCGGATTTGGGCCTCGAGCGCGCTTGATCTGGCGATTCTTCGGGTTGGCAGCAATTTCGGCCGGCCCGCGGTTCCACTGGCCACGGTGCTGCCAGACAAGGGACAGGAAGTCTTTGCGCTCGGATTTCCCGGCGTCGCGGCAAATTGGGGAAGTCCACATGTGGCGACGGTGACTCGAGGAGTTTTAAGCCGGGCTATTATCGGCAGCTGGGGCCGGGGGGGTCGGTTTAGGCTGGTCCAGCATTCGGCGCAAATCAACAAGGGCAACTCTGGCGGCCCGTTGTTCGACCAATGCGGGCGGGTGATCGGGGTCAATACTCAGGGGCCGTTCATAACCGTCATCAGAAACGGCCAGCCGGTAACGATTCCAACCGGCACCGGCGTTTTCGTGGCCTCACAAATTACCGCCTTGATCGGCGAGCTGAGGTCGCAGAATATCCCGTTTATTGAAGTGAGCAGCAGTTGTGAAGGGGCTGGCGGCCTGGGTCCGGCGGCGCTAGAGCAACTTGAAGAGACCAGGCGCAAGCTCAGTAGTACCCAGGCGGAAATTGAGCGTACCCGCCTCGAGGCCTTGCAAGCCGATGAGCGATTGGATGCCCTTATTCGCCAACTTTTCATCTGGGGGCCGATTCTCGGACTGCTTATTATCGCCGCGATCGTGCTGGCGCTGCGCAAACCCAGAGAGCGGGTCGTGCAGGTGGTCAGGGGGTACAGCGAACAGATATCGCGCCGCCTTAGCAAACCGGCCGAGAGACCCTCGCGCAGCGGCGGCCCACCGCGCTCGGGGCTTTGTTTTGCCGGCTTTGACACCAACGGTTCGCCGGTTCGCCTGACCGTGGAAGGTGGCCGGCTGGCCACCAATGCCGGGATCGTGGTCGGCCGGCATCCCGACCTGACGGATATCGTGGTTGGCGACGGCGGCGTCTCGCGCCGTCATATACGCCTACGCCGCCATGACCACCGAATGTGGCTTGAGGATCTGAATACAACCAACGGCACGAAGCTTAACCGGCGGCCTTTGGCTCCTTTCAAGCCGGTCGAGATTCGCGCTGGTGACCAAATTGGTCTGGGCAGGATGGAGCTTTCGGTATCGCGTCTTTGATCCCGATCTCGGAGTGAGCTGGACGGTCGGCAAGGGGGAAAGCGATGGGTTCACGATTTAAAAATCGATGGCTGGTGATGGCCGCCGGTCTGGCAGCGGCCGCCATCGGCCTCGGTCCGCGCTTGGCGCTGGCCGATGTGTTTGACGGCGAGAAAGCCGGACAGGGCGTCGTCCGCGTGATCTCGGGCGGCAGCTGGGGCACCGGCTTTATCATCAATGATCAGGGTTATGTGATCACCAACTGGCATGTGGTTTACGATCGCAGAAACGACAGGTATGTCACGAACCTTACGGTGATCCTGAACAATACTTCGCAAGCCATATCCGTAGAGCGGATCATGGCTTCTTCCGAAATGGATTTCGCCATCCTCAGGGCCGCCGGGAGCCTTGGACCACCGCCGGTTCCGCTGGCCACGCTGACCCCGAAGCCCGGCGGCGGAGTCTATCTGGTCGGTTATCCGGCTGTCGCCAAGGCCGCCGTGGGCAGCCCGAACGTGGCTAGCACTTCAAACGGCGTTTTGAGCCGTGTCATTCCCGGAAACTGGGGCCGAGGCGGCAACTTCCCGCTGATCCAGCATACTTCGGAGGCCAACCCCGGCAACAGCGGCGGTCCGCTGTTTGATGCCTGTGGCCGGGTTATCGGAATCCACACAGCGTCGCCTAAGGTGGGGGTGGTGGAGGGAAACAGGATTATTCCGGTGCCCAGAGGCGCCGGCATATTCTTTGCTTCCCAAATCACCAACGTCGTATCCGAACTTAAAAGCCGCGGCATTCCCTTCGACGAACGCAGCGATGTCTGCGCCCCGGCGCTCGGCGGCCAAGTCAAGGATCTTGAAGCCCGGGAAAAAGCTGAGCAGGCCAGGCTCGAGGCGGCCGAGGCAAAAGCCGAAGCCGCCAGAAGCCGCATCGAGACTGCAGCCGCAAAAGCGGCGGCCAGGCAAGCCGAGGAACAGGTTCGTTCGATGGCCAACCAGCTGCTTATCTGGGCGCCGATTTTTGCCCTATTCATGGGCCTGACTTTTCTTCTGGCGCTGCGGAAGCCGCGCCAGGTAGTGATCCGGGCCGGCCGGGAATACAGCCAGCGTATCTCGCAACGGATTCATCGATCAACCCGGCGCAGTCGAGAGCGCACCAGAATAGCGATCGACCGGGGGCTGGTCATGTCCGGGGTCGATCCCGAGGGTCACCCGGTACGGCTGGAGATCGGGGCCCACGAGCTGCGAACGCCGGGCGGATTGGTTATTGGTCGCAGCGCCGGGCTGGTGCAATGCGTCATCGATCGCCGCACCGTCTCGGGCGCCCACGCCAGGCTCAAGGTCGACGGCGGGCGAATCCTGATTGAAGATTTGAACTCCACCAATGGCACCTGGATCAACGGCCGCCCGCTGTCACCGCGCCATCCGTCCGAGATTCGACTGGGCGATCAGATTGCCTTCGGAAAGCTGAAGCTCAATGTCTCGCAGCTATAGACTCTGACTGAAAACCGAGAGGGGAACGGTCTTGGAAAAATCAATCGACAAGAAAATCATCGAAAAAATTGCCGCAATGGGCCTTCTGGCGGCGCTCATGGTCATTGTTTGGGCTTGGCCTGCGCTCGCCCAGTCCTTCGACGCCGAGACCGCGGAAAATGGCATTGTGCGGATTGTGGTCTACGATGACCCGCAAAAGTGCTGCGCCATCGGCAGCGGTTTTGTGCTCAACGATCAGGGCTTTGTGGGCACCAACTGGCACGTTGTGGCCAGCCCCGACAGTGGCGGACCCTATGCCAATGGCTTCGTTCTGGCCAGCGGCAGCACGCAGCAGTACCCATTCTCGGTGCTGTGGATGGACGCCGAACTGGATCTGGCGATCATTCGGGTCGGCTCGGGCTTCAACCGGCCGCAACTGCCGCTGACCGACCAGTTGCCCAAAAAGGGCGGCGATGTTTTCGCCCTCGGCTTCCCCGGTGGCGCCGACCCGCGGCTTGGCGGCCCGGCGGTCGATGCCACGGTCACGGCCGGGGTGCTCGGTCGCATCTACGAGGGCACGTGGAAGGGCACCGCCGCGTTTACGGTTTTGCAGCACAGCGCTCATACCAATCCGGGCAACTCGGGCGGCCCGCTGTTTGACGCCTGCGGACGCGTAATCGGCGTCAATACCCAGGCGGCATTGATTCGGGTGGTGAAGGCGGACGGGAGTCTGGCCCGGGTGCCGCGGGCCACCGGAATCTTCTGGTCGTCGCAAATTACCGTCCTGATGCAGAAGATGCGGGAAAACAACGTCGCCTTCCAGCCGATCACCGCGGCTTGCCAGGTCGAAACGCTGGGCAAGGACGTCGAAGCGCGCCGGCAGGCCCAAGCAGCCCAACGGCGCTTGGTTGAGCAGCAACAGGCGATCGAGCGCACCGAAGGGGTGATCCGGCAAGTCAGGGAGCAGATCGAAGAGGTCGAAATTCGGGCCGGCAAGGCCGAAGCGCGGGCCGGTGAGGCCGAAGAGAAGGTACGCTCGATCACCACCCAGCTGATCATCTGGGGACCAATTTTTGCCATCCTGCTGATCGTCACTTTCGTCCTGGCGCTCAGGAAGCCGCGTCAGCAGGCCATCCGGGTGTACAAGGAATACAGCCAGCGCGTTTCGCGGCGCGTCAACCGCCCGACCGGCGACCAGGCGGCAGCGGATAGCGGCCTCAGCCTGGCCGGCTTTGACGCCTCCGGCGACCCGGTGCGCGTCTCGATCCTGGCGGCCGACATGAGTTCCGGTGACGGCGTGATCATCGGCCGCAGTTCCGAGCTGAGCCACATCGTGATCAGCGGCCAGGGGGTCTCCAGACGCCAGGCCCGCATCAGCATCGCCCGCGGCCGGATCCTGGTCGAGGATCTCAATTCCACCAACGGCACGTTCCTCAACGGGCGCCGGTTGTCACCCTACAAGCCGGCGGAGATACGGCCCGGCGACCAGCTCGCCTTCGGCAAAACCGAGCTGTCGGTTAACAAGCTCTAGGCCGGCCGCCCAGCGACGGCCCTGGAGCGCCCAGAACAAGGTATCGGGAGCTGCGGATGAAAAAGAGAAACCGCGAGATAAATGTCTTTTCGATCTCGGCCCTCGATTTGTTCGCCTCGGCCCTCGGCGCCTTCATTTTGATCATGGTCGTCCTGATGCCCTATTTCCCGAACACCGGGGATTCGGCCGAGCGGGTGGCCGAGGTCGAGGCCGAACTGGAGAAATTGAAAGCCCAGGAAGCCCAAGCCAAGAAGATCACCGAAGCCCTGAAGGGGCGACTTGAGAATCTCGAAAAGGAGAAAAACGCGCTCAAAGGCCAGGTGGAAAAGGAAGGTCAGACCCTCCGCCAGATTCGCTTACCTCATATCGATCTGGTGGTGGCCCTCGATACGACCGGCAGCATGCGCGACGAGATCGAGGGCCTCAAGGCCGAGCTGGCGAGTCTGGCCCAGATCATGACGGCGCTGACGCCATCCTTCGGCATGGGTGTGATCGGCTTTAAGGATCGCACCGATCGGCCGGTCATATCGTCGGTGCCTTTGCGCGAGATTCGCCGCAATTCGCCGGCCTTGCACAGCCTTCAGGCCTTTGTCAACACCCTCTCGGCCGGCAGCAATCCAGTCACGAACCTGGACAACCAGGAGGCCATCGGCACCGCCCTGCGCGAAGCCATTGCCATGAACTGGCGGCCGCGCGCGAAGCTGCGGGTGATCGTTATTCTTTCTGACCACGCGGCCTATCCGGAAGAGATTGAGATGACCCTTCAAATGGCCCGCCGGTTCAGCGCCACCGAGGGTCAGAAAATCTCCGCCGTGATGATCCGCTCGGCCGCCGATGCGGTCCAATACATGCCGCGGCTGGCCAAGGCCGGAAAGGGCACCGTTGTTCTTGGCGGCGGTTCGATCACCGCAGCCATCCTGGAGGCGCTGTTAAAAAGCTGAGGAAGGAGGAGCAGTACCCAAATGAAACGACGCAGCCGCGAAATCAATATTTTCTCGATCTCGGCCCTCGATATATTCGCCTCGGCCTTGGGCGCCTTTATCCTGATCTCGGTTGTGCTTTTGCCCTATTTCCCCAACACCGGCGATTCCCCCATCCGCATCAGCGCCCTGTTGCCGAAGCTCAATGAAGCGCGGGCCGAGACCGAAAAACAAAAAACCGAACAGGAATCGCTGCGCGGCGGCATCAAGGTCAAGGAAGAGGAGATCGGCAAGCTCAAAGGCCAGCTCGAAGAGCTCAAAAAGGAAGCCAAGAAGATCAAATTCCCGCACATCGATCTGGTGGTGGCCGTGGATACGACCGGCAGCATGCGCCAGGAAATCGAGGGTCTGAAGGGCGAGCTCTCGCAGCTGGCCGAGATCCTGACCGCCCTGGCGCCGTCCTTCGCCATGAGCGTCATCGGCTTTAAGGACCGCAACGATACACCGGTCATCCGCTCGGTGCCCCTGCGCCTGATCGAGAAGGGCTCGCCGGCTTCGAGGCAGCTCCAGGCCTTCGTCGACAGCCTCACGGCCGGCGGTTCGCTCAAAAACAACGATCTTCCCGAGGCCGTTCTAAGTGCCCTGCAGGCCGCGGTGAACATGTCCTGGCGCCCGAATTCTGAGTTGCGTGTTATTGTCGTGATGACCGATCATGCGGCCTATCCGGAGGAGGTTGAGATGACCCTCCGGTTGGCCCGCCGGTTTGCCTCGCGTCCGGGTCAAAGGGTCTCGGCCGTAATGATCGGTGGGGCGCCCGACGCGGCCCAATATATGCCGCGGCTGGCCAAAGCCGGAAACGGCAAGCTGGTGCGCAGCGGCGGCTCGATCACCGCCACGATTATTGAGGCCTTGCTAAAGAGTTAATCGACGGTAACGTCGCTGAATAACTACAGGCACCGGTGCTGTAGATTCTTTCTTTGGAGCGATTTATGACTTTATTTGCGAAGGATGGCCTGCCAAGCGGGGCAAGTGAGCCAGAGGCATTGGACAAACTGAACGCCATTTTCGAAGAGATACAAGGGCGCCAATTGGACCGAATTGAAATACACGATTCGCACAAGAGTGGACGCGTATCAAAGATGACGCTTTCGCTTTCTCAAGGCTATATCAGACGATGTGTTGAATTGGCAGAAGGTTCAGCGATTCTGTGTCAACAAAGTCACTGGTTGTCCGCAATTACCGTTGCCCGTTCCCTCCTCGAAACTATAGCGGCATACAACGAAGTCGTTCGAAAGCTACGAAATCTTATTAGGGGTGGCGATATTGATGACATCTTTGAATTCATTTCGGCCGCTGGATTCGCGACGCGGTTACCGCACTTGATTGATGTTACTGGGGAACCTGCGGTTAAAGCCCCAAACGTATTATCTCAGATTGATAATCTCAATAAGACTGATGGAAATTCTGCCCGTAACGACTACGATTATATTTGTGAATTCACCCACCCGAATAGCTTAGGAACACTCCTGTTTTTTGGTCGTTTCGACAAGAAAAGCGGAACGATGCATTTTTGCAGTCAGGGCTGGGATCCTGAATCAGTTGGGATTTGGGTCGCCTGGGTGTGCTCCATGCTCTTGGTAACATTGGAAAACGACAAGACGATAGAAAAGCTTGCTCAGCAAATATCGGATATGAATGGTCGGGGGAGCTAGTGGAATGGAACTGAGTACACTTATAATCGCCATCCTATCGATCGTCATTGCTTCGATTACTGCCGGCTGGACAATATATAGGGATGCCATCCGCAAACCAAAATTCAGAGTCTCCATATCAAAAAAAATAATCCAACAGGTGGGACTGGATCCCATCGGGCCCGACATCTACTTAGAAGCACTAAATTTGGGCCCACTCCCAAATCGATTAGGCTGCACATTCTGCAGGGTTGGATGGTGGAGACGGCGCTTCTATCGGAAAGAAAATAGCGCGTTCCTGTATTCAGACCATGCTCATCCTGCGGCAACGGCTAGCGGGAAAAGAATCGACGTAGGTGATACCGGAATGATTGTTTTCCCCTATAATCAAGACAGTTTCATAAAGGATCCACGTTGGAAACAAATTGGCATAACGGACGGCTATGGACGCCTTCACTGGGCGCCGCGAAGGCAACTAGGAGAGCTCCGCAAAAATTATTTGAAAGATTTTGGCGACCTAATGGGAGAGAACGATGACCGATCAACAAAAATCGAGACGTGAATTTCTCGGCTATGGTCTCGGCGCCGTGGCGGCCGGCGGCCTGATCGCCGGCGGTGCCCGGGCGGCAACCCACGAGGTGACCGCGCCGGTCGGCGAGGGCCCCTTCTACCCGATCCACAAACAGCAGGACCGGGATGCCGATCTGACCCGGTTCGACGGCCGCAAAGAGCGGGCGGCGGGCCAGTTGACCGTGGTCGAGGGCGTGGTAATGGACGGCGACGGCAAGCCGCTCGCCGATGCGCTGGTGGATATTTGGCAAGCCAACGCGGCCGGACGCTATCACCACGAGCGGGATCCCAATCCGACGCCCCGCGACGTGAATTTTCAGGGCTGGGCGCAGGTGTTGACCGACCAGGACGGCAAATACAGCTTTTTGACAGTCAAGCCGGGTGCCTATCCGGCCGCTGCCAACTGGACCCGGCCGCCGCATATCCATTTCAAGGTGGCCAAGCGCGGCTTCCACGAGCTGACAACCCAAATGTTCTTTGACGGCGAGCCGCTGAACGATACCGATCAGCTGTTTCTGGCGCTGTCGGAGGACCAACGCAAAAGCGTCGTTGCCGTTTTGGGCAAGGAGATTACCAAGGACGGCGAGGAGGCGCTCCACTGTGGCTTCGATATCGTCCTAAAGCCGGCGTGAGACACTAGGATCGTCGATCGAGCCCCTGCTCACCGCCCTGGTCCGAACGGCCTCATTATAATGCGGCCTAGCCGCAAGATGGCCCGGGGGGGTCGGTCTTCCTGGCCCTCCTGTTCAGCCTTGCCGGGGCCTATATTCCTCTCGGCGCGCCGTGGTTTCCTTGGCCCAACGAGCGGGCGGAATAGGGCGGCGCCGGGTGAAGCGACCGGTCGAGCCGAAAAAGTCGCCAAAAATTGAATGGCCAAGCGGTGCCCTATCATTCACAGTCTGTTCAGCTTTGATGTGCAAAACTCCAGGGCGTAATCGCAAAAGCGGTTGCGGAAGCGGGGATTCGTGATGGGAAAGGGACCGTTCGGCCAGGGTCTGGCAGTTAGTCTGTTGAGCCTGATGATCGCCGCCTGCGGCGGCGTCCCGAGCAGTAGCATTGGCGTCCCGGCACCGACTGTCCAGCCGCCCCCTGCACCGCCGCCGGCTCCACCGCCGCCGGACCCGCAGCCGGTGCCCGGCGCTGACGCCTTCCGGACGGCCGAATATGACCTCATGGGAGCGCTCGACGCGATTGGCGCCGCCGACGCCTATGCCCTGGGTTATACCGGCCAGGACGTGCTCATCGGCTTTGTCGATTTTAACTTTGTCTTCAATTCCAACGAGGTCGACTATCATCCCTCAAGCGTTGGCCTCGACCCGAATTTTCTGGCCATCTACGAAGCCCAGATCGGCGGCACGTCCTCCACGGACCAGCACGGCCACGCGGTGGCCGCGATCGCGGCCGGGATCAAGAACGATTTCGAAATCCATGGCGTTGCCTTTGATGCCACGGTGCTGGCGGTCGATTTCTTCTCCGGCGTCAACGTCACCCAAATCCAGGAGGGCAGCATCCTTTTTCACGTCTCGAACCCCTGGACCTATCTGATGGACAGGGGCGTGCGGGTGGTCTCGAAGTCGTTCGGATTTGACGAGGGCGACGTCATCAGCGACCCACCGGCGGTCAGCGAGCGATACGTCATCGCGACCGAGGCCCATGTGGTAGACAGGGGCGGATTGCTGGTCATTTCGGCCGGCAACAACGCCGACCCCGATCCTTCGCTCTCGAACCTCAATCTGATCGACATCTTGCGCGACAATAATCTCCTCGACGGCGTTCCCGGCGCCTTCATCCTGGCTGGGGCGGTGGATCAGAACAATGTCATCGCGAGTTTTTCCGACCGCGCCGGGGTGGCCCGCGATTATTATATGGTGGCTCCGGGGGTCGACCTCGTATTCCCCTGGAACGGCCAACTCGCAATTGGTTCGGGCACCTCGCTTTCAGCGCCGATCATCGCCGGTGCGGCGGCGATTATTTTCGAACTCTGGCCGACCCTGACGGCGCGCGAAGTGCGCGAGATTCTGTTTATGTCGGCGACCGACCTCGGGGCGATCGGGGTCGATGACGTGTACGGCCACGGACTGTTGAATTTATCGGCCGCCCTGCAGCCGCTTGGCCAGACGACGATCGCGGTCCAGAGCAGCGGTCTGGCGCCGGCTGTGCAAATGTCCGGCATGATACTCGGCGGGGCCTTCGGCGATGCGGCGGGGGTTACGGCCGGCCTTGAGAGCATCATGATGCTCGATGGCTTTCGGCGCGATTTTGCGGTCGATCTCTCGGGACTGGTGGCCAGCGGCCGCACCCGGGCCCGACTGGCCGACATCTTCGAGGGGCGCCGCGATTGGCGCTCGTCGTCGCTGACCCTCGGCGGTGGCGGGGCGCTTTATTTTGCCCTCGGCGAGGATTTAAGGCGCACCCGAAGCCTTGCGTTTCTCGGCCAGGCAGCCAGGGATATGGGGCCGCGACGCGATCTGTTGGTCGAGTTCTCCGGCCGTCTCGGGGCGCTCGATCTGACGGCGGGCAGTGGCGGGCGGCTTGCCGAGGCCATGGCCGATCGGCCTGTGGCGCCATACGCAAAGCCGCTTTTATCCTTGAGCCAGGCCTTTTCCCGCGGTCTGGAGAGGGCCACAGGCAGCTATGCAAGCGCCGGTCTGTGGCTCGATCAGCGGACGCGGCTGCGCTTCGGCGCGGCGATCGCCGAGGCGGCCGGCGCCCGCTTGCATCCGCTTGAAGACTTACGCCGCAGCACCTCGGTTCAGGTGGCCGCGGTACGGCTCGATCGCTACCGGGGCCGGGGGCGCTTTGGGGCCGAGGTCGGCGCCATGACCGAACAGGGCGCCATTCTCGGCAGCCGCGGCACCGGCGGCCTGGCCTTGACCGACCGGGCCCGCACCACCTGGCTCAAGCTCGGCGCGGATCAAATGATCGGCCGGGATTTGAGCCTGGCCTTTACCGTTACCGGGGCGCTGACCGAGCCGGGTTCGGCCGCCGGAAGTCTTTTCGGATCGATCGGCACGATCGCCAGCTCGAGCTTCGCGCTGCGCCTGGCCGGGCAGGGGATGATCAAGCGCGGCGATGCCTTCTCGCTGACCCTGCACCAGCCCTTGCGGGTCGAACGGGCGCCGGTGACATTGGTCTCCGGGATCGGCCGCGATTTTGAGACCGGCCAGGTGATCTTCGGGGCTCGCCGCCTGTCGCTCACCCCGTCGGGCCGCGAGATTGGGCTCGAGGCGGCCTACAGGCTCGGCCTCGGCCCCTGGACCGCCGAAGCCAACCTGGCTTACCGGATCGACGCCGATCATGTGGCCGGCCGGCGTGATCTGGCGGTGCTTTTGAGCTTCAACCGCCTGTTTTAGCCCGTATTTGCCGCTCGAACCTGTGACTTGCCTCAGGGATAGCCGAACCGCTAGGCTGGAGCCCCGGTCAGGAGTATGGCTTATGATCCGCTGCCTTGCGCTTTGTTTGGTCTTGCTGCTCACGCCTCTTGAGGCGGCCGCCGCCGAACTGCAAAAGGATGTGCGGGTGCGCACGGCGTTGCGGGTGCTCGACGCCTGGCTGGCCAGCCAGCAGGAATACCGCGGCATCCCGAGCCTGTCGGTGGGCGTGGTCCACGATCAGGATCTGATCTGGGCCAAATCCTACGGCCTGGTGGATCCGCAGGGCGGCCCGAAGGCGAGCCCGGAGACGGTCTACCGCATCGCCTCCAACTCCAAGCTGTTTACGGCCATCGGCCTCATGCAGCTGCAGGAGCGGGGCGTCCTGTCCCTGGATGACGAGGTAACGCGCTGGGTGCCGGAACTCTCCAAGATCGGGGGCGGGCTGTTCCATGGCCGGGCGATTACCATCGCCAGCCTTCTGAGTCACACCTCGGGCCTGCCGCGCGAGGGCAACAGCCCGGCCTGGGCCGAGGCCGATTTTCCGGAGATCGCCGAGGTGCTGGCCGGCCTCGAGGCGCAGCGGGCGATTTATGGGCCGCAGACGCGGCTAAAGTATTCGAACCTGGCCTTCACCCTGGCCGGCCTGATCATCGAGCGGGCCTCGGGCCTGTCTTATGAGAAATTCATCGATGATCTGATCCTCGAACCCTTGGCCATGACCCATTCCGGTGTCGATCTGCCCGGCCCCGCAGCCACCCGGCTTCTGGCGGTCGGCTATGCCCGGCGTATGCCCGACGGCTCGCGGCAACGGCTCGAATATACCCCGACCAGGGCCATGGCGCCGGCCACCGGCCTTTATTCCACGGTGATCGATTTTGCCAGGTTCCAGGCCTGGCAATTCCGCCTGCTCGAAGCCGATGGGCACGAAATCCTCTCAAGCGATGGCCTGCGCGACATGCAGCGCATGCACTGGATGCTGCCCGGGGGCGGCCGCGGCTGGGGTCTCGGTTTCCGGGTGACGCAGACGGCGTTCGGTCCTGTGGTCGGGCACGGCGGGCTGATCCACGGCTTTCGCACGGCCACCGGGATCCTGCCGGCCGACCGCATCGGTCTGATCGTCTTCGCCTCCAGCGACGACGGCGACGCGCAGAATTTCCTCGATAGAGCGGCCAGCCTGTTGGTGCCGCCGCTGCGCCAAGCGGCGATAAAGATCAAGCCGCCGCCGCAAATACCGGCCCACTGGAACCGCCTCGTCGGGCTCTACCGGGCGCGGCTCGGGGATTTGCGGATCATTATCGGCGACGGCCAGCTGATCGGCGTCAATACCACCAGTTCCGACCCGCGGAGCGGCCTGATGCGGCTGACGCCCCTGGCAGAATACGAGTTCAGGATCGACACCTCCTACGCCGGCCAATCGGGCGAGATCGCCCGCTTTGCGCTCGACGCCGAGGGCCGGGTCGAACGGCTATACCTGGGGGCGCATTATCTGGACCGCATCGGCGATTAGGCCAGGGCGGCGCGGCCGATGCCGAAGACCTCGTCGAGGGTTTGATCATCCAGCCCCAAGGGCATCGTCAGGTCCTTATAAAGGCCGCCGCGGTCGATGACCACGATGCGGTCGGCGTATTTCTCGGCCATCAGAAGATCGTGCATTACCAGGACCACGCAGGTGCCGGCTTTGGCTTGGCGGCGGAAGCATTCGAGGATGGCGATCTGGTGCCGGGGATCGAGCGACAGGGTCGGCTCATCGGCCAGAATAACCGGCGCCTCGGTGGCCAGCACCCGGGCCAGCAGCACCAGGGCCCGTTCGCCGCCCGAGAGTTCGAGCACCGGACGGTGGCGAAATTCGGCGATCTCGGTGCGCTCCAGAGCCGCTTCCAGGGCCCCGGCCCGGGCCGCCGCCGCAGCCGGCAAACCGAGTGTGACCAGTGCTTCGACGCTCAATGGCCAGTAAATATTAGGCGCTTGCTCCAGGTAACCGATGCGGCCGGCCAGTTGGTGGGCTTGGCGGGCGCTAATGTCCTGGCCGGCCAGATGAACCTGTCCCGATGCCAGCGGCAAGAGCCGCAGGAGGGCTTTCAGGAGCGTCGTCTTGCCGGCCCCGTTCGGTCCGACGATGGCCGTGACTTGAGCCGCCCTGAAGCCGACAGATAGCTCTTTGAGCACGGGTTTGCCACCCACTTCGACGTTAAGCGCCCGGGCTTCGATGGCAAAGCTGCCGCTCATCGCATGACCCTCCGGGTGTGCACCACCAGATACAAAAAGAAGGGCGCGCCGACCAGGCCGGTCAGCACGCCTAGCTTCAGCTCCTGGGTTGCCGGGATGGTCCGCACGCAGATATCGGCCAGCAGCACCAGGGCGGCGCCGGCGATCGCCGAAGGAACCAGAATGCGCCCCGGATCGTGGCCGACGAAGGGCCGCACCATATGGGGCACGATCAGTCCGACAAAGCCCACCGCGCCGACCGTGGCCACACTGGCCCCAACCGCCAGGGCGGCGCCGAGGACCACGAAGAGGCGCAAGCGGACCAGATCAAGGCCCATGGTCTGGGCGGTTTCCTCGCCGAAGGTCAAAAGCCGCAGGCCCGGACCGCCGGCCAGCATCAAGCCGCAGCCCAAGAGAATAAACGGCCCGGCCAGCCACAAATCGGTGAAGCTGCGGTTCTGCAAGGAGCCCAAAAGCCACATCACGATATCGCTGACCGCAAAAGGATCGGGCGAAATGTTGATGACCAGCGAGGTCAGGGCCACGGCCAGCGTGCTGATGCCAATGCCGGCAAGAATGATCGTCAGGACGCTCGCTTGGCGGGCCGAGAGCGCCAATAGCACGGCGGTGGCCAGCAGCGCCCCGGTCATGGCAAAGAGCGGGATGGCCAGAGCGAAACCGCTGGCAAAGCCGCCGTAGATGGCGATCACGGCACCGAGGCCGGCGCTCGAGGAGACGCCGATGACGCCGGGATCGGCCAGCGGATTGCGCAAAAACCCCTGCAATGCGGCGCCGGCCAGGCCCAGGGTCGCACCGACCGCGATGCCGACCAGCGCCCGGGGCAGACGAATTTCGCGCACGATCATGGTAAAGGGATCGTCGTCGGCGCCGGCGACCAGGGCGACCATCGCCTCGAGGGGCGACAGGTTGGCCGGGCCCACCGCCAGCTCGACCATCAGGGCCAGCCCCAGCACGAAAAGGAGAATACCGGAAAAGCCGAGATCACGGGTCATGGTGTCCCTCCTGCCGTGGTCACCTCCAGATAGAGCCGGTGGATCCGTTCGACCGCCTCGACCGCGGTCCAGGCGGTGCAGTCCAAAAGCCGGCCGGGCACCAGCAGGCTCGGCTTTTCTTTGAGCAGCCGCCGGATCAGATGATGGCGGGCCAGGTTCCAGTGGTTGGTGGCGCTCGATTTGAGATCGAAAAAGCCGCCGACCATGACATCGGGCGGCGCGATCAGCAATTGCTCGAGATCGAGCATGAACCAACCCTGCTTGCCGGCCTCGGCGTAAAGGTTGCGGAAGCCGGCCGCGGTGATCACTTCGTCGACCAGGGTGCCGCCGCCCGTGGTCGCCCCGGAGGGGGTCAGATAAATGGCACTTGGCCGGTCCTCCAGCGGCCGGTCCGCCCAACCGGCTCGGACCCGGGCCAGCCGCGCGTCCATATCGGCGATCAAGGCTTCGGCCTTGGCCGCCTGGTCGAGCACCCGCCCGGCCCGGCGCAGGTTGCGGCGGGCCACCTCGAAATTATCGCCATAAGCCAGGTTGACCACCTCGATGCCGTAGGGCGCCAGCACGCTTTCAAGGTCCGGGCCGCCGCCAAAGGCGCGCATGACCACCCGGGCCCGCAAGGCCAATGCCTCCTCGGCTGTGCCCCGGACCTGCGGCAAAGGCGGCCGGGGGCTGGGAAAGTAAGAAAAATCGCTGCCCTGATATTTCGATAGGGCCAGGATTTGGCTGGGCTCGGCCAGGGCCAGAAGATGCTGATCGGCGCAATAATCGAACGAGACCACCCCCGACGGCGCCGCATGGACATGCGATCCCAGAACAAAGGTCAGGACCAGGCCGAGAGGGATGGTTGTTCTCATAAACGCCCCTTAATACAGCACTCTGAGGCCGCCGAAGGCCGAAATGCCGGGTGTGCCGAAGCCGAAAACATCCTGATAATTTTCATCCAGAAGGTTGTCGATGCGGCCAAACAGCTCGACCTGCCCGGACAGTCTGTAGCTGGCCTTCAGGTCGAGCCGCACCCACTCGCCAATCGTTCCGAAAGCGTCGCTCTCCTGGCCATTGTAGGTCAAGGACAGACTGGTGTTCAGTTTTCGGCTGGCCCGCCAGTCGAGCCGCGCGAAAGCCGATGGTTTGGGTATCCGAGCCCGCTGGTCGCCGGTATCCCGGTCGCGGGCGGTCAGATAGGTGTAATTGGCAGAGAGTTGAAAGGAGCGGCTGAACGCGGCAACAAACCCCAGCTCGAGGCCCTTGGTCCGGCTGCGGGCGATATTCTCGTAAATCCCCGAGGCGAAGGAGAAATCAATCAGATTGCGGGTGGTGCGCCGAAAAAAGGTCGCCGTAAAGCGGAAATTTTCATGGCCCAAAGCCTTTTCGATGCCGACCTCCCAAGCCTTTGACGATTCGGGCTGCAAATCCGGATTGGGCGCCGTGGCGCCGCAGCAGGCGAAGGTCAGCTGGAACGGGGAAGGGGCCTTGAAGCCCTCGCCATAATTGCCACGCAGCCGCCAGCCGCGGTCTTCGTCGTAATAATTGGCCGTCACCCGGAAGGTGGTGGCGTTGCCGAAGCGCTCGTGATCGTCGAGCCGCAGGCCGGCCGAGAAAGACAGGTTGCTCGCCGGTTTGACGAACCAGTTGGCGTAAAGACTGTTGATGGTGAGTTGCGCCGGGGCATCGAAGCTGGTCTCGAAACGGGTTTCCTCGGTCTTGACGCCGAAGGCGATGCTGCCCAGTTTACGGGCGTTCAAGAGCCCCCGGTAGGCAAAGCCGCGACGCTCGCCTTGGGCCGCAAAAGTACTGGTGCCGGCCGCGAAATTCTCTCGTTCGATGCGCGAAAAGAGGAACGAAAAGCGGTTCTGAAGGCGCCCGCCGAGCAGCGTCAGATCGGCGCTGGCATTGAGATTAAACTCATCCGAATCGGCCTCCTCGTCGGCGTCCACGACACCGGTGGGAAAACCGAAGCCGTCGAACTCGGCCCGGCTGGCCACATAGCGGGCGCTGACCAGAAATGACACTATAGGGGTTAGCGAATATTGCCCGCGGGCCGACAGGGTCAGGGCCTCGTAGCCATCCTTTTCGGTATTGCCGTCGCGCTGGTCAGCCTTGGAGATGCCGTCCGAGGTGATGGCCGAGGCCGACAGCCGCAAACTCCCCTTGGGCCGGCCGATGGCCAGCCCGCCACTGCTCGAGAAGGTGGCGAAGGATCCGGCCTCGAAGCGACCGCTCAACGCGGTGCCGCTTTCCGGGGTCCTGGTGATGATATTGATCACCCCGCCGATGGCGTCGCTGCCGTAGAGCGTCGACTGCGGCCCTTTTAAAACCTCGATACGTTCGATATCGAACGGCGACAAGGTGGCAAAGTTAAAGCCGCCGCCGGGGGCGCTGGGGTCGTTGACGATCACGCCGTCGATCAGCACCAGCGTCTGTTCGCTCAGGGCGCCGCGGATGCGGACGGCGGCAAAACCGCCGAAGGCGCCGTTCTGGCTGATCGAGACGCCGGGCAAGGTCTCAAGGGCATCGAGCACGAACAGGTACTGGCCCTTGGCCAGGTCCTGGGCGTCCAGTATCTCGATGCTGCTGCCGATTTCGTTGAGGGGGACGGCCTGGCGTTCGGCGGTCACGGTGACCGTCTCTATGTCATCTATTGGCAACGGCAATTGATCGCCCTGGGCCCAGCTCAGGCCGGGCCAAAGGCATAATAGACTTGTCAGGATAATTGGATTGCGCATTGGCGACTCCTTCGGTTCGGGTTTCCGAAATGTCGCCGCTGCGAGAGCCGCTCCCGATGGCTAGCCCGGCCACGGGAAGGACGACGCGACGGCAGGTTTCCTGGCTTCCGGATCATTGCCTTCCGCACCGCCTTCCCGGACCCTAAGGTCCAGTGGCGTGAGGGTGCGGAGCTTCCCGGCTACAGTTGCGGGTACAGCCACGGATTTGGAGCGCCCTCCGTACCGTGTTCCCTCTTAGCCCCGAGATCGGGGCACCATCTGGTCGGGAGTGTAGTCAAGCTGGGGTCGGACGGCAAGGCCGAACCGAGCGGCACGCGGGGGCTTGCCTAGGCGCTATCGACCTTGGCGCCGGCTTGTTGTCTGGCCAGTTCCTTCAGGGAATCGAGCAGCACCTTTTCGGCCAGTTCGGCGTCCTCCTTGGACAGCTTTTGGGGATCGACGGCGCCCATGATCACCAGCTTGAGGGCGGTGGGCGCTAGGACAAGGAGATGGGCATGAGCGAAGAGGTCATTGTCGGCGTCATTCTGGCCGGCGGCCAGGGCCGGCGCATGGGTGGCCGGGAGAAATTCGCCCTCACCCTGGCCGGTGAACGACTGGTGGACATTGCGGCGCGGCGCCTCGAACCGCAGGTGGCGGCGATCGTGGTTGCCTCAAACCGCGAGGTCGGCGGGGGTCTGGCCTGGTGCGCCGATATCTTCGCCGGTTCGATGGGCCCGCTGGCCGGTCTTCAGGCTGGCTGCGTCTGGGCCACACAGAATCTGCCCGAGGCCCGGCCGACCTCGACGAGGCCGAGCGAATGGTCGGCCTGAGCGGCTGAGAGAAGTCCGTTTTTTGCCATAAGCGGAGGTTCGGAGTCGCTGCGGCGGCACGGCACCAAGACGTGGCCCGGATAAAATGATATTATTCACCAAACCCAAGCTGGCTCTCGACCAGTCGTTTTCTGATGATCTGTTCGCCCGCCCGGGGGCAGAGGATCCAGCTGGGTGGGAAATAGCGAAGTGCCAGATGAAAGAGGAGGCAAGCCATGACCAATCATGTCTACAAGAACGTCGAACTCGTCGGCTCGTCGGCGACCAGCATCGAGGACGCCATCGAGAACGCCATCGGCACGGCAGCGAAGACGCTCAAGCACCTCGAATGGTTCGAGGTATTGGAAACCCGCGGCCACATCGTCGATGGAAAGGTTGGCCATTATCAGCTGGTGCTGAAGGTTGGCTTCCGCATCGAGGCCTAGGCGCACTCAGCCGACGGCCAGGGGCAGGTGAGACGAATGTCTGGCCGTCATTCGTCTCAACTTCCGCGGTGGCTCAAATGCGGACTCTTTTTTGAGGCCTCGACCCCAGATCCGCAATCAGAGGGCCAGATCCGCAAGCAGCGGGCCAGATCCGCAATCAGCGGGATTGTGATGGGCTGTCGCTTGCCATAGGCGGTCTCAGGCTGCATCATCCGGCAGGCAGCCGCGCTCGGCGGTTGTTTTACTTTTTTGGGGGAGAGTTCGAATGGTTCGCAAGTTTCGCCTTTTCGCCGGCTGGGTTTTGGCCCTTGGCGTCATTTTGGGATCGCCGATCGAGGCGGCGCCGGAAGGCTGCCCACAGGGTTCGTGTCGCAATGTCTGGCTCGATTTCAGCGCTTCCGAAAAGCGGCGGGTCTTGCAGTTTGCTGACGAATATAAAACGTTTCTCAGCGCCGCTCGAAGCGAATTGACGACCGTCGAGGAGGCCATAAAGCTGGCTCGGGCAAAGGGCTTTCGAGCCCTGCCGTCCGGCCACGCGCTGGCGGCCGGCGACCGCTTTTACGACGTTAATCGGGATCGGGCGATGGTTCTGATCTTGGCCGGGCGCCGGCCGATCGCCCAAGGCGTGCGCATCATGGCCGCCCATATCGATTCTCCGCACCTCGAACTCAAGGCCCGCCCGGTCTATGAGCAGGAAACTTTCGCCCAGTTGCAAACCCGCTATCACGGAGGCATCAAGACCTATCAGTGGACCAACATTCCGTTGGCCATGATCGGCCGGGTTGACCGCAAGGACGGCCGGACGTTGCGCATCTCGGTCGGCCTCGAAGCGGGTGAGCCGGTCCTGGTCATCCCCGACCTGTCGCCGCATGTCGATTTCGACTTGAGGGAGCGCAAGGCTCGGGAGGTGTTAATGCACGAGGAGCTCGATCCCATAGCCGGACTTTGGCCCAAGAACGCGCGCGAAAATACGGCCGCCGCGGTGATCGAGATTCTCGACCGGCAATACGGCATCAAGCCGCAGGATCTGGTCTCGGCCGAACTTGATCTGGTACCCGCCATGGCGCCCCGGGATGCCGGTCTGGATGGCTCGATGGTGGCCGGCTACGGCCAGGACGACCGCTTGAGTGTCTTTGCGGCGCTGCGCGGAATCCTCGATTCCGACGTCCCGGAATTCACCACCCTTGTCTTTCTGGCGGATAACGAGGAATCGGGTAACAACAACAACACCGGCGCCGGCTCGACCTACCTGGTGGACCTGATCGAAAGCCTGCTTTACGGCCAGACCGGCGCCGAGTATCGATCGCCGATGTTGAAGGCGGCGCTGCGTAAAAGTCGTGCCATCTCGATGGACGTCAGCCCGGGCGTCAACCCGATCTGGCCAAACGCTTGGGAACTCGGCAATGCGGCGCGGCTTGGTTTCGGCATTGAAATCAAGCTTTACGGCCGTGGGTTTGACGCCAATTCCGAATATATCGCCTGGACCCGGTCCTATCTCGACAAGGCGGAGATTGCCTGGCAAACCGTGACCTACAAGGTTGGGCGGGCGGCTGGCGGCACGCTCGGCAAGGAGCTGTCGCGTCACAATATCGACGTCATCGATATCGGGGTGCCGGTGCTGTCGATCCATACGCCCTTTGCGTTGAGCGCCAAGAGCGACATTTATCTGCTCTATCGCACGGTCGGCGCCTTTATCTCCGCGGGCTCCTAATTCCTTGGTCCTGACGGGGGAGTAAGTTGATGACGATGCGGCCCTTTCATCTGGCCTTTCAGGTCACCTCGCTAGAGGCGGCAGAGGACTTTTATGCCGGGACGCTGGGCTGTCCGAAAGGGCGCCGCAGCAGCCGCTGGATCGATTTCGATTTTTTTGGTCACCAAATTACGGCCCATTTGGTAGCCGCCCTTGAACCGCCGGCGAGCAACGAGGTCGATGGCGACAAGGTGCCGAGCCGTCATTTCGGGGTTATCCTGCCTTGGCAGGAATGGCAGGGCCTGGCCGAGCGGCTGGAGGGCGCCAGCCTGGATTTCACCCTCGGGCCGAAGGTGCGATTTGAAGGCCAGCCGGGCCAGCAGGGCACATTTTTTATTAGCGATCCCTCGGGCAATCAGCTTGAGTTCAAGAGCTTTAAGGATCCGGCAATGATCTTCGCTTCGGGAACCGATCATGATTTCACTTGAAGGGCAAAACATCCTTGTCACCGGCGCTTCGCGTGGCATCGGCGCGGCGATTGCCGGGCACATCCTGGAAGCGGGGGGCTCGGTGGCAGGGCATTATAACTCGGCCTTGGGCTGCCTCAGCGAGCTAATCGACCAGTACGGGGCCGATCGTTGCCGGGCCTTGCCGGCGGACTTCAGGGAGCCGGGCGCCATCGATGCCTGTTTTGCCGCCGCCGCCGAGTGGTCCGGCGGTCTGGACGGGCTGGTGAACAACGCCGCGATTATCGATACCGTGAGCATCGACGACCCGATCGAGGACTGGCGCCGGGCCTGGGCCCGGACCATGGCCGTCAATTCGCAGGCCGTAGCCGACCTGTGTCGCCACGCGCTGCTTCATTTCCGGCCCCGCGACGGCGGCATGATCGTCAATATCTCAAGCCGCGCCGCCTTTCGCGGCGATGCGCCGGATTCGATGCATTACGCGGCCTCGAAGGCGGCCGTGGTGGCGCTGACCCGCTCGATCGCCAAGGGGTACGCCAAGGACGGGATCTGTGCCTATGTGATCGCGCCGGGCTGGATCGAGACGGCGCGCGTCATGCCGAAGCTGGAAGCGCCGGGAAACGAGGCCATGATCGGTGAAATTCCGATGGGCGCCCCGGCGCCGCCCGGTGAAGTCGCCAACCTGGTGGTTTTTTTGCTGAGTGGAGCGGCTAAACACGCCACCGGAGCCACTTTCGACATAAACGGGGCCTCCTATTTCCACTAGCGCCGGGGACCAGCCAGCCGGCCGCGCCGCCGCCATCGATCTGCGTTCATGTCCGGTTAAGCATGAATTTCATAGACTTGTTGCACAAATTGCCGCAACGACCGCAGTTGTATGGGGTAAGGTTTTGTCGGTAATTGGACGAGAGGACACGACGATGAAGGCCAAATTTCTGCCAGTTTTAGGGATCGCTCTGGCCGGCTTCCTGTTCTCGGCTGCCGGGTCTGCCGAGGCGGTTGAGGTGGATATCAGGTTCAGCAAATATCTGACCAAAGTCATGCCCAGGATCAATGTGGTCGAGCGCCAGCGCGAAGAATATTTCCGGCGCTACCGGCTGACCCGCCGACACACCCGGGGACTTTCATTCGCCCGCTGGCCGGCCGTGCAATGGGCCAACGAGGTGCTGATCCCCGATCTCAACGACTTTTCGGTGGAAGCCCTAACCCGCGGCTTCGTCACAGCCAGTCTGGAGCGGGCTGGTGTGGACGGCGTCGAGAGGATCGCCATCGTGTTGGATCTCCTGCGCGTGGAGGACCACCCAGTGGCCATAATTTCCGGGCGCAATTCGGTGGCGACCGGCACCATCACAGCGTATGACGCGGCTGGCAAAGTAATCGGGACGGCCGATGTCACCGCCAGCCTGATTACCAATTTCATAGCCGCGCCAAGATATAACGGAACCGATTTCGCATTTCCGGATACCTCCAGGCGGCTGCGGGTCGGTCCAACACTTGCCAATTTCGTGTACAAGGGCTTGGGAAAGATCTTCCCGGGCCGGGAATTTGCCAGAACCGTATTGATTACCTATTAGCTGGGTTGCGTATTCGAGCGTAATGGGAGCTCATATCTGGCAATAAAGGGGGCGTCGGGGCGCCCCCTTTTCCTTTGCGGCAATAAATCCCGCCCTGTTAATGACTTTCGGGGAAGCCCGAAATGCGGGCGCTGAACTGGCGCTTGAATTCCTTGCAGCCGCTGTCGGGCTCGATGGCGCTGGCGTGATTTTTCTCATTTGAAAAGGTGATCTTGGCGACCACGAGGTCAACGTCATCGTAGGCCGACAGGGCGATCTCGGCCTGCACCCGGTCGACATAAATCTCCTGCTTGTCTTCGTCGATTAGGCAAAAGATCGCCGCCCCGGCAACCGCCCCGGCTTGGCGGGCTAAGGCAGTCGCTGGACTTGGCGTGGCGGACGCCTGGGCGGCAGCCATGGCGGCCACAAAAAGGCCCGCCAGACCCACAAAAACAATGCCGGGGAACAATCGATCAAACTTCATTTCGCCTACTTTGCGGTCTTGATTCAGCCCTGCGAAGCTTAGCTCCCCATCAGTCTTGGGGCAAGTCACAAGGCGGCCGGATGGTTGTGTAATGCGGCTCTGGTGTCGAGCCATGGATTAGCTTTCACTTGAAAAGTCCCTATCGACACGGTCCAATACCGCGCAGCAAGTGGATGCGTGATGGTCAAGATTACCCGACGCGGATTTCTGATTTCCGGGGCGCTGGTGGGCGGCGGCCTGTTTCTCGGCATCTCCCACTACACCAACCGCAAGCCGGTGCTAAGACCCGGGCCCGGCGAATCGGTTTTGAATGCCTGGCTCAAAATCACCGAAGACAACCGGGTGATAGCCGTGGTGCCGCAGGCGGAGATGGGGCAGGGGGTGTTTACCAGCCTGCCGATGCTGGTGGCCGAAGAGCTGGGCGCCGACTGGAGCCAGATCGAGGTGGAGGCCGCGCCGGTGGATCCCTTATACGCCAACCGGACGCTGATTACCGCCTCGATCGAGGAAAACGAGGCGCTGCCCGGGGCCCTGCGCGAGATCGGGCTGTGGGCGGCCAAAGGATTGGCCACCGTGCTCGGCATTCAGGCCACCGTCAGCAGCACCAGCATCCGCAATTTTTGGATCCCCCTGCGTCAGGTCTCGGCGGCGGCCCGCGAGATGCTGATCGCGGCGGCGGCGGAGCGCTGGTCCGTTCGACCCGGGGAATGCCACGTGGAGGCCGGATTTGTGGTCTTGAGCAGCGGCGCCGAAAAACTCAGTTTTGGTCAGCTCGCCCGCCTCGCGGCCACCCTCTCTCCGCCGTCCGATCCGCCCTTGAAGGCAGCCAAAGACCATATAATCATCGGCCGGCCGATCAGGCGGCTCGATACGCCGCACAAGGTCATGGGCCGGACCACATTCGGCATTGACGTGCGATTGCCTAATCTCGCCTTTGCCGCGATCAAGGCGTCGCCGGCCTTTGGCGGAAGGCTCGGTGGTTTCGACCCGAGCGTGGCCCTGGGCAGCCCGGGGGTGATCGATGTAGTGGCGCTCGACGATGCGCTGGCCGTGGTGGCCGAACATTACTGGCAGGCCAAAACGGCCCTCGACGCCATCCCTGTGCAATATTTGGCGCCCGAAGCGGCGGTCTCGAGCGCCCAGCTTTTTGCCGATTACCGAGCCGCCCTCGAGGATCCGGATCCTTACGAATACGAAAAAAGGGGCCAGCCGAAAAAACTGTTCGCGGCACCGCCGGCCGGCAGCCGCCAGATCGAGGCGCTCTATGAAGTGCCCTACCTGGCCCACACTTGTATGGAGCCGATGAACTGCACGGCCGATGTGCGGCAGGGTTCTTGCGAGATCTGGGCGCCGACCCAGTCGGCGACCCTGGCCCGCGATGCGGCGGCCGATCTGTTGGATTTGGACGACGATCGAATCGAGGTTCATACGACCTATTTGGGCGGCGGCTTCGGGCGCCGGGTCGAGACCGATACGGTGCGCCAGGCGGTGCAAATCTCGCAAGCGGTTGGCCGGCCGGTACAAGTGATCTGGGGCCGCGAGGAGGACGTCCAGCACGATTTCTATCGGCCGATGGCGGTCGGCCGGCTGAGAGGCCTGATCAGCCGCGACGGCCAGGTGCTCGGCCTCGCCTCGCATACCGCCAGCCAGTCGGTGATCGGAAATTTCGTTGGCCGGATTGCGCCCTTTGCGGCGCGCTCGGAGCCCGACCCCTCGTCGGTCGATGGGCTGGCCTTTTCGCCCTATGCTTTCCCGGATTATCTGGTCGAACACAGCCTCATGGAAACCCCGGTTCCGGTCGGCTTCTGGCGCTCGGTCGGCCATAGTTTCAATGCTTTTTTTATGGAAAGCTTTGTCGATCAGCTGGCCGTCGAGGCGGGCCGCGATCCGTTCGATCTGCGCTACGAATTGCTGGCCAGGCGGCCGCGTTTCCTGGCGGTTCTGGACCAGCTGCGCCAAGCCAGCCATTTCGGCCACTGGAGCGGCGACGGGCGCGGCCAGGGTCTGGCCATCCACCGCTCGTTCGGCACCATCGTCGGCCAAGTGGCCGATGTGACGGTGACCGGCGACGGGGTTAGGGTCGAGCGGGTCACCTGCGTGGTGGACTGCGGCCAGGTGGTCAATCCCTCGATCCTCGAAGCGCAGATGGAAAGCGGCATCATCTTTGGCCTGACGGCGACCTTTTTCGGCCGCATCACGCTTGAAGAGGGGGCCGTTGTCGAGAGCAATTTTCATGATTATGAAATGCTTAGGCTTGGCAACACGCCCCTGATCGTGACCCATATCATGACCTCGAGCGCGCCGCCGGGCGGGGCTGGCGAACCCTCGACGCCGCCGGCCGCCCCGGCGCTTACCAATGCCATCTTCGCCGCCTCCGGCCGCCGTATCACCCGCCTGCCCCTGGCCCGTTATTTTTGATCTTATCCAGGCCACCGCATTACATGAAGATGCACAGGGCGGCCGGGGGATCTACCGGCCGCATATATCTGCCGGCGGTTTAGCACGGCGGAAAATTAGGGATGAAATGAGGATTGACCCGAAGGGTCTTTGGCCGCCGGCGCGTAACATTTGCACGAGGGGCCAACGAAACGTTGACGACAAACCATAGGATCCTAGAGGAGGAACCCCAATGAAGTTATCTGCAACAGCCCTCGGGCTATTTATGAGCTTTTCCCTGACCACCGCCGGCATGGCGGCCGAGGCCGGGGAAAAAGAAGTGAGCACCGTAAAGGAAGTCAGCGCCGTAAAACGCGTGATCCGCATCCATTCCGACCATGATTTTCTCGAGGCCTTCGATGCCGATGGCGACGGCAAGATCTCCAAGCAAGAATTCGAAGCCGAATGGGACAGCGGCATGGACGCTGATTTCGAGGACTTCGATACCGATAAAGACGGTTTCATCAGCGAAGACGAGTTCGAGGACGAGATCGAAGCGCGGGTTGAAAAGATTCTCAAAAGCGTCTCGGTCAGGGTCGGCCGGGTCCTTGGGCGGCTCGAGGACAGCTTCGATTTCGATTTCGATTTTGATTTCGATGGCACCGAGTTCGAAGCCGAGATCGAGGAATCCATCGAGCGGGCCATGCGCCACGCCGGACGGGGTCTGCACCGCGCCGAGCGTGGCCTGAGAGTCAGGCCTTTTAACGAAGGGGCGATGCTCGAAAAGTTTGACGAGAATGAAAATGGCGAGTTGGACCCGGAAGAGCTCGAAAAAATCCGTCAGGCCCACAAGGAGGCGGTGGAGCGCCATAAGGCGAGGATGGAAAAGCGACAGGCCAAGATGGAAAAACACCGGGCCGAGATGACAGAGCGCCATAAAGAGTTTGCCCAAAAAATGCAGGAACGCCGCGCCGAGGCCCTGGCCGAGCTCGATGCGGACGGCAACGGCAAGATCAGCCGCGAAGAGTTCAACAAGCGCTTCGACAAAAGCTTTGAAAGGCTCGACAAAGATGGCGACGGAGAGTTAAGCGAGGACGAATTGGAAGCGGCACACTGGGCCTTCGACCGCGGCCGGCACCCGCACATCTTTATCAAGACCAAAGAAAAGGGGAGTTAATAACCCTCGATGAACGGGTTTCGGCGGCGGCCGGAATCGAACCCTTGCCGGCGGCTTTTGCCGCCGGTTTCTTTTTGTCCGGCCCGGCCGGGCGCCGCTTGAGATGCCGGCGCAGGAAGGCTATTCTGCCCCACCTCTGTAGGATAAGGAGTGCGCGATGTTTCGCGGATCGTTCACGGCGCTGATCACGCCGTTTAAAGACGGCGCGCTCGACCGGGCGGCCTTCGAGGCTCTGGTCGCAGGGCAGATCGGTGCCGGCAGCGATGGTCTGGCCCCTTGTGGCACCACCGGCGAGGCGCCGACCCTGGATTTCGATGAGCACAGCTGGCTGGTCGAGACCACGGTCAGGCTGTGCGCCGGCAAAATACCGGTGCTCGCCGGTTGCGGCTCCAACGCGACCGCCAAAGCCGTCAGGCTTGCCCAGCACGCGGCCAAGGCGGGTGCCGACGGCGTGCTGGTAGTCACGCCCTATTACAATAAACCGACCCCCGAGGGACTCTATCGCCATTTCAAGGCCGTGCACGACGCTGCCGGCCTGCCGCTGGTGGCCTACAATATTCCCGGCCGTTCGGCGGTCGATATGGACCTCGAGACGATGGTCCGCCTGCGCCAGGATTGCAAAAACTTCGTCGGCCTGAAGGACGCCACCGGCGATCTCAAGCGGGTCGAGGCCCAAGGCCAGGCCTTGGGCGCCGATTTCTGCCTGCTCTCGGGCGAGGATGCGACGGCGGTCGCCTTTAACGCCCTGGGCGGTCAGGGTTGTATTTCAGTGACTGCCAATGTCGCCCCCGGTCTGGTGGCCGAGATGCAGGCCGCCTCATTGCGTGGAGACGAGAAAGCGGCGCTGGAGCTCCAGGATCGGCTGATGCCGCTTCATGAGGCGCTGTTCGTCGAGACCAGCCCCGGCCCGGTCAAATACGCGGCCAGCCTTTTGGGTCTGGCCGAGAATGAATTGCGGCTGCCACTGGTGCCGGTCGGTCGGGCCACCGAGAGGCTGGTCAAGGCCGCTCTCGAGGCAAGCGGGATCACCGCTGGCCAGGCGGCGGCGTCTTGAGCCGCCGCGGCAAAAAATCGCCGGGCCGCAAGGCCGTGCGCCTGGCCGAGAATCGTCAGGCCCGTTTCCAATACCAACTGCTCGAAAAGTTCGAGGCCGGGATCCAGCTGCTGGGCACCGAGGTCAAGTCCCTGCGCGAGGGCGGGGCCAATATCGCCGAGGCCTACGCCGAGGTGCGCAACGGCGAGATGTGGTTGGTCAACGCCCATATCGCCGAGTTCAGCCACGGCAACCGGGCCAATCACCAGCCGCGCCGGCCCCGAAAGCTGCTCATGCAGCGCCGTCAGATCGACCGGCTCGGCTCGGCGGTGCGGCTTAAAGGCCTGACCATCGTGCCCCTGGCGCTTTATTTTGATCCCCGGGGCCGGGCCAAGCTCGAGATCGCCCTGGGGCGCGGCAAAAAGCTCCACGACAAAAGGGCGACCGAAAAGGCCCGCGACTGGCTGCGCCAGAAGGCCCGCCTGCTGCGTGACAGGGGCTGAGGCATCAACCAAGCCTGAAGAGTTTCAGGGATATTGATAAAAGCTTCGAGCGGAACTTCAGAACGTTGGGATGGTCCTTCTCCCAGTGGCCCAAGGTGGTGATGAAGCGGCAGATCTGCTGGCGGACCTGGTGGCGCTCGGCCAGGGTCCCCGAGAGCTCGCCGTCGATCGCGAGCTCGGTGGCGAAACGGCCGTCGCCCGTCACCCAGTCGGTCTTGCGCTTCAGGCAAATATTAAAGTTGGGACCGAGGGAGCGGTAGCCCCGGGCGAGAGCATTGCGCTCCTTGGCCGGGAAGGGGGCCTTGACCTTGGTCTCGTCGGCCAGGCGATACGACTCGCGGCCCGGGTTCGAAGGCCCCTTCACGGCGGCGCTGGTGCCCTGGACGCTGGCTGCGGTGCGCAGCTCCCGCGGGCGCCACCTTGGTCAGGGCGTTCAGGGTCTGGATCGTCGGTTCCAATTTGCCGGTGGGTTTTTGGCCCATATGCTCCTGCAGGCAGATGATGGCCGGCTCCATCTCCCGGGTGTAGCGGCCGTCGGGTTTTTTGCTCCAGATGGGCTTGAGGCCAAACCTGGTTCTGACCTTTATGGCCCCCATGAGCCTTTGCACCAGGGCCACATCGTGTTTCTTGTTGGGGCCCATCTTGCCTACCGAGCCCGTTAGTTTCACCATCTTCGTCCCCTCCCAACCTTTTATCGAAAACACCAGGTAGGTACAAACGATAATCAAAAGGGTGTATTGGGTCAAGTGGAAAGCACCAGAACGGGAATATAAAAAGCCGTAGCGTACCCGATCGGTGTTTTTCGGGCGGGCAAAGAACGGCAGCGGTCGGCGCGCCGGAGGGGGTTGGCGGGCCCCATCGAAAGAGCGTTACAAGGGTTGGTCAAAGGCAGGCGAGAGGCGCTTATCAATCCCGGCGGGGCGCCGGACAAGCGGCCGGGCCGGGCAACACTCCAAGCCGGAAAGGCGACCAAATTATGCCGCTTGTTGAAAATGAGAATGAATTGCAAATAAGCCTTGCAAGTGGAAAGACTCGGTCCTAGAAAGTGCAATTAAGAATGAGTTGCAAAAAGGACGGATACCGAGCGGTGTCCGTCTTTTGAGTGGGACCGGGGCCAGTGCTTGAAAAATTTCCGTCTGGAATTGGTCGCAAAAGTCGCCTCGGGCCGGGGTTCGACTGCCCGAAAGCGGTGCTTTTGGCCGCCTTGGCCCTGGTTGCGGCGCCCCAGGCGGTGGCCGAGGAGGACAACGGATTTTTCCTGGTAGCCGACAACAGCATTCCGTTCGAACGGATCAGCGTTATCGGTAGCCGCCAGCGCCAGTATGAAATTCCCGGCGCCGCGACCTTTATCGGCGCCGACCAGCTCGAGGCTCACCATTACGACGATATTCACCGCATCCTGCGCATGGTCCCCGGGGTCAATATCCAGGAGGAGGACGGCTTCGGCCTGCGGCCCAATATCGGCCTCAGGGGCAGCGGCGTCGACCGCTCGTCCAAGATCACCCTGATGGAGGACGGCGTGCTGATCGCCCCGGCGCCCTACGCCGCCCCGGCGGCTTATTATTTCCCCACCGCCGGCCGCCTCGAGGCGGTCGAGGTGCGCAAGGGCTCGAGCGCCATCAAGTTTGGTCCGCGCACCATCGGCGGGGCGATCAATCTGGTCTCCAGCCAGATCCCCGAGGAACCAATGGCCCGCCTGCGCCTGCGCCGCGGTCAGCATGGCCTGATCGAAGCCCATGGGCTGATCGGCGGCGAGAGCGGCGGCTTCGGGGCGCTCCTGGAGACCTTCCAGGCCTCCAGCGACGGTTTCAAGGAGCTCCCGGCGGGCGGTAAGACCGGTTTTAGGATCGAAGATTACCTGGCCAAGTTCAGCTTTTCGAACGACCCGGCGGCAGATCTTTATCAGACCTTCGAGATAAAGCTCGGGCTGACCGATCAACGCTCACGCGAGACCTATCTGGGGCTCACGGAGGCCGATTTTGCGGTCAATCCGTTCCAGCGTTACGCGGCCTCGGCCAACGATGTCTTCAACTCGCGCCATTACCAGATCCAGGCCAGCCACTATATCGAGTTGTCGCCGCGGCTCGACCTGACAACCACGATTTACTGGAACCGGTTCGAGCGCGACTGGTTCAAGCTCGACGATCTCGACCTGGGCGACGGCCGCGGCCGCATCCGCCCGAGTGTCATTTTCGACGACCCGTCGGATCCTTTGAACCAGGCCGCGCTGGCCATCCTCAAGGGACAGGCGGACAGCATCGACGACGCCCTGCAATTGCGCCACAACAACCGCGAATATTACAGTTGGGGGGTCCAGACCCTGCTCAACGCCAGCCTCAAGACCGGGGCCCTGGACCACGAATTGCAGATCGGCCTGCGCTACCACGAGGACGCCGAGGACCGGCTCGAGCACCGCGAAAACTTTCGCATGGAGAACGGGCGGTTGGTCCTGACCTCTGTCGAGGCGCCCGGCAGCCTGTCGAACAGAGTCGCCCGGGCCCGCGCCTTTGCCGCTTTTGTGCAGGACGAGATCGTTTGGGGCCGTTGGCGCCTGGTGCCGGGGGTGCGGCTTGAGAAAATCCGGCTTGAGCGGCGCGATTTTTCACCGAGCGACCCGGACCGGCTTTTGGGCCCGAGCGCCGTGCGGCGCAATCATCTGACCGTGGTCATCCCCGGGTTCGGCGTGGGTTATCAGGCCCGGCCCGGCCTGACCTTCCTGGCCGGCCTGCACAAGGGCTTTTCACCGCCCAGTCCCAGCGAGGCCGAGGCGCGCCAGGAAAAAAGCGTCAACCTGGAGGCCGGCCTCAGGTATATCGAGAATGGTCTGAGGTTCGAGGCCATCGGTTTTTATACGCGCTATTCGAATCTCGTGGGCATCTGCTCGAACGCGGTCGGCTGCGCGGCCGGCGAGATCGGCGACCAGTTCAACGGCGGCCGGGCCGGGGTCAAGGGTCTCGAGCTGTCGGCCAGCTATCTGATCGGTCTCAAGCCGGGACTGTCGATGCCGATAAGCTTCAATTACACCTATACCCAAGCCAAATTCGGCTCCAGTTTTTCGGACGGTTTCTGGGGCGACGTGATCGAGGGCGACCGCTTGCCCTACATCTCGCCGCACCAAGCGCACGGCGCCCTCGGCCTCGAAGGGATAAACTGGGACATGAATGTGAACTTTAGTTACACCTCGGCGACCCGCAGCCAAGCCGGGCAGGGGCCGATCCCGGATCTTGAGAAGATCGGCGCCCGGGTCATCTTCGATCTCGGTGGTGGGTATGATTTTGGCCAATATTTCCGCCTGTTCTTGACCGTCGACAATCTCTTTAACCAGGTTTACGTGGCGGCCCGCCGTCCCTACGGCGCCAGACCCGGCAAACCGCGCACGCTTACCGGCGGCCTCGAAATCACCTTTTAGGAGCCACCTCGACCGGGCGCCGAGGGCGGCCCGGCTTTGCAAATGGGCCGGCCGGCGGTATCTTTCCCTGGAAGTGCAGTTTCGAGGCGTTATTGTGATGCGCAAACGCGATCTGATCGTCCTTGGTCTGGCCGCCCTTTCGGTGGCCTGCGAGGGTTTCAGCGGGGGTGGACCGACGATGATCGTCGAGCCGCCGCGGCTCGAACTTGCCGGCTTCGACCCTCAGACACGGCCGCAGGACGATTTTTACCGCTGGGTCAACGGCGCCTGGTTGCGCGGCGTCTTGCTGCCGACGGAGCTCGGCGGCTACAGCGCCTTTGTCCAGGCAGCGGAAACGGTCGAAGTGCGGACTTTCGATATCATTCTTGAAATCGCCCAAGGGGAGGGGCATGCGGCCGGCAGCGACCAAGAAAAGATCCAGGCCCTGTATCGACTTTATATGGACCGCGTGCTGATACAGCTCAGGGGCGCCAAATTCCTCACCGACTATGCGGATCTATGGTTGATCGAGGACACAAGTTATCTCGAGGTGATGATCGCCCGGCGTCGTGCATACGGCCTTTCGGCGCCGCTCGAGTTTCGCGTATTGCCGGACGCCGGGGGCTCGGGCAGAAATGTCCTCCATCTGTTGCAATCCGGGCTCGGATTGCCGGACCGGGATTACTATCTGGCCGCGGCGCCGGGCGCGCCGCCGGGCGGCATTCTGGAAGCCTACGAGAAATACGTCGCCGACGTCTTTGATCTTCTGGAACTCGAAGCGGCCGCCAAGAGGGCGCGGGGCGTGATTGAGATCGAGCGGGCTCTGGCCGCCGCCCAATGGCCGGGCGTTGAAAGCCGGGATTGGGCCAAGACCTTCAATCCCTTTGACCTCGAGGGCCTCGAAAAACTGGCTCCGTCCTTTGAGTGGGCATGGTTATTCAAGCGCTTGGGGGTGCCGGAAATCGGCCGGGTGATCGTGCAACAGCCCTCGTTCGTGGCCCAACTGGCCGGTCTGAAACAGGCTTTCACGGCCCGGCAATGGAGCGACTATTTCCTGTTTCATCTGGCCAACGACCTCCACGATCTCCTGCCCGATGCGGTCTCCGCCGCCCGCTTCGCGGTTTTTGGCCGGCAACTTCGTGGTCAGAAAATGCGGCAGCGGTCCGAAGATCGCGTGGTCGCCTTTCTGAACCGGGTCATGGGCCCGGCCCTCGGACGGCTCTATCTCGAAAAACATTTCAGCGAGGCACAGAGAAGGGCAGTCGAGGATATCGCGCTCCACATCCGGGCCGGCTTTCGCAAGCGCCTTGAGGCCAATCGCTGGATGAGCGACGAGACGCGAAAGGCGGCACTCGGCAAACTTGACCGCATGAGTTTCCGCATCGGCTCGGCGGCCCATCCGGTGGCGGACAAGGGCTTCGATATCGTTCCCTCATCGATCGTCGATACGGTCCTGGGCGCCGGACGGGCGCGGACGATCCGTGAGCTTGGGCGCCTCGGCCGATCGTCCCGTGGGGCCCAGGAGGCCCTGCTGCCGCAGACTGTAGGGGCCTACTATCAGGCCTCGCTCAATGTGGTGAACATCCCGGCCGGTATTCTGCAGGCACCCTTTTTCGAGGCCGGGCGCGAGGTCGATCTGAACTACGGAGCGATCGGCGGCATCATTGGCCACGAGATCATCCACGGCTTCGATGATCAAGGCCGCAAGCTGGACCAGGACGGCCGCTTGCGGGACTGGTGGAACACCAACGATGCAGCCGAGTTTACCCGCTTTTCGGAGCGGCTGGTGGCGCAATATTCGGGCCTCGAGCCGCAGCCCGGCCTCAAGGTCGACGGCCGCCGGACCTTATCGGAAAACATCGGCGATCTCGGGGGCCTGATCGCGGCGCTGGAGGGCTTGCGCCTGTACCGGGCCGAAAATGGGCTCTCGGAGATCCAGGTTCGCCAGGCCGAGCGACGCTTCTTTATCGGCTGGGGACAAACCTGGAGACGTATTTATACCGATGCGGAATTGCGCCGCCGGCTCCTCTCGGACCCTCATGCGCTGGCCGAATACAGGGTCAATTTGGTGCTGCAAAACCTCGGCGCCTTCCATCGGGCGTTTGACGTCAGGCCCGGCGATCTCATGTGGCGGCCGCCTGAAGAGCGCCTGACCATCTGGTAGGGGTCATCCTTGATCAATGCCAGGGTCGTCATTGATATGCCGGGGTCGTCATTGATCAATGCCAAGGTCGTCCTTGATCAATGCCAAGGTCGTCCTTGATCAATGCCAGGGTCATCCTTGATCAATGAATGTGATCGTCGGCACAGGCGCCGCCTTCGATCTGCACGGTCGAATGCGAAATCCCGAAATTCTCATGCAACTCGCTCTTGATCCGCAACAGGACCGGGCCGGGATCGGCGCCTTCGGCGATTGTCGCGTGCATGGTCATCAGCGGCCGCTCGGTGGTCAGCAGCCAGACGTGGATGTGATGAATGTCGGTAAGTTCGGGCACCCGGGCGATCAGACTGGATTTTAGCGCCTCGAGATCGAGCGACTCGGGCGTGCCTTCGAGCAGGATATGGGCCGCCCGGCGGACCAGCCTCCAACCGACCCGCAGGATCAGCAAACCGACCCCGATCGACAAAATGGGGTCGATCAGGGTCCAGCCGCTAAAATAAATCACCAGTCCGGCCATGATCGTCGCTACCGAGCCCAAAAGGTCGCTCATCACATGAAGAAAGGCCCCCTCGACGTTCATATCGTGCTTGTGGTCTTTATGCAGTACCGCGGCGATGACCAGATTCACAATCAGGCCAAGGCTGGCGATCAGCAGCATCGGCACGGCCAGGATCTCGGACGGTTCGGTGATCCGGTGAAAGGCTTCGATGAAAATCCAAACCACCAGCACCAACAAGGCCAGACCGTTGGTGAAGGCCGCCAAGACCTGAAAGCGTTCGTAACCGTAGGAGCGTTTGGCGTCGGCTGGCCGCTTGGCCACCCGGGTCGCCCCCCAGGCCAGGCCAAGGGCGGCGGCGTCGGTCAGCATATGTGTGGCGTCGGCCAACAGGGCCAGAGAGCCCGAGATCAGCCCGCCGATCACTTCGACGACCATGAAGGTCGCGGTCATGATCATGGCGATGAACAAAAGCCGGCTTTTGTCCCGGGAAGGATGTTTTGCGCCGTGCGTGTGGCCGGCCATGAGCTATGACTCCAAAAGCCCGCGGATATTCTCGAAAACCTGTTCGAACATATCGACCGTCAGGCGCCGCGTATTGGTGTTGTAGCGCGAGCAGTGATAGCTGTCGACCAGCATCAGCCCGCCTTCGAGCCGATGAGTGGCATTGTGCCCGAAGGCGTGGGCGGAGCGTTTTTCCGCCAGCGCCGAAAGCGTGCTGTCGTGGGCAATCCGGCCCAGCGCCAGCAGCAACCGAAGCTTCGCCATCGAGCGGATCTGGGCTGCGAGAAACGGCCGGCAGTTGGTGATCTCGGCCCCGACCGGCTTGTTTTGGGGCGGCACGCAGCGCACAGCATTGGTGATAAAGACGTCATTGAGCCTCAGCCCGTCGTCCGGGCGGGCCTGATAGGCGCCGTCGGCAAAGCCGAACTTTGCCAGCGTGGCAAAAAGCAGATCACCCGCCCAATCGCCGGTAAAGGGCCTGCCGGTCCGGTTGGCGCCCTTGAGGCCCGGCGCCAGGCCGATGATCAAAAGCCGCGCATTAGCATCGCCGAAGCCTGGAACCGGGCGGTTAAACCAGTCCGGATTAGCCGCCCGGTTGGTGGCCCGAAAAGCTTCAAGGCGGCTGCAGCGGCCGCAATCCGGGCTGGGTTCCGGGTCAAACCGTTCGGTCGTCCGATCTTTCAACTGCACCTAGATGCTCCCGCTCTGGCCACCCCCGAAACGGCGGCTTTGATCGACAATTCCAGCCATCTGCCCTATCACAGGACGCGGAGTTGAAACTGACGGCGGGGCCAGCCTAAGCCAAGTGAAATCCGCTGACAACAGCCGCCCGCGGAGCGCCGACGATGATTATTTTGGGGCTTGGAGCCAATCTCGAAAGCGACCAGGGCACCAGCCCCGCCGCCAGCCTCGAATTGGCTTGCCGGCGCTTCGCGGCGATCGGTATCGAAGTGCAGAGACGCTCGCCGTGGTTCGAAAGTGCGCCGGTGCCGATCAGCGACCAGCCCTGGTTCGTCAACGGTGTGGTGGGCGTTTCCAGCCAATTGAGTGCCCGGGAGATGCTGGCCGCGATCAAGCAGCTTGAAGCCTGGTTCGGACGCCGGGATGAGAGCCGCTGGGCAGCCCGGCCGATGGACATCGATATCCTCGATTACCGGGGTCAGGTCAGGCCCGATGTGGCGACTTGGCACCAAGGCTCGGAGGCCGACCGCTCGGCCCTCGTCCTGCCGCACCCGCGCCTTCATCAGCGGCGATTCGTGCTGGCGCCGCTCGAAGAAATGGCAGCCGACTGGCGGCACCCGGTGTTTCACAAGACGGCGGCCCAATTGCTGGCCGCCCTTGACGACGATCCGGCTGCGGTCCGGGCCCTGCGATCCGGGCCGTCGTGAGTGCGGTTCCGGCTTTACACAGCCCCAAAGCCCATGTATAAGCCTGCGGTCCAGGCGAATATTGGAGTTGGCAAATGGCCCGCGTAACCGTTGAAGATTGCATAACCAGAGTTCGCAACCGGTTCGATCTGGTTCTTTTTTCCTCCCAGAGAGCCCGGCAAATCGCGGGTGGAGACGAGCTGGAGGTTGAGCGGGACAACGACAAGAATCCGGTTGTGGCCCTGCGCGAGATCGCTGAAGACAAAATCAAGCCCAAAGATCTTAAGGAAGCCATTATTCAGAGCATGCAGCGCCACGTCGATGTGGACGAGCCGGAAGAAGACGATCTGAGCCTTCTTTTGGCCGGCCGGCGGGCCAGCGAGACGACTGACGTGCTGACGCCGGAGGCGCTTGAAAAGGCCGCAGCAGAGCTGCTTGCGGAACCGGCCAGTGAGCCGGTGGCCAAGAACGACGATGAACCCAAAGCCGAGGAAAAGCCAAGCAAAGAGTAGTCAAACGGGACCGTGGGGCTCCGTGGCAAGAAAAATTAATCCCGGCTGGGGCACCTGCCGGGTTTTTTATTGGCCAAACCCTATGTAAGATCGCAAGGTCGGAAATTTGAAAAGGGCGAGAGCGAAGTGATCAGACAATTTGAACTGGTCGAAAAGGTGCGCAGCTACGATCCGCTGGCGGACGAGCAACTCTTGAACCGCGCCTACGTCTTCTCGATGAAGGCGCACGGCGCCCAGACTCGGGCTTCCGGCGACCCCTATTTCTCTCATCCTCTCGAAGTGGCGGGGATTCTGACCGATATGAAGCTCGATGGCGACACCATCGTCACGGCGCTGTTGCACGATACGGTCGAGGACACCTTTGCGACCATCGACGAGATCGAGGAATTGTTCGGGGAAAGCATCGCCAAGCTGGTCGACGGGGTGACCAAACTGTCGCGGCTCGAGATCCAGACCGAGAGCGAACGCCAAGCCGAAAACTTTCGCAAGTTCCTCCTCGCCCTGTCCAACGATATCCGGGTGCTGCTGGTGAAGCTGGCCGACCGGCTGCACAATATGCGGACCCTGTATCACATCGAAGATCCCAAAAAGCGGCGCCGCATCGCGCTTGAGACGATGGAAATCTATGCCCAGCTGGCGGAGCGCATCGGCATGCGCAAGATGAAGGCTGAGCTCGAGGATCTGGCCTTTCATGAACTCAATCCCGAGGCCTACGAGTCGGTTGACCAGCGGCTGAAATATTTGCGCAAGCGCGGCGGACGGGCGATAAAGGCGATCGCCCGTCAGATCCGGCAAGCGCTGTCCAAAGAAGGCATCGAGGTCGAGGTCGAGGGGCGCGAAAAGACTCCCTATTCGATCTGGCTAAAGATGGAGCGCAACAATATCACCTTCGAGGATCTGGCGGATGTGGTGGCCTTTCGGGTGATTGTCGAGGACGAGGAGGCCTGTTACCGGGCCTTGGGCGTGATTCACCGCAACTGGGCCATGGTTCCCGGCCGTTTCAAGGATTATGTCTCGACCCCGAAACGCAACGGCTACGAATCGATCCACACGACCGTAATCGGGCCGCGGCAGTTCCGCATCGAAATTCAGATCCGCACCCGGGCGATGAACGCGGTGGCCTCGCGCGGCGTCGCTGCTCACTGGCAGTACAAGCAGGGCAAGGAACCGGTCGAGGGCTCTCAATACCGCTGGATTCAGGAGCTATTGGAGATTCTTGACCAGGCCTCGACACCGGAGGAGTTTCTCGAGCACACCAAGCTTGAGATGTTCCAGGACCAGGTTTTTTGCTTTACACCCAAGGGTGAGCTGATCTCCTTGCCGCGCGGTTCGACGCCGGTCGATTTCGCCTATGCGGTCCACACGGCGATCGGCGATACCTGCGTCGGCGCCAAGGTCAACAGCCGCCATGTGCCCTTGCGCCACCAACTGGACAACGGGGACCAGGTCGAAATCTTGCGCTCCAAGGCGCAGCGGCCGTCGCCCCGCTGGGAAAGTTTTGTCGTTACCGGTAAGGCCCGCTCGGCGATTCGCCGCTTTGTGCGCGGCCAAAAACGGGCCGAGTACCGGACCCTTGGTAAAGATATTCTCAGCCATGCGTTCGAGCAGCAGGGCCTCGAATTTTCGGAAAAGGCGCTCAAGGAAGCGCCGGGCAAGCTCAAACTCCAGGACATCAACAATCTTTACGAACAGGTAGGGGTCGGCCACCTGACGGCCCGGCAACTGCTGCGTACGCTTTACCCGCGTAAGGAATTGAAACCGATATACCGTCCGGCCGCCATGCCGGTTCGGGACTGGGACCCGGAAGGATCGAGCCAGCATGCGGTGCCCATCCTCGGCCTGACGCCCGGGGTTGCGGTTCATCTGGCCAGCTGCTGCCATCCACTGCCGGGCGACCGGATTGTCGGTATTGTCGATCCGGGCGAGGGCGTGACGATCCATACTTCGGACTGCGAGGAGCTACAGGAAAAGGCCGATACGGCCGACGACTGGCTCGACGTGTCGTGGCAAAGCCACGGCGAAAAGCCGGCCTTCTATACCGGCCGGGTCAAGTTGATCGTTATCAACGAGGCTGGGGCGCTGGCCAAGATCGCCCAGTCGGTGGCCAAGCAGGGCGGCAATATTTCAAACCTGAAGATCACCGAACGTGACTCGGAATTTTATACCATGCTGATCGATATCGAGGTGCGGAACCTAAAACATCTGACCGATACTTCAACGGCGCTGCGCGGCATCGATGTGGTCAGCTCGGCCGACCGGGTGCGCGGCTAATGCTTGAGAGCCAGACGGAGAACGGGCCTATGGGACGCCAAGAAGTTTTGACCCATTTCCGTCAAGCGGGGGCTCTTCTAGAGGGGCATTTCATACTGTCGTCGGGCCTTCACAGCCCGGTTTATCTCCAGTGCGCGCGGGTTCTCATGGACCCCCGGAGGGCTGCGGAGCTGTGCCGGGCGCTGGCTTTAAAGGTGACAGCCGAATTTCGCGGCGCTATCGATCTTGTGATTTCGCCGGCCATGGGCGGTGTTGTGGTGGGTTATGAGATGGCCCGGCAGCTGGGCACCGAAAGCATCTTCGCGGAGCGGCTCGACGGCCAATTCGCTTTGCGCCGCGGTTTCGAGATTTCCCCTGAGGCCCGGGTCCTGATGGTCGAGGATGTGGTCACAACCGGCTTGTCGTCCCGCGAATGTATCGCCTGCATCCGCGACTGCGGGGGCCTGGTGGTGGGCGCCGCGTCGCTGGTAGATCGTTCGGGCGGCAAGGCGAACCTCGGGGTGCGGCTGGTTTCTTTGCTGACCATCGAGGCGCCGACTTACCCGGCCGATGATCTGCCGGCGGAACTGGCGGCCATCCCGGCGGTCAAGCCGGGCAGCCGGTATTTGGGTCAGGACAAGGGATAGGCGGCAGGCAAAGGGAAGGGCGATGTTCAAACGGCGGCACCAACTGGTCTGGTACCAAAAGCTGCGCGAGTGGGTATGGCCGCGGGCCGGCTGGCAACGCATGGGCCGCTATATCGCTCACCGGCTGCAACGCATGTCCGATTCGCCCCACCGGATCGCGGCCGGCCTGGCCTGCGGCACGGCGATTTCCTTTACCCCCTTTATCGGTTTTCATCTGCTGCTGGCCTTGGCCATGGCCTTTGTCCTAAGGGCCAATGTTCTGGCTTCTGCGATCGGCACGCTGGTCGGCAATCCGTGGACCTTTCCGTTCATCTGGGTGTTGATTTACCGCCTGGGCATGGCCCTTCTGGGGGCCGAATCGGAGCTGCCCCTGAGCCAGCAAATCGACACCGGCCGCCTGCTCACCGAGCCCTGGGAGGCCATCGGGCCGGTGCTCGGTGCAATGATCGTCGGCGGTTTGCCGATTGCTTTTTCGGTCTGGTTTCTTACATATTGGCCGGCCCATAGTCTGATTAGCCGTTATCAGGCCCGGCGGGCCCGCAAGCTAGCCAGGTCCGATCGCCGAAAATCCGGCCGCGGGCGACGGGCAGGAGACAAGTAAGCCATGGACACACTTCGGCTGGGCGTCAATATCGACCACGTTGCCACGATCCGCAATGCCCGCGGGGGTGATCACCCGGACCCGGTAAGGGCGGCCCGGCTGGCGGCCGGCGCCGGAGCCGACGGCATTACGGCCCATTTGCGTGAGGACCGGCGCCATATCTCGGATCACGACATCAACCGGCTGACCAGCGAAATCTCCATACCGCTTAATCTCGAGATGGCGGCGACCGAGGAAATGCTCGAGATTGCCTTGCGCCACAAGCCTAACGCGGCCTGTATCGTGCCGGAAAAGCGCCAAGAAGTGACCACCGAAGGCGGCCTCGATGCGATCGGCGGCTTTGATCATCTTCAGACATACGTCTCCAGACTCAGGGAGCGCCGCATACGGGTCAGCCTGTTCCTCGATCCCGAGTCCGGGCAGCTCGAGGCGGCGGCCAAGCTGGGCGCTGACATCGTCGAAATGCACACCGGCGCCTATGTCGAAGCGGTGGGCGAAAAGCGCGCCGCCGAGTTACAAAAGCTTCGCCAGTGTGCGGCCTACGGCGCCGAATTGGGGCTCGAGATGCACGCCGGGCATGGCCTGACCTTCGAGACCGTCGGCGAGGTGGCGGCTATCCCCCAGGTGGTCGAGTTGAACATCGGCCACTTTCTGGTCGGCGAGGCGATTTTTTCGGGCCTCGATTCATCAATCCGCCGCATGCGCGCGCTGATGGATGAGGCCCGGGCCCGCGCCGCCGGTATCAAGAGCGCCTGAGTGGCCCGGGGGTCTCCTATGCAAATCCTCGGCCTGGGCAACGACATGATCAATATTTCGCGGATCGAAGGCATGCTCGATCGCTGGGGCGAGCGCTTCATCCACCGTATCTTTACCGAGATCGAGATCGCCAAATCCGAGGCCCGGGCCGCGCCGGCGGCGAGCTATGCCAAACGGTTCGCGGCCAAAGAGGCCTGCGCCAAGGCCCTGGGTACCGGCTTCCGGCGCGGCGTCTTCTGGCGCGATCTGGGGGTGGTCAATCTGCCCGGCGGCAAGCCGACGATGGTGCTCACCGGCGGCGCCCTCGAGCGGCTCGAGGAGTTGACGCCCCAAGGCATGCGGGCTCAGGTCGATTTGACGATCAGCGACGACTATCCCTGGGCCCAGGCGATTGTCATCATAACCAGCCAACCGGCCAGCGAGACTTAAGCGCCCAATCCTGTTGACAAGCCGGGGAGGCAAAGGCTTATTGGGGCCTCGCGACGGCAGAGGCGCCAGGAAAAACAAGATTTGGTGAAGAAATTGGCAAGCGAGATTACCAAAGACGACAAGGCGGAAGCCGAAGATGCGGCCGAAGAACCGGTCGAGGAGCTGAGCACCTTCGGCGAGGTCATACGGACCGTCTTCTGGGCCATTGTCATCGCCCTCGGCGTCCGCACGGTGGCCTACGAACCCTTTAACATCCCCTCGGAATCGATGCTGCCAACGCTACTGGTGGGCGACTATCTGTTCGTCTCCAAATATCCTTACGGTTATAGCAAACACGCCTTGCCTTTCAGCCTCGACCTGTTCTCGGGGCGAATCCTCGAGGGGCCGGTGAAGCGTGGCGATATCGCCGTGTTCAAACGGCCCCTGGATAACCAGACCGACTATATCAAGCGCATCGTCGGGCTGCCCGGCGACCGCATGCAGGTGCTGAACGGCCAGCTCCATATCAACGGTGAGCCGGTCAAACGCCAGTGGGTGGCAGATTACGAGTTCGAGGAAACGCCGAATGAGAGTTGCCTCGATCGCCCGGAATACCGCTTCCGGGGTGCCGACGGCGCGGTTTTCTGCCGCTATCCGATGTACCGGGAGACGCTTCCCAATGGGGTGAGCTATCTGACCCTAGATCTCGATCCCGACTGGCCGTGGGACAATACCCGGGTCTATGTGGTGCCCCAAGGGCATTATTTCGCGATGGGGGACAATCGCGACAATTCGAGCGACAGCCGCAAGCCGCCAACCACAGGCGTCGGCTTTGTGCCGGCCGAGAACCTGGTCGGGCGGGCCGAGATCATCTTCTTTTCGACCGACGGTAGCGCCGCCTGGTGGCAGCCCTGGTACTGGTTCCAGGCCATGCGCTTTGGTCGCTTTTTCGATTCTCTAAGAGGCTCACCCGAGGACTAAGTAGGTCATGGCAAGCGATCAGGAAAACGCCGACGCGGAGGCCATTGAAGCCCTGCTCGGCCATTCCTTTCAAGACCGCAATCTCCTGATTGCAGCGTTGACCCACCCCAGCCTCGAGGACGAGGCCAACTACCAGCGCCTTGAGTTCTTGGGTGACCGGGTCTTGGGACTGGTGAACGCCGAGGCAGTCTTTCGTGCTTTCGGCGACGCCGATGAAGGTCTTCTGACACTCTGCTTCCACCGAATGGTGAGCAATGCGGCGCTTGCCGAGGTCGCGAATGAACTGAAACTTGGAAGGTTCATTCGAATGGCGGCAGAAGCCGAAAAAAACGGTGGAAGAAAGAACGCTTCAATTCTGGCTGACGTCATGGAGGCGATAATTGGCGCTATTTATCTCGACGGAGGGCTTGACGCTGTACGTGTCACCATTCGGGCCTTTTGGGCTGAGCGTCTAAGCAGGGCTCCGGACAGAGATGCCAAAACATTTCTCCAGGAATGGCTTCAGAGCCGCGGCGGGCAAGAACCCATATATTCAATCGCCAAGCGCGAAGGACCGGATCATGCACCGACATTTACCGTTCGTGTCGAGGCCGGAGATCTAGGTAGCGCCGAAGCCAAAGGGAGCAGCCGCAAGGCGGCCGAGTTCGCGGCCGCGGCAGCGCTTTTGGATAAGCTTCAAGACCAGGCGGACAAAAGTTGAGCGCCGGGCCCACCCGCTGCGGCTTCGTCGCCCTGATCGGCGCCCCCAACGCCGGTAAGTCGACCCTTTTAAACGCTCTGGTGGGGGCCAAGGTGGCGATTGTCACGCACAAGGTTCAGACCACCCGCAGCCGCATTATCGGCATCGTCATCGAGCAGGCATCGCAGCTTGTCTTTGTCGATACGCCGGGCATTTTCGAGCCGCGCCGGCGCCTCGACCGGGCGATGGTCTCGGCTGCCTGGAAGGGCGCCCGGGACGCCGACCTGACGGCGCTTCTGATCGATGTCCGCAAGGGGTTTAACGACGATGTGGAACGCATACTGGCCGGGCTTGAGGCGGCTGGCGGCCAGACCATCCTGCTGCTCAATAAGATCGACAGGGTCAAAAAGCCGACGCTCCTGGAACTTGCGGCGTCGTTCGACCGGCGTGGTCTTTTTTCCAGGACTTTCATGATCTCGGCCTTGAACGGCGACGGAGTGACGGATCTCAAGGCCTATTTCGCGACAGCGGTTCCCGAGGGCCCGTGGCTGTATCCGGAGGACCAGTTGAGCGATATCACCGAACGGCTGCTGGCCTCCGAAATGACCCGCGAGCAGATTTATCTGCGTCTGCATCAGGAATTGCCCTATGCGACCACCGTCGAGACCGAAAGCTGGCAGGAACAGGAGGACGGCAGCCTGCGGATCGAACAATTGATTTTTGTCCAGCGCGACAGCCAGAAGGGCATTGTCATCGGCAAGGGCGGCCAGGCCCTGAAGGCCATCGGCGTAGCGGCGCGCCAGGAAATGGAGCGTCATTTCGAGCGCCGGGTCCACCTGTCTCTTTATGTCAAGGTCAGCGAGAAATGGGCCGAGCGGCCGGATCATTACTCGAAAATTGGCCTCGATTTTGTAAAATAGCGCCATGGATTGGTCAGACGACGCAATTATTCTCGGCACCCGCAAATACGGCGAGGCCGACGCTCTGGTGGATGTTCTGGCGCACCGGGAGGGGCGCTATTGCGGCTTCGTTCGCGGCGGCATGGGGCGCCGCCAGCGGGGCATTCTGCAGGTCGGAAACGGTGTGCAGGCGAGCTGGCGGGCCCGGGTGGAAGCCAATCTGGGCTCGATGACCCTGGAACTGAAAGTGGCCAGAGCGGCCCAGCTGTTCGCTCGTCCGGCCCGCCTAGCGGCCTTATCGAGCACCGCCGCGCTGTTACTCGCCGCTTTGCCCGAGCGCCAACCGCAGGCCAAGGTCTACGAAGCGTTCGTCGAACTTCTCCATATGTTGACCGACGATCAAATCGACGACCAGGAATGGGCCATAGCGCTGGTCCGCTTCGAGGCCGGACTGCTGGCCGAACTGGGCTTCGGTCTCGATCTCAGTGCCTGCGCGGCGACCGGGGAGGTGGCCAACCTGATCTATGTCTCGCCGCGCAGCGGCCGCGCGGTCGGCGCCGAGGCAGGACGGCCTTACAAGGAAAAGCTGCTGTCTCTGCCTGCCTTTATGATCGGCCCGGCGGCGGCCGACCGCGAAGATATACGCGCCGGCTTTGCCATCACCGGCTATTTTCTTGAGCGTCATCTGCTGGGGCCTCTGGGCCGGCCGTTGCCCGATGCGCGGGCCCGCATGCTCGGCTATCTGGCCGACCACTGAGGCCAAAAATACGGCCTGCGGGGCATGGTCTTTCCGGCCGGAAATGATATATTCGCCGGCATGAGCAAGCAACTTGCAACCAAGGAGCACATCCTTGACGAACCGCTCGCCGAGGCCCTCAGCGAGCGCTATCTGTCCTACGCCTTGTCGACTATCACGTCGCGCTCCCTGCCCGACGTGCGCGACGGTTTAAAACCGGTTCACCGGCGGCTTCTTTATGCGATGAGGCTCTTAAAACTCAAGCCTGACACGGGTTTCAAGAAATGCGCCCGGGTGGTCGGCGACGTCATCGGCAAATACCATCCGCACGGCGACCAGGCGGTCTACGATGCCCTGGTGCGCCTGGCCCAGGACTTTTCGGTGCGCTATCCGCTGATCGACGGCCAGGGCAATTTCGGTAACATCGACGGCGATAACGCGGCGGCCATGCGCTATACCGAGGCGCGGATCACCAAGGTCGCCGAAGTGCTGATGGAGGGCCTGGACGAGGACGCGGTCGATTTTCGCACGACCTACGACGGTGAGGAGGAAGAGCCGGTCGTCTTTCCGGCCAGTTTCCCGAACCTTTTGGCCAACGGCGCCACCGGAATCGCGGTCGGCATGGCCACCAGCATCCCGCCCCATAACGCCGGCGAGTTGATCGACGGCTTGCTCTTGATCATCGATCTGCGGGTCGGGCGGCGCCAGAGCCTGACCACCATTCAGCTCGTCAACCGCATCCCCGGACCCGATTTCCCGACCGGCGGCCTGATCGTTGAACCGCGCGAAAATATCGTTCAAGCCTACGCCACCGGGCGCGGCAGCTTCCGCCTGCGGGCCCGCTGGGAGAAGGAGGATCTGAGCCGTGGGGCCTATCAGATCGTGATCACCGAGATTCCCTATATGGTCCAGAAATCGAGGCTGATCGAAAAGATCGCCGATCTGATCTCGGACAAGAAACTGCCCATCCTGACCAATGTATCGGACGAATCGGACACCAGCCTACGCATCGTATTGGAGCCCAAATCGCGCTCGGTAGAGCCGCGCATACTGATGGAAAGCTTGTTCAAGCTGACCGACCTGGAGACGCGGGTGCAGTTGAATCTCAATGTTCTGGACGCCGAGAAATCGCCGCGGGTGATGAGTTTGAGGGAAGCTCTCGATGCCTTCCTCGATCATCGCCGGGAGGTGCTTTTGCGGCGCTCGAAGCACCGCTTGGAAAAGATCAAGCATCGCCTGGAGGTGCTGGCCGGTTATCTGGTCGCCTATCTCAACCTCGACGAGGTGATCCGCATCATCCGCCAGGAGGACGATCCCAAGGCCGAGCTGATGGCCGTCTTCGAGCTCTCCGAAGTGCAGGTCGAGGCGGTCCTCAACATGCGGCTCAGGTCATTGCGCAAGCTCGAGGAAATTGAGCTCAAGAAAGAGCACAAGGCCCTGGGTGAGGAGAAATCCGGGATCAAGGCGCTGGTCGAAAGCGAGACCAGCCAATGGGAGGTGATCGCGGCCGATCTGGCCGAGCTCAAGGTCATGTTCGGTCCCAAGACCGATCTCGGCAAACGCCGCAGCGATTTTTCCGAGGCGCCGCAGGCCGAAGCGGTGCCCCTGGAGGCGATGATCGAAAAGGAACCGATTACCGTCATCTGCTCGCAGATGGGCTGGGTGCGGGCGATCAAGGGCCATCTGCCGGCCGAGGACGAGGTCAAATACAAGGAAGGCGACCAGCCGCGCTGGCGCTTTCACGCCCAGACCACCGACAAACTCCTGTTATTTGCCTCGAACGGCCGGGTTTACACGATCGGCGCCGACAAACTGCCGGGCGGTCGGGGGCACGGCGAACCGTTGCGCCTGATGGTCGAATTGGACGACCAGGAGGATATCGTCGCCCTGCTGCGCTTCAAGCCGGAAAGCCGGGTGCTGGTGGCTTCGAGCGCCGGCAAGGGATTCCTGGCCCAAGCCGACCGGCTGCTGGCCTCGACCCGCCAGGGTAAACAGCTGATGAATCTTCCCGCCGGTACGGTGACCAGGGTCTGCCTGGCCGCCGAAGGGGATCACGTGGCGGTGCTCGGTACCAACCGCAAGCTCTTGATTTACCCGCTCGACCAGCTGCCGACCCGCGGCCGCGGCCAGGGGGTCAGCCTGCAACGCTACCCGAAAGGCGAGCTGGCCGATATCAAGACCTTTAATCTGGTCGACGGTCTGAGCTGGCGCAGCGGCGGCGCCTCGGGCCGTCTGCGAACCGAATACGACCTCGAGCGCTGGATCGGCCGGCGCGGCAACGTCGGCCGTCTGGTGCCCAAAGGCTTTCCGTCGCGCAAGTCCTTCGGCGAGGTGTGACCACAGTGGTCTAGTGCGGGAAGATCTTGCCGGGCAGCCAGGTCGCAATCTCCGGCCAGATCGAGAGCACCACCAGGGCCGCAAGCTGGATCGCCACGAAGGGCGCCACGCCCTTGTAGAGATCGCGCGTCTCCAATTCCTTCGGGGCCACGCCGCGCAGATAGAAAAGCGCAAAACCGAAGGGCGGCGTCAGAAAGCTGGTCTGCAGGTTGATCGCCATCATCACACCGAGCCAGATCGGGTTGATGCCCATGGCCAGAAGCACCGGGGCGACGATCGGCACGACCACAAAGGTGATCTCGATAAAATCGAGAAAGAAACCCAGTATGAACATCACCAGCATCACCACGATCATCGTGCCGGCGGTGCCGCCCGGCAGATCGGTCAGCAGGGCGCTGACGTAGCCGTCGCCGCCGAAGCCCCGGAAGACCAGGGCGAAAAGCCCGGCCCCGATGAGGATGGAAAAGACCATGACGTTGATGCGCAGCGTGCCGTCGAGGACTCTTCTGAGTACACCCGCGCGCTCGGTGATCATCAGGGCCTGCGAAAGTCCGATCAGCACCAACAGGGTCAACAGCCCGGTGATCACCAGATAGACGGTGCTGTCGGTGGCCTCGGCGCTTTGGGAATAGGCGGCCAGCCCCAACAGCGCCACTAGCCCCAGGCTCGGCCACAGATAGGCCTCGGGCCGCAGGCGGATGGCGCCCAGATAGACCGCCCCGACAGCGCCCACGGCGGCGGCTTCGGTCGGCGGCGCAAAGCCGGTGAGGATCGAGCCGAGGACGGCAACGATCAAAACGATCGGCGCCACCAGGGCCCGCAGCAGCCGGCCGAGGCCGACCGGCCGGCGATCTTCGGCCGCCTCGACCGGGCTCATCTGCGGGCGAAAGAAAGCGACCCCGGCCTGGTAGAGAATATAAAGCAGCACCAGCCCCAGACCCGGCAGCAGGGCGCCGGCGAACAATTCACCAATGCTTAACGGCTGTGGCGAGAAGATCTGCTGGACCCGCTGCGCTTCCTGATAGGCTGACGAGAGCACGTCGCCCAGGAGCACCAGGACGATCGAGGGTGGGATGATTTGCCCGAGCGTGCCGGCGGCGGCGATCGAGCCGGCGGCAAAGCCGGGATCATATCCGCGCCTGAGCATGGTCGGTAGGCTTAAAAGCCCCAGGGTCACCACTGTGGCCCCCACGATGCCGGTCGAGGCGGCGAGTAAGGCGCCCACCAGAGTGACTGAAATGCCGAGGCCGCCGGGCCAGCGGGCGCAAACATCACCCAGGGCCTCGATCAGGTCTTCGGCCACCCTCGAGCGCTCCAACATGACGCCCATGGCCACGAACAGGGGCACCGCCAGCAGCACTTCGTTGGTCATATTGCCCAGCATGCGCTCGGGCAACAGCCCGATATAGCCGACATCGAGGGGCCCCATATCGAGCCCGAACAGGCCCTTGAGCGCCAGCCCTAGGCCGGCGAAAATGAGGGCCACGCCGGCCAGCGTAAAGGCCACCGGATAGCCGGCCAGAAGTGCCGCACCGAGGCTAACAATCATCAACAGCGTCAGGATCGCGGCTGGTTCCATCGGCTCAGCTCTCAGCCGTCCGGTCCGGCTCGGGCACCAACACGTCGAGCGACGCGTTGACCAGCGAGATGCCTTGCGCCGCCAAGGTCAGGGCGAACAGCGGAATGAAGGACTTCATGAGGAAAAAGATCGGCAGGCCCGAGATTTCCTGCGAGGTCTCGAGGGTGGCCCAGGAAGCGATCGCCAAGGGCAGACCGTACCACAGGATCAGCCCGCACACCGGCCACAACAGCAACAGCGTGCCCCAGAGGTTGACCCTGGCCTGGAAGCGCCTGGAGGCGGCGCGGTATTTCAGATCGACCCGCACGTGCCCATCGACCAGCAGCACGTAGCCGGCGCCGCCCAGAAACATCAGGGCGTTGAGATAAAGCAGCGATTCCTGAAATTTGATCGAACCGATGTGAAAAACCGAAGAGGCCAACACCAGCGTGAACTGAATGAGCACCAGAAGAATCACCGTCCAGCCCAACAGGCGGCCGAAGGCCCGGTTGGCCCGATCGACGAATTTGGCAGCGGCTCTGAGGCGGGTCCGCACGGCTACCTCTTCAATTTGTCGCGGGCCGCGGTAAAGGCGCGCTCGGAGATCTCGCCCCAGCGGGAGGTGCGTGCCATCGAGGCCATGTAGCTTTCGTAAATCTGCCCGGTCGTCGGGTCGGCCGCCGCCACGTCGGCTAGCACCTCGATCGAGATGCGGCCCATTTCGGCCAGGATTTCATCCGAAAAGCGGCGCAGCTTGACCCCATGATCCTCAATCAGCGTGACCAGGGCGCGGCCGTTCTGGGCCTCATATTCGGAGCGCATGACGATCGTCTCGGCGGCGGCCGCGTTCTCGATGGCGCTACGCTGGCTGGGTGAAAGTTCCTCCCATAAATCCTTGTTGATACCGAGCCCCAAGGCGGTGCCCGGCTCGTGGATGCCCGGATAGTAGTAATAATCGACAATCGTGTGGAAGCCGAAAGCCATATCGTTCCACGGGCCGATCCATTCGGTGGCGTCGATATTGCCCTGCGACAGGGCCAGGAAAATCTCGCCGCCGGCCTTGGTCACCGGGGTGGCGCCGAGCCTTTCCATGACCTCGCCGCCGAGGCCGGGCATGCGGATGCGCAGGCCCTCGAAATCTTTGACCGAGTTGATCTCGTTGCGGTACCAGCCGCCCATTTGCGGACCGGTGCTGCCGGCCATAAACGGCTTGATATTGAAAGGAGCCGAAAGCGCGTCCCAAAGCTCCTGGCCGCCGTCGCTGTAAATCCAGGCGGCAAACTCGGTCGCGGTCATGCCGAAGGGCACAGCGGCGAAAAAATTGAAGGCCTTCGAGCGGCCCTGCCAATAATATTCGGCGCCGTGATAGAAATCCACCTTACCCGAGGCCACGGCGTCGAAGCCGCCAAACGCCGGCACCAGTTCGCCGGCTCCGAAGACCCTTATATCGAGGCTGCCTTCGGTCAGCTCGAAGATGCGCTTGGCCAGGCGTTCGGCCCCGGTGCCGGCTCCGGGGAAATGCTTGGGCCAGCTGGTGACCATTTTGAGTGATCGTTTTTTATTGAGGATGGCCGGTCCACCGGCCTCCTTATCGCCGCCCGCCTGATCGCCGCAGGCCGCCAAAAGCGCCGCGGCGCCGGTGGCGCCCGCCAATTTGAGGAATTTTCGCCGCTCTTGATTGTCACTATCGGACAAAACCGTTTCCCCCTTCCGTCGCCGGTAGCTGCCGGAGTATAGAAAGCCCACGCTCAACGGCAAGACCGATCGAGTCGGCAAGCCCTGGGTCTCAAGCGGCCCCGGTATTGTCGTTCGCCAGCGGCTCCAGCGGCGCCCAGCCTTTGGCGCCCAGTGCTTCAAGCGGCTGAAAGCGCCGCTTGTAGTCCATCTTGGGGCTGCCGGCGACCCAGTAGCCCAAATAGACGTAGGGCAGGCCGGCCTTCTGGGCCCTGATGATATGATCGAGAATGATAAAGGTGCCGAGGCTGCGGCGCCGCTCGGCCGGGTCAAAAAAACTGTAAACCATCGACAAGCCGTCGGACATGGCATCGGTAATCGCCACCCCCAGAAGCCGGCCCAGTGCACGGGTGCCAGCCGCTTCCTGTTTCAGCCGATATTCGACCAGTGAAGTCGAAACCGGGCTGCTTTCGACCATTTCGGAGTATTCAAAGGCACCCATCTTGGCCATGCCGCCGTCGGCGTGGCGGGTCTTTAGATACTCTTGCAGCACCTCGTATTGCTCGTCGGTGGCAATCGCATCCGTGGCCGAGGTCTCCAGATCGGTGTTCGCCTTCATGATCCGTTTCATATTGCGGCTGGGGCGGAAGGCTACGGTGGCCACCCTGACTGAAATACAGGCCTTGCACCCCTCGCAGGCCGGCCGGTAGGCCACCGACTGCGAGCGCCTGAAGCCGACTTTTGCCAAGGCCTCGTTCAAAACCGCGGCGTCGCGGCCGCTGAGTTCGGTAAAGATCTTCCGTTCCTGGCGGTTTTCGAGATAGGGACAGGGCGACGGCGCGGTAATAAAAAAGCGCGGAAATTGAAACGATTGGTCGCTCACCAGCTTCTTGCTCCTATAGCAGGCCGTAATACCAGGGCGCGAACAGCGAAAACACGATCCACATAATAAGCGTCAACGGTACACCGACAATCAAAAAATCCCTAAATCGATAATGGCCGGGTCCCATGACCAGAAGGTTTGTCTGGTAGCCCATCGGCGTGGCGAACGAGGCATTGGCGGCAAAAATGACCGCCACCACGAAGGCCAGAGTGGCTTGGGGATCGAGCGACAGGCCTTCGGCCACCGAGACCGCGATCGGCGTGAACAGCACAGCTGTGGCATTATTCGAGAGAATATTAGTCAGGGCCGCGATCAACAGGAAGAATGCCGACAATATGATCGCCGGCGAGGCGCCCTCCAGGACGTACAAAAGCCGCTCGGCCAGGAAATGGGCGCCACCGGTGGCGCTCAAGGCGGTGCCCATGGCCAGGGCGGCGCCAATCAAGAGAAAAATACGCCGATCGACGGCCCGCGCCGCCTGCCGGGTATTGAGGCACCCGCCGATGACCATCAGGGCGGTCCCGGACAGGGCGGCTACCGGGATCGGGATCAGGCCGGTCGAGGCGCTGGCGACCACCGCCGTAAAGATGCTCAGCGCCAGGACAGCGTTTCGCCGCGACGGAAAATCGACCGCCGACCATTCGAGCAACAAGACATCGCGGTTCGAGCGCAGGGCCAGGATGTCCTCGCGCGGCCCGGCCACCAGGAGCACATCGCCGGCCTCGAGCCGGATCGAATCGATGGCCGCGCGGATCATCCGCGAGCGCCGCTCGACCCCGAGCACGATACAGTTGGTCTCGTAAGAGAAATTGACCTGCAACAGGGTTCGCCCGTCGATCCGTGAAGCCGGGGCGACAACCACCTCGGCCAACATCTGCTGGTCTTGCAGGGATCCGCTTTGACCGCCGACCAGGCCCAATCCGGACTGCCGCTCGAACAGCTCCGGCGAGCGTTTGAGCAACTGCGTAAGAGCGACACGGGTGGCCGCCACGACCACGATATCTCCCGGTTCGAGCTCCACATCCTCGAACGGCGGCAGCAGGCTCTCATGGCCGCGTTCGATCATGCGCACCGTAAGATCCTTGAGCGCCGGGAACATGCCGGCCTTGGAGCGCAGACCTTCGAGCCGGCTGCCGGATTTAACCTCGATCTGAAAAATGAACTGGGTGCCGGCCGGCTGGTCGGCCGCCGGCCCGCCGGGGTCCAAAAATCGCTTCATAAGCGGCGGTGCGATCAAAATCAGGTAGAGAAAGCCGGCCGTAGCCAAGACCGCGCCGGGCACCGTAATCGCATAAAAACCAAGTCCGCTGCCGGTGATCGACTCCAAAGTCCCGGAAACCAGAAGATTGGTGCTCGAGCCGATGATCGTCAGGTTGCCGCCGAGGATGGCGGCAAAGCTCAAAGGGATAAGAATCAGGCTGGCCGGGCGGCCGATCTTCTGGGACAGGGCCGACAGGATCGGAATGAAAATCACCACCACCGGGGTATTGTTCAAGATGGCGCTGATCAGCAGCACGAACAGCAGGGTGCCCAAGGTGACAAGCCGCGGCCGCCGGCCGCCATACTTAAGCAGCAGATTGGCAATTTCATCGAGCGCCCCGGTCTGCACCAGTCCCTGCCCGATGACCAGAAGCGCCAGCACGGTAATCAGCGCCGGGTCGGCAAAACCGGCCAGAAGGTCCCGGGTCGACAGCGGCTGACCGGTAAACAGATGCTCGATCGGCAGAAAATGGAACAGCAGAAGAAGCGCCGCCACGACGCCGAGCGAGGTGATCTCAAGGGCCAGTTTATCGCTGGCATAGAGCACGATCGCCGCCAGGATGATCCCGAAGGTTGCCCACATCTGAAGCGATGGGTCTATGGCGTCCATCGGTGTCCGATCTCCCGATCCCTGGTTTCCACGGTTTCCGTGGCTTCAGAAAAGCGTACGTGATAGCGCCTGTAAAGGCAATTTGGCGGTTATCTAGCGGCCGGCGGCGGGTTTGAGCACCAGCCGTGCTTGCGTATTGGCGCGCACCTCGTCGATTTTCGTCGCCATGCGGATGTATCGTCCGGCGGCCCACAGATCGGTCAACTGGTCGTAATAGGGCGACAGCGGATTCCCCGATTGACCGGTCGGGATCACGAAACGGGAATTGTCGAGATCGGAGAGGTCGTAGATGGCCCGGAAGCTGGGGCCGTTTCGGGTCTCGAAGGGTTGCGGCTGGTTTGTGCGGACGTTTGAGACATTGATCGTGTAGGGGCCGCCGTCGACCATCGGTAAGGCGCTCTGAAGATAGAAATAGCCGCCCCCCAGAAGCGCCAAAAAAAGCGGCGACAACAGGCTGCCGAGGCGTATCAGTATTTTGCGCACCGCCACTCCTCCGCACCTGCCGCCGATCAAAAAAGCCGATGGACTTTGCTCGCTCAAGCCGTCAATCATGACGCTTTCTGGTCAGAATAATGATTTTGCGGGAAAGGGAAAGAGACATGGCGAGGGTCTCCTTTATTGGACTTGGCGTAATGGGTTATCCGATGGCCGGCCATCTGGCGGCGGCCGGACACCGGCTCACGGTCTATAACCGGACGGCCGGGAAAGCGGCGCGCTGGCTCGAGGAATACGGCGCCGCCGGGCCCGGCGGCCACGCTCGGGCAGACACCCCGGCCAAGGCTGCCGAGGCGGCGGATATGGTCTTTGCCTGCGTCGGTAACGATCAGGACCTCGAAGCCATTACTCTGGGTCCGCAAGGGGCCTTTGCCGGCCTGGGGCAAGGGACGGTGTTCATCGACAATACCACCGTCTCGGCCGAGGTGACCCGCCGTCTGGCCGCCACAGCGGCCGAGAGGGGCATCGGTTATCTCGATGCCCCGGTCTCGGGCGGCCAGGCGGGAGCCCACAGCGGCCAGCTGACCGTGATGGTCGGCGGCGCGCCCGACGATTTTGCCAGGGCCGAGCCGCTGATCGGGGCTTACGCCAAGAAAGTCGCCCTGATGGGTCCGGTGGGGGCCGGCCAGACGACCAAGATGGTCAACCAGATCTGCATCGCCGGGGTGGTCCAGGGTCTGGCCGAGGCCATCCATTTCGCGCTCGAAGCCGGGCTCGATGCGGACCAGGTCGTGGAAGTGCTGGCCAAGGGCGCCGCCCAGTCCTGGCAGATGGAAAATCGTTGGCAGACCATGGCCCGCGGCGAATTCGATTTCGGTTTTGCGGTCGACTGGATGCGCAAGGATCTCGACATCGTCGAGGCCGAGGCGCAGGGGCTGGGGCTGGAATTGCCGCTGACCAAGCTGGTCAACGGCTTTTATCAGGAATTGCAGGACCTCGGGGCCGGGCGCCAGGACACTTCGAGCCTGATCCGACGCTTCCGGGGCTAATAACATTTGACAAACCGGGCGCGATCCCTATATTTCGCGCCACATATTGGCTTTAAGCCAAGCATAGCAATCGAATGGCCGGCGGCGAGTACGCGTCGGCCGCGCCGGAAAAGGGGTCTGTCAGCCCCGGGCCGGTGGCGCTTGAAAGGGAGCGATTCAAAATGACAAAACGCATTTCATCCAAGCACAAGATCGATCGCCGCATGGGCGAGAACATCTGGGGCCGTCCCAAGAGCCCGGTCAACCGGCGCGATTACGGCCCCGGCGAGCACGGTCAGCGCCGCCGCTCGAAGGTTTCGGACTTCGGCCTGCAATTGAAGGCCAAACAGAAACTTAAGGGCTATTACGGCAATATCCTCGAGAAGCAGTTCCGCAATCTTTACAAGGAAGCGGTGCGGCGCAAGGGCGATACCGGTGAAAACCTGATCGGCCTGCTCGAATCCCGCCTCGACGCGGTGGTCTATCGGGCCAAGTTCGTGCCCACCGTTTTCGCCGCCCGCCAGCTGGTGAACCACGGCCACGTCATGCTCAACGGCCGGCGCTGCAACATTCCTTCGGCCCGCCTGAAGGCCGGCGATGTGCTGGAATTGCGCGACAAAGCGCTTGGCATCCCGATGGTCATCGAAGCGATCGGCAGCCCGGAGCGGGATGTGCCGGAATATATTCACCGCGACGGCGCCAAGGCGACCTACGTGCGGGTACCACGCCTCGACGAAGTCCCCTATCCGGTGCGCATGGAACCGAATATGGTGGTCGAGTTTTATTCGCGCTAAGGGCTCGAAACCCGAACCCATGGAGCCGCGGGTGGCCTCGCGGCTCTTTTGATTCTGCAGGTTCCCTTTTGGGCCCGGCTGGGCTATCTCAAAACCCTGTGCCGCCAACAATATATGGACCGGACGGATGGGTAGCCATGGCCATGGATGACGCGCCGCCAGAAATCTCTATCCGCGACGGCAGGGATGCCGACTCGCCGGGACTGATCGCGCTGGTCGGCGCCTGTTTCGAGGAATACCAGGGCTGCGTGTTGGATCTCGACGGCATCGACGCCGATCTGATCGATCCGGCCACCACCTTCGCGGGGCAGGGCGGCCGCTTGTGGGTGGCCGAGGCGGGCGGCCACATCGTCGGCTCGATCGGCTATGCGCTTAAAGACCAGGGGGCGACCGTGGAGCTTAAGAAACTCTACGTGAACCGCGCCTTCCGGCGCCGCGGCCTGGCCAGCCGGCTGTATGAGCTGGTGCACGCCGCCGCCGTGGAGCACCAGGCGGCAACGATCGATCTGTGGAGCGATACGCGCTTTCTCGAGGCCCACGCCTTTTATCTCTCGAAAGGCTTCAAGCAGCTGGCCGAGAGCCGTTTTTTGAACGATCCCTCGAAGACCACCGAATATCACTTCGCGCGGCGCCTGTGATGGTCCGGCAAGAGCCTTCGAGGGACAGGAGGGCAGAGTGGAAAGCTGGCTCGCGGTCGTCTTAAAGGGCATCGGTCTGGGGCTCGCGGTCGCCGCGCCGATCGGCCCGATCAACGTGTTGTGCATCCAGCGAACGCTGACCATCGGCTTCGCGGCCGGTCTGGCGACGGCGCTCGGCGCCGCGGCGGCAGATGCCAGCTACGCCGCCGTGGCCGCCTTCGGGCTGAGCGCGGTCTCGGGACTTTTGTTGGACAATCAAGATCTCTTAAGATTGGCCGGGGGTCTGATGCTTTTATGGCTCGGCGCCAGGGCGTTCCTCAAAGGCCCGGCCGCGGCGGCGGCCAATCCGTCAGGGGGCGGGGCGCGGCTGGCCGAGGTTGTCTCGAGCTATGGCCTGACCATCGCCAATCCGCTGACCATACTTACATTCGTTGCTATCTTGGGCGGCGTCGGGCTCCAAAATCTCGCCGAAAGCGCCCTGTCGGCCGCCCTGGCGCTGGTTCTCGGGGTCTTTCTCGGGACCATGATGTGGATGATTTTTATCGCCACGCTGGCGAACCTGGCCCGCCGCCGGGCCGGCGTTCGCTTTTTATTATGGGCCAACCGCCTGGGCGGCACCGTCATCCTCGGCTTCGCCGCCTGGCGGTCATCGTCGTTGGCACGTATTTCGGAGTGTGCCTGGTCGTAGGGCTGCTGCAGTCGAGGCTGATCTAATTTCCGATGCAAGGCTACAGCGCGACGCCCGCGGACCTCGGCCTTACGTTTGACGATCTTTCGCTCGAAACGACGGATGGGCTTTCCATCGCCGCTTGGTACGTGCCCAACACAAAACCGCAAGGGAACGTGTTTTTTTGCCACAGCAACGCGGGAAACATCGCCGACCGCCTCGTTACGATCAAAGCGCTACACCTTCGAGGGCACCACGTGCTGATCTTTGACTATCGCGGCTACGGCCGTAGCGAAGGCAAACCCGATGAAGCGGGCAACTATGAGGACGCCGAAACCGCCTGGCGGTATCTGGTTGAGACGCGCGGTGAGCGGCCGGACCGCATCGTGCTTATCGGGCGATCGCTCGGCGGCGCAGTGGCGATCGAGCTGGCCACACGACACGCCCCGACACCGTCCTACATCCTTTTCTTACACGCTCTTGGAGGTGAAACGCGGTATCAGGCTTTCTTCTTGCCGACGAAGATCTTGTTGACGATCTTCCACTCGCCGCCGATCTTGAAGAGCGAAAGATAGTCGATGTATTCCATGTCGCGGTAGAAGAACTCGTATTTCACGACGGCCATCTTGCCGTCGACGATGTCCAGCGACAGCACTTTGCTCGACGAGTTCGTCTCCGGCTTGCGGGTCCAGCGGTCAAACGCCTGGGCGATCAGCACGACGCGCACCGACTCCTTCCCGCCGTCTTCGATGGTGACTCCCTGCCCCTCGACCTCGGCCGCACCCGACGACTGTTCTCACTCCATCAACGTCGAGCACTCGAGATGAGAGACCACGGCTGCGTGTTCCCTGGATGCGACAGGCCACCCGGATGGTGCGTCGTGCACCACGCCAACGAGCACTGG
>JADFIA010000010.1 GCA_022566895.1 Pseudomonadota bacterium
AGCTGGTGTGCCAGGATTGGCCTGTTTTGTCACAGCTTGGCACAGTAATGGCATTGACTAAGAGTTTCTGCATACCTACCTATCTCTGCAGCCAACACCGATAATTACGGACTGCCGTTAATGTTCACCACTAAGCAGCTATTTGCGCAAGTATCAGATGGTGTGATCTGCATTTCGTTCCTTGACGCTAACAAGGCATTGGTAGGCAAGGGAACAGGTTTCTTGTGTGCAGAGTATCTGATCACGAATAGCCATGTAGCTTCAATGGCAGCAAAGAACACTGTTGAGATGGTTTGGCTTCGGCAGGACAGCCATTCAGTCAGGGACCTTAAGGAGGGACTATTAATTTCTGCCGCCTCGTTTCTGGCAGCAATCGCTACTGGCTCTGACCCAGACAAACACGACTACTCTGTAATCAAGCTCCCCGTGATTGATTCTTGGAAGGGTCACAGGTTCGAGCTAAAAGAGCCTAAAGATATGCAGGTTGGAACAGCCGTAGCATTTATGGGTTACCCGTTGGAGCACATGAACTTGTGTTGTCACGGTGGCATGATCGCCTCTTTTTATACAACCGGGAATACAGAGGTTATCCAGTTGGATGCAAGCGTGAACCATGCGAACTCGGGAGGACCGCTGCTAGACTTAGCGGACGGGAAAGTTTGTGGGATAATTACGCGAAAAGCGACTGGTCTTTCCAAGATATTCGATGAACTGAAGACCGCCTTGAAACGAAACATCCAGGTAATTCAGCAGGCGCGCAGCGGAGCAAGTATGCGAATAGGGGGTGTTGATCCCATGGAAGCAATCGAAGCATCCCAACACCAAATGCAAAATGTTCTCGGTGAACTAGAAAGATCATCTAACGTGGGAATAGGATACGCTTTTTCTTCAAGTCACATTTTGAGAGACCCCTTATTTGAGGGGTAATTGCTCACCGGGCGGGAACAGAAGGTGAAAATAGGGGCTTAACGACTCGGCACGCTTTTGGGCCTCAAAGGTGTGCCAAAGGCAGCAAGTGTGCCAAGTGTGCCATCCGCGAGCGGAGTCACTCTGCCGGCGTCAAAACGTGCCATTTTTTATGGCACACCCCCTAAAAAGGGGGCTAAGTGATTGATTTAATTAGATTGAGATGGCGGGAGTGACGGGACTCGAACCCGCGACCTCCGGCGTGACAGGCCGGCGCTCTAACCAACTGAGCTACACCCCCGTATGCGAGGCGTCCATATCTTCGGCCTCCATATCCGAGGCCATGGTGGCCCCGTGATTATGCCATTTCACGCCTTCGGTCAAACACTTTCAGGGTCCTGAAATGGTGGGCGGTGACAGGCTCGAACTGCCGACCCCCTCGGTGTAAACGAGGTGCTCTACCAACTGAGCTAACCGCCCGGCGACGGGGGGTTTTTTAAGACCGCACGGCGGAATTGTCCAGCCGAAATCGGGCCGGCGAATTCCGTCTGGCCGGGATTGGCCAATAACCTTGGGTCAAAAAGCGAGCGCGCCGCGAAAATGCGACGCGCCCCACCGTTCGGAGTTATGAACTCTAGTACCGGTCCGGATTGACGGCGGCCTTGAGAGCCTTCCCGGCCTTGAACTTGGGTTGGTTGGAAGCCGGAATGTGGATCCTTTCCCCGGTCCGAGGATTGCGCCCCATGGTGGCGGCCCGCCTGACCACACTGAAGGTGCCAAACCCGACCAGACGAACCGAGGTTCCGGTGGACAGGGCCGCGCGAACCGCGTCGAGCACGCCGTCAACCGCGCGTCCTGAATCTGCTTTGGAGAGCCCCGTGGAGCCGGCGACAGAAGCAATCAAATCATTCTTATTCAATGGTCATCCCCCTTCGGATAGCTTGTGAAATTAAGGACTGAAAACCTAAACTGCGGGCAAGAGTGTAATGTCAACGCTTTCGTGATGTCAAAGGGAAACCCCCAAAATCTGCGGTTTTCCACAGTTTTGGTAAAAATATATGACTTGACGCCTAGTGCGTGATCGGATTCGAATCCGCCTCGGACTCGGCGGATTTCGAAATCGCCGCGACGGTTTCTTCGTCCGGCGGCCAGTCCAACTTGACCAGCGGCTGGGTCAAGGCTTCGCCCAGTACTTCCATTGCCGTGGCCACCGATTTGATTTCTAGACCTTTTTTTAAGTTGGCTGGAATTTCTACCAAGTCCTTTTCGTTTTCGGCCGGGATCAGGACCGTGCGGATACCACCGCGCAGGGCGGCCAGAAGTTTCTCCTTCAAGCCGCCGATCGGCAAGACAAGGCCGCGCAGCGTGACTTCACCGGTCATCGCCAGATCACGCCTTACCGGGATGCCCGTGAGCACCGAAACGATACTCGTGACCATCGCGACTCCGGCGCTCGGGCCATCCTTTGGAGTCGCCCCTTCAGGAATATGGACGTGGAGATCGCGGTGGTCGAACTGCGTGGGTTTGATGCCAAACTCCAGACAGCGCGACTGGACATAGCTGAAAGCAGCCTGAATCGACTCGGTCATCACCTCGCCCAGCTTGCCGGTGCATTTGATGCGGCCCTTGCCCGGCACGGTGACCGCTTCGATGGTCAATAACTCGCCGCCGGCTTCGGTCCAGGCCAGACCGGTGGCCATACCCACCTGGTCCTCTTCCTCGACCACGCCGTAGCGGAATTTGCGCACGCCGGCGTAGTTGGCAAGATTGTTGCGCGAGATGGCCAGCGACGTGCGGCTGCCCTCAACGATTTGCTTGACCGCCTTGCGGATAAGATTAGCCAGGTTGCGTTCAAGATTGCGCACCCCGGCCTCACGCGTGTAGTAGCGAATCAGGTCTCTCAGCGCGGCTGGCGATATGCTCCACTCGTTCGACTTCAGGCCGTGTGCCTTGACCTGCTTGGGAATCAGGTGGCGCCGCCCAATTTCGACCTTTTCGTCCTCGGTATAACCCGGCAGGTGTATCACCTCCATGCGATCCAATAGGGCGCGCGGCAGGCGGGTCGTATTGGCGGTGGTCACGAACATGACGTTCGAGAGATCGTAGTCCACTTCCATATAATGGTCGTTAAAGCGGTTGTTCTGCTCGGGATCCAATACCTCGAGGAGCGCCGAAGCCGGATCGCCACGGAAGTCTTGCCCCATTTTGTCGATCTCGTCCAAGAGAAACAGCGGATTGACCGTGCCGGCTTTTTTCAGGGACTGCATGATTTTGCCAGGCATCGAGCCGATATAGGTTCGGCGGTGACCGCGAATCTCGGCTTCGTCGCGCACGCCTCCCAACGAGAAACGCACAAACTCGCGGCTGGTGGCGCGGGCAATCGAGCGCCCGAGCGAGGTCTTGCCGACTCCCGGCGGGCCGACGAGACAGAGGATCGGGCCTTTCATCTTTGTGGCCCGCTGCTGGACCGCCAGATATTCGATGATCCGCTCCTTGACCTTTTCGAGGCCGTAATGGTCGTCGTCGAGAATTTTTTCGGCCCGCTTGATGTCCTTGTTGATACGGCTCTTCTTGCCCCAAGGCACGCCGAGTACCCAGTCGAGATAATTGCGCACCACCGTCGCCTCGGCCGACATCGGGCTCATGCCCCGCAGCTTTTTCACCTCGGCGTCGCACTTTTCACGGGCTTCCTTGGAAAGCTTGGTGGTCTTGATGCGATCGACCAGCTCGGTAATCTCGTCCTTGGCATCCTCGGCATCCCCGAGTTCCTTTTGGATCGCCTTCATCTGTTCGTTCAGATAATATTCACGCTGGGTTTTCTCCATCTGCCGCTTGACCCGGCCGCGAATTTTCTTCTCCGCCTGCATGACGCCGATTTCGCCTTCCATGAAGGCATAGACACGTTCGAGGCGCGCCTCCACATCAAAAATCGCCAGAAGCTCCTGCTTGTCGGAAATTTTAAGGGCCAGATGCGAGGCCACCGTATCGGCCAAATGGCTCGGCTCGTCGATCTGATTGACCGAAGTGATGACCTCCGGCGGCACTTTTCGGCTCAGCTTGACGTAATGCTCGAACTGCGAAATGACCGAACGGCTCAAGGCCTCCACCTCGCGCGCATCGTTGGTGGGCTCGTCGACGAGTTTCGCTTTGGCTTCAAGAAATTCCTCACGGTCAAGAAAGCGGGTGATTTTGGCGCGCTGCACACCCTCGACAAGAACCTTCACCGTGCCGTCCGGCAGCTTCAAGAGTTGTAAAACCGTAGCCACGGTCCCGACGTCATACACCGTCTCGGGGGTCGGTTCATCGATGCCAGGATCGGTCTGCGCCACCAGAAGAATCTGACCATCCTCACGCATCACATTCTCGAGTGCCTCGATGGATTTGTCCCGGCCGACAAACAACGGCACGATCATATGAGGAAAGACCACGATGTCGCGCAGCGGCAGGATTGGGTATGTGGCTTCCATAACTTCAGTTTCCAAAATTTTTGCTACCATTATATCTTTTCCCAACTCATGGCCAGCCCCGATTTTGCGCCCCTCACCGGCCAATCCAGGATCGGCCGGCATCATAACTAAATGGGAGAGAATCTTGCAGGATCAAGCGTCTTGAGGGCGCCGGATTTTCCGGTCCCGTGCTAGGCCGGTTTCTTCGCTTCTTCCTTGACCTCTGCATATATATAGAGCGGCTGGGCGCAGGCTTCGACGACCTCGCCGCTGATTACAACCTCCTCGACGCCATCGAGCGAGGGCAGCTCGAACATTGTCTCCAAAAGGATATCCTCCAGGATCGAGCGCAAGCCACGGGCCCCGGATTTGCGCAGGATCGCCTTCTTGGCGATCGCCACGAGGGATTCCGCCGTGAAGGTCAGTCTGACGTCCTCCATTTCGAAAAGCCGCTGATATTGTTTGACCAGCGCGTTCTTCGGTTTGCGGAGGATTTCGACCAGCGACTCCTCGTCGAGGTCCAACAGTGTCGAGATGACCGGCAGGCGGCCGACAAACTCGGGGATCAGCCCGAATTTCAACAGATCCTCCGGTTTCGCATTTTGTAAAATCTCGCCAGTTTTCCGCTCATCCGGGGCTTCGATCTTGGCACCAAAGCCGATCGATTTGCCTTGCTGGCGGTCGGAGATGATCTTCTCGAGACCGGAAAAGGCGCCGCCGCAGACAAACAGGATATTGGTCGTATCGACCTGCAAAAATTCCTGCTGCGGGTGTTTGCGCCCACCCTGTGGCGGCACACTGGCAACCGTCCCTTCCATAATCTTCAAGAGTGCCTGCTGCACGCCCTCGCCGGACACGTCCCGGGTGATCGAGGGGTTATCGGACTTGCGGCTGATTTTATCGACTTCGTCGATATAGACGATGCCGCGTTGGGCCCGCTCGACATTATAGTCGGCCGCCTGCAAAAGTTTGAGGATGATATTTTCGACGTCCTCGCCGACATAGCCTGCCTCGGTCAGGGTGGTAGCGTCGGCCATCGTAAAGGGCACATCAAGAATGCGAGCCAGAGTTTGCGCCAGCAGCGTCTTGCCGCAGCCGGTCGGTCCTATCAACAGGATGTTTGACTTCGCCAGTTCGACATCCTGCGCCTTGCTGCTATGGGCCAGCCGCTTGTAGTGATTGTGGACGGCGACCGCCAGAACCTTCTTGGCCCGGTCCTGGCCGATCACATAATCGTCGAGAACCGCAAGAATTTCAGTCGGCGCCGGCACGCCTTCACCGGAGCGCGCCAGATTGGACTTGTGCTCCTCGCGAATGATGTCGGTGCACAGATCCACGCATTCGTCGCAAATAAAGACCGTCGGCCCGGCAATGAGCTTGCGGACCTCGTGCTGACTCTTGCCGCAAAAGGAGCAATAAAGCGTATTTTTGCTATCACCTTCTGTCGAGTTTCCGTCCATTTTCCAGTCCTCTGGGTCGCTCGCGGCCATGCTAGCCCTTTGCGTGCGCCGCATACAATCAAAACTTTTAGACGCTCTGGAAGCCAAGCCAGCCGCTGCCAGCCTAGCTATACCATCCTAAACAAATGATTAATCCCCGGAGAAAGATTTGGCGCGACGCGGGCATCAAAAACCATTTAATGGCTGTTTTCCGACTTGTTTTCTTCTTCTTCCGGGCGCTTTGTGACGATCTCGTCGATAATCCCAAATTCCTTGGCTTCCTCCGGGCTCATGAACTTATCACGATCGAGCGCTGCCTCGATCACTTTGAGTTTTTGGCCGGTATGCTTGGCGTAAATTTTGTTCAGGCGCTCGCGCAGGTTCAGGATCTCGCGGGCGTGAATTTCGACATCCGTGGCCGACCCCTGCATGCCGCCCGAAGGTTGGTGAACCATAATTCTGGCATTCGGTAAGGCAAAGCGCATGCCCGGCTCGCCGGCCGCCAGCAGAAGCGAGCCCATCGAGGCCGCCTGACCGATGCACAAGGTGGTTATGGGTGGGCGGACATACTGAAGCGTATCATAAATGGCCAACCCCGATGTCACGATGCCACCCCCAGAATTGATATAGAACGAAATTTCCTTCTTTGGATTTTCGGCTTCCAGAAAAAGCAGCTGGGCCGTGATCAGGCTGGCCAGGTAATCGTCGATCGGCCCGGTCAAAAAAACAATCCGCTCTTTCAACAGCCGCGAATAGATATCGTAGGCCCGTTCCCCGCGGTTGGTCTGCTCGACCACCATCGGCACCAGGGTATTGGCAACAGCAGGATCAAATTTGCTCATCACTCGGACCTCGGATTGTTTCTTTCGTACGATCTTAGCATCAAATTATTTCAAAAGATGGCCCCCGGGGTGGCATTTGTCCAGCCACGCTTTATTTGCTACCCCGTTTTCGGGCTTTCTTGGCCGGAGCTTTGGTCCTGCCCTTGGACTTGCTCTTCGATGTGACGGCGCCTGACTTGGAGGTCTTGGCGCGCTTGGTTTTCTGGGCGGGTTTTTCCTCGGCCACCGTGGCGTCCATTTCTTCGAGCGCCTGCACGGCGGCCTCCAGTTCGGCCCACGAGACTGACTTTTCGGTGACCGTGGCAGCGTCAAGAATCAGGTCGCAGACTTTATCTTCGAAAATGGGTGCGCGAATGCTGGCCATCGCGTTCTCGTCGCTTTTGTAATAGTCGAAGACTTTCTTTTCCTCTCCGGGGAACCGCTGGGCCTCGGCCACCAAGCGCCGGCTGACTTCTTCGCTGGTGACCTTGACATCATTCTGTGTACCAACTTCAGAGAGCAAAAGCCCCAGACGCACGCGCCGTTCGGCAATGCTGCGGAACTCCGCTCGCTCCTTTTGGTCCTCCGGCTCTTCGAGATCCTTCATCGCCTCGGCATCGGCCTCGCCGCTGTTGATGATATCGAGCTTGATCTGCTGCCAGATCTGCTTGTATTCGATCTCGACCATCCCCTGGGGGATTGCAAAATCGACATTTTCGGCCAGGGCATCGAGAAGCCGGCGCTTCAAGATCGCGCGGGACATGCTTTGGCTGTCCTGACTAACCTGTTTTTGCACCGTCTCCTTCAATGCGTTGAGGTCTGCAAGTCCGAGCTCTTGGGCCAGGGCATCATCGATCCCAGCCTTCACCGGAATTTTTACCGTCTTGACGGTGACATCGAATTGGGCCGCCTTGCCGGCCAAATCGGCCGAATGATAGTTGGACGGAAACTCGACCCTGACAACCGTCTGGTCGCCGGCCTTAAGACCCAAAAGCTGCTCCTCGAACCCTGGGAGGAAAGCGCCCGAGCCCAGTTCGAGCTGATGGTCTTCAGAGCTCCCTCCTTCAAAGGTCTCGTTGTCGATCTTGCCTTGGAAATCGATGACGACGACCTGGCCATTGACGGCTTGGTGATCCGCTGGAGCGTCTTCAAAATGCTTGTGCTGCGCGGCCAGGCGCTCAAGCGCCTTTTCGACTTCATCATCGTCCGGCATGACGACCAGGCGTTCGAGCTTGATTTTCGTGAAATCCGGCGCCTGAACCTCGGGCAGAATTTCGACGTCGAGGCGAAACTCGAGGGGCGCGCCGTCATCAAATGACAAGATCTCGACATTGGGCCTCAGGGCCGGCCTGAGATCCTTCTCGGAAATGACCGCGTCGCTGCCCTCCTGGACCAGTTGATCGAGCACCTCGCCGAGAATCGCCTTGCCGTGCAGCTTTTTCAGCAGACCGAGCGGTGCCTTGCCGGGCCGGAAACCCGGCATACGAATCTTCCGGCCGACTTCGCTTAGCCTTTCATTCACTTTGGCTTCGACTTCCTCGGCTGCGTAAATCACTTTGAATTCGCGTTTGAGGCCGTCCTCTTTTAGCTGGTCGATCTGCATGGCTCGTCTTTCCTGCTGCTGCTCACGATCTCTCGCAACCCCTGAGCACTTGCGTCCCCCTTGGGGTGTGGTGCGGGCGGAGGGATTTGAACCCCCACGTCACAAGGACACTGGCACCTAAAGCCAGCGCGTCTACCAGTTCCGCCACGCCCGCACAGCCAGAAAATCCCGCCGTGGCCGGCGGTGATCTGGTCGGAGCCTGCCAGCCAAGCTCGGCGCTCCCTATAGCATGACTGTTTTCCGGAATGCCAGAACAAAGGCAGCAGTTCTTGGCAGCGGAACGGCAACGCCGGCCAGTGCCCCTAATCGAGCGTCGCAAGTACTGACGGGATCGCCTCGATCAGATCCTCCGAGATCATGCCGGCGGCCAAGAGATTAGCCGCCTCCGAATGGATCCAGGTACCAGCCGCGGCAGCGGCCAAAGGTTCCATGCCGGCGGCCATCAGCCCGGCGATGATGCCGGCCAACACATCCCCCGAGCCGGCGGTGGCCAGACTTGGTGGACCCAGCGAGCTGATAAGGACCCGACCATCCGGCGCCGCGATGATTGTATCGGGTCCCTTTAAGAGCAGCACGGCGCCGGCCTCTCTGGCCGCTAAGCGCGCCGCCTTGAGCCGGTCCGCACGCGGATCCAGCAGCGGCCACAGGCGTTTGAATTCACCCTCATGCGGGGTCAGCACCACATGATCGTGCAGTCTGCCAAACAGGGTTTTCCGTTCATTTTCAAAAGTCGTCAGGGCGTCGGCGTCGACGACCATGGGATCACCGGTCGCCAACAGGCTTAGGCAGCGCCACGCTGTCTCTTCATTGACCCCGTTGCCCGGTCCAATCATAAAGCCGGAAAACTTGCCCGCTTCGAGGGTTGCTGCAAAGTCCTCGCGGTTTGCGTAGGGTCGGCTCATGACCGAGGTCTGGTGGGCGGCGTAAACCAACAAGGCATCCTCTGGAACGATCGTCGTGACAAGCCCGGCCCCAGCCCGCAAACCAGCGCGTGCAGCGAGTCGCGCCGCGCCGCTCATGGCCGCCGGGCCACCGACCACACCGAGATGGCCGCGCTGATATTTGTGCCAGCCGCGCTCGGGCTGCGGCATCAGGCCGGCCCAGTGATCGGGATGATTTTCGAAGGTCTGGGGGCCGATCTGATCGAGAACCCGGTCCGGAATTCCGATATCGATCAGCTTGACGACGCCGCAGCGCTCAAGCCCCGGCATCAAAAGGTGACCCTGCTTTTTTCTGAAAAATGTAACGCTGATATCGGCCTCGAAGGCCTGACCAAGCTCGGCGCCGTTGTCGCCGATAATGCCGCTTGGCACGTCGACCGCCGCCCTGAAGGCGCCTGAACGATTGGCGGCGCGCACGGCGACCGCTGCCGCCCCTTCCAACGGCCGCGACAATCCGGCCCCGAATAGCGCGTCGATGATGCAGCCGTAGGCTTCGAAATCCTGGACCGCCAGCGCTGCGGTAGGACCCTCCCAGGCCTCGGCGGCCCGGCGCGCATCGCCGTTCAGGCCGCTTATCTGGCCCAACAGGAAAACATCGACCTCGAATCCGGCCGCCTTGAGATGACGGGCGGCGATAAAACCGTCGCCGCCGTTGTTGCCGGGACCGGCAAGCACGGCTAGCCGGCAGGGATCGATCTCTTCAGCCACAGCCTCGGCAACTCCCTGGCCGGCGTTCTCCATCAAGGTATAGCTGTCGATACCGGCCACTTCGGCCAGGCAGTCGGCCCGATAGGCCTGCGCGTTGGCGAGCACAGCGTGTTTCGCATCGAGGTCCATCTACAACCGATCCTTTGCTCTAGAAGGCCACTCGCCGGCCGGAGAGAGGCAGTGGGGCGAGTGACGGGACTTGAACCCGCAACCCCTAGGATCACAACCTAGTGCTCTAACCGGTTGAGCTACACCCGCCACAGAGGGTGCCATGTTTAGCCCCCTCGCCGCGGCGCCGTCAAGCAGCGAAGCGGAGCATTCTTCCGACCACTGCATAGATAATAGGCAGACCGCGATATTGCTGCCTATTTTTTCTCCATTGGCACATTTTTTTACCTAATATGAAGATCAAGAACAACTCCTATCCCATTGTTATAACACGATTATCAAAGGAAGTGTGCAAACTGGCACGGATTCTGCGTTACCTCAGGTGAAAGTAAGCCACTGTTACACCGAAGGGGCCTGACATGAAGAAGATCGAAGCCATCATCAAACCGTTCAAGCTCGATGACGTGAAAGAGGCGCTGCACGATATTGGGATTACTGGACTAACGGTTCTCGAAGCCAAGGGTTTCGGGCGCCAGAAGGGTCATACGGAACTTTATCGCGGGGCCGAGTATGTCGTCGATTTCCTTCCCAAGGTGAAACTCGAGGTGATCGTCGACGATCCGATCCTCGAAAAAGCGGTCGAAGCGATCCAGCAGGCGGCAAACACCGGCCGTATCGGCGACGGCAAGATTTTTGTCAGCACGATCGATGAAGCCATCCGCATCCGGACCGGGGAGACAGGGCCCGACGCCGTTTAATCGCCATGCCAGCATTTCAAAAGGGGACTAGAAGATGCCGCATTTCGAAGACCTGAAGCCATCAGACGTTATGAAATTGAAGAAAACCGATGCGGTCAAATGGGTGGATCTGCGATTCACCGACCCGCGCGGCAAGTGGCAACATCTGACGATGGATATCGATGTCATGACCGAGGAGGCTTTTGAAGAGGGTATCATGTTCGACGGCTCCTCGATCGCCGGCTGGCAGGCCATCAATGAATCCGACATGATTCTACGGCCCGATCTGAGCCGCACCGCTTTCGACCCCTTTTCATCCTATGCCTCGCTGATCGTCTTTTGCGACATCGACGATCCGGGGACCGGCCAGGCCTACCATCGCGATCCCCGTTCGACCGCCAAGCGGGCCGAGGAATATTTGCGTTTTTCAGGCATCGGCGATACCGCCTATTTCGGGCCGGAGCCCGAGTTTTTTGTATTCGATGACGTGCGTTTTGAGATTGGCTACGGGCGCGTCATGTACAGAATCGATGACGTCGAGGGTCCCTACAATTCGGCCACCGAATACGAGGAAGGCAACATCGGTCACCGGCCGCTGATAAAAGGCGGGTATTTCCCGGTCCCGCCGGTCGATTCGGCTTCGGATCTGCGCGGTGAGATGGTCACCACGATGAAAGATATGGGCTTGCCGATGGACAAGCACCATCACGAGGTCGCTCCCAGCCAGCACGAGCTGGGCATGACCTATGGCACCCTTCTAGAGACCGCGGACCGGGTGCAAATCTTCAAATATGTGGTTCACCAGATCGCCAATATGTACGGCAAAACCGCCACCTTCATGCCCAAGCCGGTGGCCGCCGATAACGGCTCGGGCATGCATTGCCACCAATCCATCTGGAAAGACGGCAAGCCGTTGTTTGCCGGCAACGGTTATGCCGACCTTTCCGATTTGGCGCTGTTCTATATCGGCGGCATTATCCGCCATGCCAAAGCGCTCAACGCTTTTTCGAACCCTACCACGAACAGCTACAAGCGCCTGACGCCAGGCTTCGAGGCGCCGGTCCTCTTGGCATATTCGGGCCGCAACCGCTCCGCCTCGTGCCGTATTCCCTACGCCACCGGGCCCAACGGCAAGCGGGTCGAGGTGCGTTTTCCGGATGCCACGGCAAACCCCTATTATGCTTTCTCGGCCATGTTGATGGCCGGCCTCGACGGCATCGAAAACAAGATACACCCGGGCGACGCGATGGATAAGGACCTCTACGCCTTGCCGGCCGAGGAGACCAAGGACATCCCGACGGTCTGCAGTTCGCTCAACGAGGCGATCGCGGCCCTCGATGCCGACCGCGAGTTTTTGAAAAAAGGCGATGTCTTCAACGATGATCAGATCGACGGTTATATAGCGCTCAAACAAGAAGAGATCGGAATATACGAACTGTGCCCGCATCCGGTCGAGTTTCAGTTGTATTACAGCTCTTAAAGAGCAAACAGATCGGAACGGCTAGTCCTCGAGGTCCTCGGGGACATACATACCGGTATCGAGAAGCACGGACTGGGCGATGACGATTCGCTCGGTCTGCGAATCCTCCCTGACCAATACCGCGTGGGGAGATTTCAGACCTTCGGGTTGATAAACTTTGTCGACAATCCAAACGTGATTGCGGTCGGCCAACTTGATGAAACGCGCGCCTTTTTGCGGTCCGCCACCATCTCCACTTCGGCGGCCATGCAATGACCGTCTGCGAAACAGTGAACCGAAAACCATCTGCGCCGCCCCCCCCTAGATCCGTCGCAGCCGATTGCCGGCACGCGACAAGAAAGAGCATACACAAGATCGCCATTCTGGCAAGCCGGGCATTCTCGGCCATTATGCCTTTTTTGGCGGTCCGTAGGGCTGGCCACAAGATGTTGTTGTTCTTGGCAAGCACCCTACCCTATATTAGGAATAGTCAACGTCCACCGGGATTGCCGAAAATGAGCGATCTGTTCACCGAAACCTCAACCAGCAACAAGGACTATTCGGCCAAGGATATCGAAGTCCTCGAAGGGCTGGAGCCGGTACGCCAAAGGCCGGGCATGTATATCGGCGGAACCGACGAGGCGTCGATGCACCATCTGGCGACCGAGGTGATCGACAATTCGATGGATGAAGCCGTGTCCGGTCATGCCAGCCACATTGATGTCGAGCTGCGTGAGGACGGCTCGCTCTCGATCAATGATAATGGGCGCGGTATTCCGGTCGACCGGCACCCAAAGTTTGGCAATAAGACGGCACTGGAAGTGATAATGACCACGCTCCATTCGGGCGGCAAGTTCAACACCAATGTTTATACCACTGCCGGCGGCCTGCACGGGGTGGGCATCTCGGTCGTCAACGCGCTTTCCGAATGGCTCGATGTGGAAGTGGCGCGCGAGCGCAGACTTTACCGCCAGACTTATGCCCGCGGCGAGCCGACCTCGGAGCTGGTTGACATGGGTAGCGTTCAGAACCGCCGCGGCACCCGCATCACCTTTCGCCCGGACAGCGAGATTTTCGGCCCCGAGGCGGCTTTCAGACCGGCCCGTCTGTACCGGCTGGCGCGCTCCAAGGCCTACATCTTCCCGGGCGTCGAGATCCGCTGGACTTGTGCTCCGGCGCTGCTCCAGGATGACGATAAAACACCGTCCGAAGCGGTTTTGCATTTCCCGGGCGGACTGAAGGACTTTCTGGCCGACCGCCTGGCCGACCGGCCGACCATCTCGGAAGAGCCTTTTGACGGCGCCGCGGAGTTCGCCGACGAACAGGGTCGGGTCGAATGGGCGGTCGCCTGGCCGCTCTACGGCGACAGCTTTACAAGCAGCTATTGCAACACCGTACCCACGCCCCAGGGGGGCACCCATGAGGCCGGATTTCGGAGCGCACTTTTAAGAGGCCTCAAGGCCTATGGCGAGTTGAGCGGCAACAAACAGGCAAGCCAGGTGACCGCTGACGATATTCTCGGTAGCGCTTCGTCGATGATCTCTATCTTTATCCACAATCCGCAGTTCCAGGGTCAGACCAAAGACAAACTTTCGACTATCGAGGCCACCAAACTGGTCGAACAGGTGTTGCGCGATCGTTTCGAGATCTGGTTGTCCGCCTCGCCGGATCGCGCCAACGCGCTTTTGCGGCACGTATTGGAGCGCACCGACGAGCGGTTGCGCCGCCGCCAGGAAAGAGAGATCAAACGGAAAACAGCGGTTGGGCACCGCAAATTGCGCTTACCCGGCAAACTGACCGATTGCGCCCAGGAAGACGCCGCCGGGACCGAGCTGTTCATCGTCGAAGGCGACTCAGCGGGCGGTTCAGCCAAACAGGCCCGCGACCGCAAGACCCAGGCGGTGTTGCCGATCCGCGGCAAGATCCTGAATGTGGCCAGCGCCGCCAGCCACAAGATCCAAAGCAATCAGGAAATCTCGGACCTTATCCAGGCTCTCGGATGCGGCACCCACGAGCGCTTTGATCCCAAGGCACTGCGCTACGAAAAGATCATCATCATGACCGACGCCGATGTTGACGGGGCCCATATCGCGACCTTGTTGATGACCTTTTTCTTTAAGGAAATGGTGGGGCTGGTGGAGGCCGGAAATCTCTACCTTGCTCTGCCGCCGCTCTATCGAATCGCCCAGGGCGGTAAAGTTCTCTACGCCCGCGACGACGCCCATAAGGACGAGCTCATAAAAAAGGAGTTTAGCGGTCGCGGCAAGATCGAGCTGTCCCGCTTCAAGGGGCTTGGCGAGATGCCGTCCCAGCAGCTGCGCGAGACCACGATGGCCCGCAAGAACCGCACGCTGTTGAGAGTGGTGCTGCCCGACGATGAAAAAGGCCGCAATGAAACCGCGCAGCTGATCGACGATCTGATGGGTAAAAAACCCGAAAAGCGCTTCGCCTTCATCCGCGACCACGCCCGGGAAGTCACCGATATCGACGTTTAGTTTTTAAGCCGGCGGGCCATGGCTTGGCTGACGGCTTGGGGTCGCTTCTGGCTCAGCCAAGGTCCGCAACGGGTCAGGGACACGAGCTCGGACTTGGATATCGCCGCCAAGAATTTGACCTCATGCTTTGTACATTGACAAGCCAAGGCGAAACCCTATGCTGCCGCAGCAATTGAGGAACACCAGATCGCACTTCGAGCGGGCAGCACGGAATCTTAGATGTCGTTTGAGTTTTTGGGGTTAAGCGAAGAGGTCATATCGGCGGTGACCGACGCCGGCTATGTCGAGCCCACACCGATCCAGCGCCAAGCCATTCCTTCGATCCTGATGGGCCGTGACGTTCTGGGTATTGCCCAGACAGGGACCGGCAAGACGGCCGGCTTTACCCTGCCGATGATCGATATTCTGGCGGTCGGAAAATCCAAGGCGCGAATGCCGCGTTCGCTGATCCTCGAGCCGACTCGCGAACTGGCGGCCCAAGTTGCCGAGAGCTTCGAGAAATACGGCAAGAACAACAAGCTTAACATGGCCCTGCTGATCGGCGGCGTGTCCTTTTCCGATCAGGTACGCAAACTCGACCGCGGGGTCGATGTACTGATCGCCACACCCGGCCGGCTGTTGGATCACTTCGAGCGCGGCAAGTTGATGCTGAACGGGGTTCAGATTCTGGTCGTGGATGAGGCCGACCGGATGCTTGATATGGGCTTTATCCCGGATGTCGAGCGGATCTGTAAACTGGTTACCCAGAAGCCCCAAACCCTCTTCTTCTCGGCCACCATGCCGCCGCCGATCAAAGCCCTGACCGATCGCTTTCTAGATGATCCAAAACTGATCCAGGTTGCGCCGCCGGCCACTGCCGCGGAAACCGTCCGCCAGAAAATCGTCACCGTCGGTCCGCGGGACAAATTAAAGGCGCTTAGGGCCTTCCTGAATCTGCCCGAGGTCACGAACTCCCTTATCTTCTGCAACCGCAAAGTCGACGTTTCGGCCGTCTATAGGGAACTGAAACGTGACGGCAGGAATGTGGCGCAGCTGCACGGCGATATGGTCCAAAGCGATCGCACGGAGGTTCTCAAAAAATTCAAGGACAGCGAGATCAAGATCCTGGTGGCCAGCGACGTGGCGGCTCGCGGCCTCGACATCCTTGCGGTCAGCCATGTTTTCAATTTCGATGTGCCGTTTAATCCGGAGGATTATGTGCACCGCATCGGCCGCACTGGCCGAGCTGGCCGCGAAGGCACTTCGATCACCATCGCGACGCCAAAAGATAGTAAATCCGTGGCCGCCATTTGGGATCTGATCGGTCTCAAAGCCGAATCGATACCAGTGCCCGGCCTGCGAAGTGCACGCCCGGCGCCGGCCCAACCACCCCAGGCCAAAGCACCTGTGGCCAAGGAGGATCGATCGGGCAGACCCCGGCGGCGGCGCGGACGCGGGCGCTCGGATGGCCAGCCGGCACCGCGCAGCCAAGCCCAATCAGAGAAGAATATAGCCCCCAGAACCGACCAAAAGCGCGATCAAAGGCCGCAGCCGCAAAGGGCCAACCCCGAACGTCCACAATCCAAAAAAGTGGGTCTGGGAGATCACGTGCCGGCCTTTTTGCGATCCGACGGCGGCAAAAACTAATCTCGCTATTTTCGTTTCTTGGCCCTGAGGGCGGCATCGAGGGCCAGCGAAGTCCATTCCCGCAATAGATCCTCATCTTCGAAGACCTCCTCCGGGGCGGCGAAATATCGCATTTTCTCAACCGTGCCATCCTTTTTTGTAAAGGTGAATTGGGTCAACCCCTCGGCCTCGAACAGGGGCTGGCTCTCGGTGTCGGCTTTGAGATAAAGCTGGCCGTCGTCAAGGATGGCAAAGAACACATCGTCGGCGTAAACGCCTGCCCCGCCGAACATGCGTCGAATGCGAATCTGGCCGATCGGCGCCAACGCCTCCTGGACAAATTCCATGAATTCCTTGCCCACCGCCATCTGCTTTATTCCATCATGCTTCGGGTCTCGGCCGGCAAGCGCAGCACCAGGCCTTCAGCATTGTCGCCAAGCACCAGCTGGCAGCCGAGCCGCGAGGTTACGCTCACCCCGAGGGCCAACTCCAGCATTTCCGCCTCTTCTTCCGAAGGTGACGGAAAGCGGTGCATATCCTCGGGTTTGAGGATCACATGGCAGGTCGAACAGGCCATGCTGCCGCCGCAGGTGCCCTCCATGTTGATATTGTTCTCCTGCGCCACCTCGAGCACCGTTTCGCCGTCGAGGAAGTCCACCACCAGGCGCTCGCCGCCCTCGAAGGACTCGAACGTAAGGCGGCCCACGATCAGGTTCCTGCCGGGCGCAATTTTGCCACAACTTCGATGATCCGGCCGGCCGCATATTCGAGCTCGTCGGCGGTCGTAAAGCGGCCGATGCCGATCCTGAGACTCGATTGGGCCAGCTCTTCGCTCAGGCCCAGGGCCTCCAGCACATAGGACGGGCCCTCGCTGGCCGAGGCGCAGGCCGCCCCGGACGACATTGAAAGATCCCTCAGCTCGGCCAGCAGCAGATCGCCATTGATGCCGGGGAAGGTCAGATTGAGATTGCCCAGATAGCGCTGCTCGAGACTGCCGTTAATCCCCAGATCGGGGATTGCGGCTTGCAGCGTTTGGCGGAAGACCCGGGACAATTGGCTGATCTGCCGCGTCTCGGCGTCCTGGGATTCCATGGCGATGCGCGCCGCCGTCCCGAAGCCGACCACGAGGGCCGGCGACAGGGTGCCGGATCGCAGACCGGCTTCCTGCCCGCCACCGTCCATCTGCGGCACCAGCCGAACCGGCGGGCGCTGTCGCACATAGAGCGCGCCGACGCCTTTGGGACCGTAAATCTTGTGACCCGAGAGGCTCATCAAGTCGATATTCATGGCCTCGACATCCAGCGGCACTTTGCCAAAGGCCTGCGCCGCGTCACTGTGAAACAATACGCCGCGCTGGCGGGTAATCCGGCCGATCTCGGCCAGCGGCTGCATAACGCCAATTTCGTTATTGACCGCCATCACCGAGACCAGGGCCGTGTCCTCACGGAGGGCATCAGCCAGCCGCTCGGGGTCCACCAGCCCATCCGGCTGGATTGGCAAGATGGTCAGCTCGAAACCCCAACGGGCGATCGCCTGGGCCGATTCGAGGACGCATTTGTGCTCGCTGACCACGCTAACCAGGTGACGCCGCTTGGAGCCGTACGCCTGCATGACGCCTTTTAGCGCCAGGTTGTTCGATTCGGTGGCGCCGCTTGTAAAAATGATTTCTTCCGGTCGGGCGCCGATCACCGCAGCCACCTGTTCGCGGGCCACAGAGACCGCCGCCTCGGCCTCCCAGCCGAACCGGTGGTCCACCGAATGAGGATTGCCGAACCTATCCTTGAGGTAGGGCTGCATGGCCTTTAGCGCCCGCGGGTCCAGGGGGGTAGTAGCCTGATAGTCCAGGTAAATCGGCGTTTTGACCTTGCTCATTCCTGGCCCGCCGCCGCGGCTTGCCGCGAGGATTGCGTACGCTCCCACAAGCGCTGCCAGGCCGCCAACAGGCGGTCGATATCGGCCTTTTGAGTGGTCGGCCCGAGGCTGACCCGAATGGCCGCGCCGGCCACCTCCTCGGTGGCTCCCATGGCCATTTGCACACGCGGGCTTGCGACCTTGCCGGAGGCGCAGGCAGCCCCCGACGAAATGCCGATCCCCTCGAGATCAAAGGCCATCACCTGGGTCGAACCATCGACCCCAGGCATGGTAAAATTCGCGGTGTTCGGAAGGCGGGCCACCGGCTGCGAAAAGAAGGTGCTGTGCGGGCTCATGCCGGCGACGCTCTTTTCAAGCGCGTCGCGCAGTGTTGCCAGACGCGCTCTGCCCTCGACATCATCCAGCGCCAGTTCTGCCGCCCGGCCGAAGCCGACAATGCCGGGAACATTTTCGGTCCCTGAGCGCCGCCGCAGCTCCTGCCCGCCGCCAACCATACGCGGCTGTAATTCGACACCTTCGCGGACGATAAGGGCGCCCACCCCCTGCGGCCCGCCGATCTTGTGGGCCGACAGGCTCAACATGTCGGCGCCGAGGGCGGCAAAATCGACCGGCACTTTGCCGGCTGCCTGGATGGCGTCGGTATGGAGAAGCCCGCCTTTTTGATGAACCTTTTCCGCGATCTGGGCAATCGGCTGCAGGACCCCGGTCTCATTATTGGCCAGCATCACCGAGACCAGGAAGGGTGGTTGGGTTTTGGCCACAACCTCTTCCAGCGCTTCCATCTTGAGCAGACCAACTTCATCCACAGGCAGCAAGAGCCAAGGTGTGCCGCTCGCCTGGGCGGCCGCCAGGGTACTGTCATGCTCGATCGCCGAGACCGCAATCGCGGTCACCTTGGCGCCCTTGAGGGCAAGATTGTTCGATTCGGTCCCGCAGGAGGTAAAAATCACTTCACCGGGCCGGCAGTTGACCAGTTTGGCGATCCTGGCGCGGGCCTCCTCAACCGCCCGGCGCGCTTGGCGACCACGGGCATGCACGGAGGAAGCGTTACCGCCGGCAACCATAGCCGCGCCTACGGCCTCGATAACTTCAGGCTTGCTTGGGGCCGAAGCGTTAAAATCCAAATAGACACGTTCTTTCATGGCTCATGAGATAGTTTCTTCAAGCCAGCTTCGCAAATGCTTTCTCGGCTTCGGGCCGGTTTGCGAAGCTGTCCGGCAGCGAACCCTTGATTCTACAGCGGGCATCTCTTTATAAACAGCACAGCCCTGCGTCGACCTAATATCGCCCACGGCCAGATAATGGCCGCCGATCAATGTAAAGAACAAAACGACTGAGAATTATGCCCGAAATTATTTTCAATGGCCCGGAAGGCCGTCTTCAGGGCCGCTACTTGCCCGGCTCAGCCACCAAATCACCGATGGCGCTGATTTTACATCCGCAGCCCCAGCACGGCGGCACCATGAACAACAAGGTGGTCTATAACCTGTATCATATTTTTGGCCGGCGCGGCTTTTCGGTTCTGCGTTTCAATTTCAGGGGCGTCGGGCGCAGCGAAGGCAAGTTTGACGATGGCCTGGGGGAACTCTCGGACGCCGCTTCGGCGCTCGACTGGCTGCAGATTTTCAACCCGAACTCGCCGACCTGCTGGGTGGCCGGCTTTTCTTTCGGGGCCTGGATCGGCATGCAGCTGTTGATGCGGCGGCCTGAAATCCACGGCTTTATCTCGGTTGCACCGCCGGCCAATCTTTATGATTTCGGCTTTCTGGCGCCTTGCCCGGCCTCGGGCATCATCGTGCATGGGGAAAAGGACGAGATCGTTTCCACCACCTCGGTGGTCAAGCTGGCCGAAAAACTACGGACCCAGAAATCGATCACGGTCGACTACGAAGAAATCCCCGGTGCCAACCATTTCTTCGAAAATGAAATGCCCGAGCTGGTAGACCGGGTCGAGGCCTATCTCGATACGCGCCTGGCTCCAGCGGAACAGCAAAAGACAGCCGAGTAGATCAGAGATTGCCTGGAACCCGGTGCAGCCGACCGCCGGTGCAGGGTAATTTGACCCCAGTGGTTTCGGGAAACGTGATCGGCAGCCCCCTAAGCGACCGCACAGCCAAAAAAGCCATTAGCTCGGCCTCCAGCGAGTCGCCTCGCAGTCCGATCGCTTCTACCGGCTGGACCGGCAGCGACAGGGCTCCCTGCAAACCGGCCATGAGCACCGGGTTATGCCGGCCCCCACCGGCAACGAAACAGGTCTCGGGCGCTGCCGGCAGCAGGGCGCAGGCCCGCTTTACCGCTGCTGTGGTAAGAGCGGCAAGGGTCGCTGCGCCATCTTCAAGATTTAGCCCTTCGACTATCTCCAGGGAAAAAGCGTTGCGATCGAGCGATTTCGGGGCCGGCCGGTCGAAGTAGGCATCCTGCAAGGCCAATTCGATGCGCTGGTGATCGATGCGGCCGCGGCGCGCTACCTTGCCACCGGCATCAAACGCTCGCCCGGTCCTCCGGTACATCCAATCGTCGACAAGCGCATTGCCTGGGCCGGTATCGAAGGCCAGCATTTGCGGCTGATCGCCGGTGAAATCGATCCAGGTCAGATTGGCGACGCCGCCGATATTCAGAACAAGAATCCGTTTATGTGGGGTGCGGCCCCTGACGGCAGCCAGATGATAGACTGGCGCCAGTGGGGCGCCTTCGCCGCCGGCCGCCATGTCGTTGTTGCGAAAGTCATCCACCACGTCAATACCGGTGGTTCCAGCCAACTGGGAGCCATCTCCCAATTGCCAAGTCAGGCCGGCCTGCGGCGCGTGGCAAAGGGTCTGGCCGTGAAAGCCGATGAGATCGATTTCGCCCGGCCCCATTCCTGCTTTGTCGAGCACGGCGCGGACAGCCCGGCCATGGGCTTCTGTCAAGTCAAGCTCCAGTTCAAGAGTGACTGGATCTTCCGCGCCATCACGCTGGCCGATCAGATCCGCCGCCCGGGCCACGGCTTTTTTTAGGCGAGATTTGAACTTAACGTCGTAAGGTATTGAAATTGCAGGGCCAAACTCGGTTACGGTTTCACCATCTGTGACCAGGATTGCGGCATCGATCCCATCGAGCGAAGTGCCCGACATCAAGCCGATCGCGGTATAAAGTCCGTCGCGCAATGATCCCTCCGGACAAAAAAAGCAGACGCCGCTTGTATTCGCCGCCCCTTTTGTTGTGATGCCGCAAAAAGATATGCTAAACCTGCGCTCGCTACCAGCAGCAGTTTGATCGTCGCCAAACCGGGGCAAGGTCCATATGGCCAACTATCGATCCGAATATCTGCACACCCTCGAGGAACGCGGATTTTTGCATCAGCTAACCGACGCCGAGGGCCTCGATGCGGCGCTCCGGAACCAGGCTCTTGTGGCCTATATCGGCTTTGATTGCACGGCCCCTTCGCTGCATGTGGGCAGCCTGCTGCAAATCATGCTTTTGCGGCATTTTCAAAAAGCCGGCCACAAGCCGATCGTCCTGATCGGCGGCGGTACGACGCTGATCGGGGATCCATCGGGACGCGATGAGAGCCGCAAATTGCTGACGCCGGAGGATATTTCCACCAATACGGCGGCAATTCGCAGTATTTTTGATGGATTTCTGGAATTCGGCGATGGCCCCTCGGACGCCGTGATGGTCAACAATTACGACTGGCTCGGCGATCTCGATTACATCGGTTTCCTGCGCGATGTCGGGCGGAATTTTACGGTCAACAAAATGCTTGGTTTTGAATCGGTCAGGCGCCGGCTCGAGCGTGAGCAGCCGCTGACCTTTCTCGAGTTTAATTACATGATCCTGCAAGCCTATGACTTCGTCGAGCTCTATCGCCGCCTCGGCTGCACTATGCAGATGGGCGGCTCGGACCAGTGGGGAAATATCGTAAACGGTATCGACTTGGGGCGCCGGCTCGAAGCGGCCGAACTGTTCGGCCTGACCAGCCCGCTGATTACCCTGGCCGATGGCGAAAAGATGGGCAAGACCGCCGCCGGCGCCGTGTGGCTCAACGAGGAGGCGCTTTCGAGTTACGATTACTGGCAATACTGGCGCAATGTCGACGACCGGGATGTGGGCCGGTTCTTGCGTCTCTTTACCGAACTGGATCTTGATGAGATCGCACGACTGGAGGCCCTCGAAGGCGAAGAAATCAACCAGGCAAAGAAAGTGCTGGCTGATGAGGCAACGCGCCTCTGCCGCGGTGGCGCGGCAGCCGCAACCGCCGCTGAGACGGCCCGGCAGACCTTCGAGAAAGGCGGTCTTGACGATAATCTGCCCAGCATCACGTTGCGCCGCGATGATCTGGCGGCCGGCAAGCCGTTGGTAGATCTGTACGTCGAGGCCGGCCTCGCATCCTCAAAGAAGGAGGCCCGGCGCCTGATCGAACAGGGTGGGGCCCGGATCGATGGGGCGCTTGTTGAGGCCGTGGATCAAGTCATCGTGGCCGATAATTTTGGCCTCGGTGATCGGCTCAAGCTCTCAGCCGGCAGGAAGCGCCACGCGCTGGTCAAACTCGCCAGATCCTGAATATGTAAGCTTTTAGAACTAGTGCGGCGGCGGGCGGTTGGGGCTGCTCTCGGGCCGCGCCTGTTCGGCTTCCTCGCTCGGCAGCTCGGCTTTGGGGCCCTCGAACATCTTCCGCAGGATGCCGGGGGCCAGTGCCGATAGCGGATTGATTGTGACTTGCGGATCATCCAGGTCGCCCTCGACCCTGTAGGTGAGCGCAAAGACCCCCTCGCCCGAGCCGCCGGTGAGGATGCCGCCGACAATCGGTACCTTGCCCAAAAGTGAATTCAGGGCATAGGCCGGAACCATTACGCCGTTGACGTGAATCACTTGGCGATGCCGATCCATCTGACCCTCGATCGTAAACCCGATTGCCGGGCCATTGGCCTTGCCGTTGGTGATCTCGATCACCCCTTTGCTGAGCGTAAAGGGCAGCACAACACGCTTGAAGGTCAGCCCTCTTTCGCCGATCATCGCGTCGAGCCCGCGCGGCTTTTGCTCACTCAGGGCGGTCAGCAGAGCCGAGGATTTGACGACCCGCAAATCCCTAATGCGCAACCGCCCCTGCATGCCGTCGAGGCCTTTGTAGCCGGGGATCGTGGCATCGAGTTGCAGGCGGCCGCCGCTGCCGTTGGGAAACACATCGAGCGCCAGGCCGGTGTGACCGGCGTTGTCCGAGCGGATGGCAAGGATGCGCCCGGTCTCGGAGGCACTCAGATCGACCATGAACGGTGTGCCATCGGCGTGAAAACCGGTGATGCTGGCCACCAGCCAATCCCCTTCGGGTGCCAGGGCGCTTAACTTTAGGTCGGTGATGGTGATGCCGTTGAGCCCCGAGGCCTGTTTGGCGATTATGGTGATATCAAGCGGCGGTTTTTCCTTCTGTGACGAGTCGAACAATCGTTCCAAATAGAAACTGGCGTCGAAGCGCTCTGCCTCCATTTGCAGGACCGGCACCTCGAGGCCCTTCACCTGATAATTCAGCACCATTTTCGTGCCCGGCGTCTCGATGTGCGAAAAGCGCATGTAATTCAAAACGCCGGTAGCCCGATCCGAGGCAAGATTTCCGGAAGCCTGAAGGCCGGTGCTGTCGACGATTATATTTTGGACCTTTAATTCGGCCGGCCGCCAGGCCAGATCAAATTCGACCGTGCCTTCGGTGTTGGCGTCCTTGTACCAGGCAAAGCGCGGCGCGCTAATTTTGGAGCCGAAAATATCAAGCTTGCCATGTCCCCTTACCAAATCAACGCCGCGGCCTTCGACCAGAATGTGGACCCCCGCCGTGCCGCTCATGCGGTCGATTGCCGGGACCCCAAACCGTTCCAGATTTTTGGCCGTCAGCACACCTTCAAGCTCGAAGCTGCTCGGCAGGACGCCGGCCGGCAAAACACCGAAACGTTGCCGCCATATGAGATCAAAGGCCGTCTCTTTCAGGTGGATACGGCCGTTCGCGGTCAATCCCTCATTGTTCACCCTGAGGTCAAGCAGACCGCCGGTCAGCCCGCCGTCACGGAATAGGGCCGGGATCTCGAACTCGGACACGGTGGCCGAGACATCATACCTGATCTGCTGCATCGTGGTGCCCCGATCGAGCGGAAAGCGAAAGCGTAGCTCGGCCGAGACCACACCGTCCATGGCCGCTGGATCGATTTTGTTGCGGCTGGTAATCTGCAGCGGTTCATAATCGATCAGGCGGAGAATATCGCGCAACGGCGCCTGGGTCCGGGCGGTGACTTCACCGTTGTGGCGTTGGCGATCGCCCAGGTTCCTGGCCCGAAATTTGATATCGAAAACCGGGATATTGTCGGTGCTGCCTTGGTCGATCGAGATATCGAGGTTGGGCCCGACAAAGACGCCGCTCCCTTTGGCGCCAACCAGTGGCGGCATCGGCCGCCGGTAATGGGCCTCGACATTGTCAAATGAGAAATCGAGTCTCAAGACGTCGGCCGGCAGTGGCTTGCGGCCCCAGTCATCGGGCTCGAAGCGGGCTACCGCCTTGAGCGAGACCACATGACCCTTGGGCACGTTCAGATCAATCCAGCGCCGGCCCCCTGCGGCCAGCCGCTCGGGCCAGTAGTTCAGAGCCTGGCGAATGTCGGCATTTTCGAGAACCGCGTCGAGGCTCAGCGACGGCTTGCCGCCCTCCGGCCCCGGCAGGATCAGCAACATGTTCCCGTTGATTTCACCGCTGGTCAGCAGGAGATCGAAGGCCTCGATCCGCAAACTGCGTTCGCGGGCCACGAACACCCCTTGCGCCGCCGCCAGTTTGATCAGGGGAGGCTGCGGAAACAAGGATGGCAGATGGATCCGGCCTTGGCCCAGGCTGATGTCGAACCGGACTTCAGCGATCTTGGAATCGGCCAGCCGGATGGCCATGGTGCCGGCCAATGGTGCATGAGCAAAGCCGAGTTCTTTCCCCAAGCCCACGGCGACGGCCAAGGTTCCCATATCAAGTCCAGTGATTTCAAGCTCGAGCTGACCGGCGCCCGGACCGCGCGGTTCGAAGCGGACATCGATGGCCGCACGGGTTCCCGGTGCTTCAAGCTTCAGATTGATCTCGAGGGCCATCGCCTTGCCGCTGCGGCGGGCGGTCAGGGTTGTATCGGCAAACAGCCAAAGCGTACCGCTGGCGGTCTCCCGCAGCCAGATCTCGCCGCGCTCGATACGCACCGCGCTCAGCTCCGGCAAGCGGCCGGTCGCGCCTTCCCCGCCCAAGAGTTCTTGAACCAATTGCACAACAGCCGGCCGCTGGCCCTTGACCAAGACCTGCGCCGCATCGGTGTGCCGCGCCACCGGCCCCGAAAGCCTGTTCCATAGCTCTTGGGCCGACCAATCAAGGCGTATCTGCGGTCCGAACAGATCGATGCGGGTGGGCCGAATTTTGCCGCTTAGAAAGGCCTCGATGCTGAGGGCGACCCCAAGCCGCGGCAGGTGGGCCACGGTCGTACCGTCGGCCTTTTTGATCTCGATGTTAAGCAGCTGCAAATCGAGGGTATCGAGGCGGCGGTTCCAGAAAAGGGTCGACCTTTCGAAGGCCAGCTCGTAGCCCGGAAGAAGCCTCTCAGCCTGTTGGCGTACGTAAGAATCGGCAAAGCCGATGGCCAACGGACCGTGGGCCAGCCGAGCCGCAAACAAGGCGGCGCCGCCGAACACAAAAATCGCCACAGCCGAGGCGATCCAAAGACCCCGCTTGAACCGTTTCAATTTCAATCCCTTTTCATTGCTTGATCGCGCCTGCCAGCTTGTGCAGTCTGGGGTCGAAAATTGGCACCAATAAGGCATGGAATATGACCCTCTGGCAACCGCCTTCTGCACCGCGGCCGGCCAATCCCGAAAAGGCGCGGGAGGACCTGGAAGCCTTGACTACCTTTGCCTCGCAGACGAAACACCAATCTGCCGGGGGCCTTGAGAGCTCGAATGTGAGGGCACTTGTCGAGGGCATTTGCGGCAACAGCCCGTATTTGGCGCACATCATCCGCCGTCAGCCGGGCTTCACGCTCGATCTGTTGAGCGCCGGGCCGGATGCGACGCTGGAAGCGGTGATGAGCGATCTGGCGGCGCGGGCGCCCGGGCTGGGCGACCAGGCCGCCCTGTGCCTGCTCCTGCGCCAGGCAAAAGCGCGAATCGCGCTGACCACTGCGGCGGCCGATCTTTCGGGTCACTGGAAATTGGACGATGTAACCGCCGCCCTCAGCGATTTTGCTGATTTGTCGCTCAATCTTTCTTTGGCCCATCTGTTCTGTGAACTTATGAAAAGAGGCGTGCTCGAGTGGCCAAAGGGCAAGGAACAGCCGCCCGGCCTTGCGCTCTTGCCGGGCTGTGGCCTGGTGTTGCTGGCCATGGGCAAACTCGGCGGCCGCGAGCTCAATTATTCGAGCGATATCGACCTGGTGGCCCTGTTCGACGAGTCGCGTATCCAATATCGCGGCAAGCGCAGTCCCGGCGAATGCTTCGTCAAAATCATTCAGGAACTGGTCGCGATCATGGCCCGGCGCACGGCCGAGGGTTATGTCTTCCGGACCGATTTCCGGTTACGTCCCGACCCCGGCTCGACACCGCTCGCGATCTCGGTCATTGCCGCCGAGACCTATTATCAAAGCGTCGGCAAGAACTGGGAGCGCTCGGCGATGATCAAGGTCCGCCCATGCGCCGGCGACCTCGAAGTCGGCGAAGTCTTTCTTGAACATGTGCGACCGTTTGTGTGGCGGCGCAATCTCGATTACGCGGCCATCGAAGACATCCACGCCATCAAATCCCAGGTCCATGATTTTCACAGCCACGGCCGAATCGCAGCCCGCGGCCACGACATTAAAATCGGCCGCGGCGGCATCCGCGAGATCGAGTTCTTTGCCCAGATCCACCAGCTCATTGCTGGTGGACGTGATCCCGCCTTGCGATCAAACCGGACGGTTGAGGCCCTGCAATCCATCGCCGACAGTGGAAAGATCAGGCAGAAAACAGCGCGCGAGCTGACCAGCGCCTATGTCTTTCTTCGCACGCTCGAAAACAGACTGCAGATGATCGACGATGAACAAACACACCGGATCCCGGACAGTGAGGACAATATCAATCGTTTAACCTGCCTTATGCGGTTTGATTCGAACCGCGGCTTCAAAGCCATGTTGATGCAGCATTTGCAGACCGTGAGCGGCCACTACGAGCAATTGCCGGGCGGCCGTGATAAGGATAGCGAACAGGCCGGATTTCAGATCACCGAAGAGGCCCTGCCCGATTATTTGGCAAGCCTTGGGTTTAAGGATACGACGTCAAGCGCCGGCATTGTCTCAAGCTGGCGCAGCGGCCGCTACCGGGCCCTGCGGGCCCAACGTTCGCGCCGACTTCTTAAAAAGGTCCTCGGCGCGCTGCTCGAAGAACTGGCCGGGGCCTCGGACCCGGACCGTGCACTGGCCCGGTTCGATCGCTTTTTGGGGCAGCTGCCGGCCGGTGTGCAACTCTTCTCGTTGTTCCGCGCCAATCCTTGGCTGTTCCATCTCCTGGCCGGGATCATGAGTAGCGCCCCGCTGCTGGCCGATCACTTGGGGCGCCGGCCGCAGCTTCTGGATTCGGTATTGGATCCGGATTTTTTTGATCCCCTGCCCGATCGCCGGACCTTGGCCAAAGAATTGGATGCGGCGCTGGCCGAGGGCCGCGACTATCAGGATGCGCTCGATGTCTTTCGTTGCTGGCTCAACGACCGGCGATTTGGGGTTGGTGTGCAAATTCTGACCGGGGCCATCGATATTGAAGCGGCCGGGCAGGCGCTGGCGGATTTGGCGGATGTCACGCTTGGGGCATTGTTACCGGTTGTGCAGCGCGATTTTGAAAAGCGCTACGGCGCCTTTCCCGGTCACGGCATGGCGCTTATTGCCATGGGTTCGTACGGCGGCCGGGAATTGTCTTACACCTCAGACCTTGATCTGATCCTGTTGTATCATGCGAATGCGGACTGCCCGGTGTCGCGCGGCGGGCGCAAATTGGCACCCAGCCTCTACTTCAGCCGCCTGGGCCAGCACCTGGTGACCGCCCTGTCCGCACTGAGCGGCGAAGGCCGTCTTTACGAGATCGATCTGCGGCTCCGGCCCTCCGGCCGCAAGGGCCCTCTTGTGGTGACCCTTGCGACCTTCGAGGATTATCAGATCAACTCCGCCTGGACCTGGGAACATATGGCGCTGACCCGGGCCAGGATCGTGGTTGCGAACCCGGAGTTCGCCAAACAACTGGACACCAGCATTGCCCGAACCCTGCACAAGAAACGCCACCCCGCCGCTTTAATGGAGCAGGTCGACAAGATGCGGCAAAGACTGGTCGGAGAGTTCGGCACCGACAATCGCTGGGCCGTAAAATACGTGCGCGGCGGTCTGGTCGATATCGAGTTTATTTGCCAGTATCTGCTTTTACGGGAGGGACATGCGCGGCCCGATCTGTTTGACGTTTCGCTGACCAAGTCGTTAAAGAATCTTGTGGCGGCGAAGGTCCTGGATGCGCCAACCGGCCAGCAGCTGACCGCGGCCTACCGGCTGCAAATGGCGATTCAGGGGCTGATGCGTATTTGCTTTTTATCGGAGCCGCAGGACGAGGAATTGTCGGACGAGATCAAGGGCCGGATGACCGGCCTGACCGGACAGCCGAATTTTGATACTCTGTGCTCCCAGCTTGAACAACTGCAGGCAATGGTTTACTCGCAATATCGTCGCCTGCTGGGCCGTGAGAGCGATCACGAGGAGGAAAAAATAATATGACCGTTGAAGTGGGACAAGCGGCGCCCGATTTTACCCTGCCCGGCGATGGCGAGCGCACAATCTCGCTGGCCGGCCTCCGGGGCAAGCGCGTGGTGCTGTTCTTTTACCCCAAGGATATGACGCCGGGCTGCACGATCGAAGCCCGCGCTTTTACGGCGCTGCACGATGACTTTGCGGCCGCCAACACGCGGGTTGTCGGCCTATCAAAAGACAGCGTGGCCAGACATGAAAAATTCAGGGCCAAGCACGATCTCAAAAGTGACCTGGCTTCGGATGAAACCGGTGAGGTCTTGGAGGCCTACGGCGTTTGGACCGAAAAGTCGATGTTCGGGCGAAAATACATGGGCATTGTTCGCAGCACTTTTTTGATCGACGAGGCGGGCATAATCCGCCAGATTTGGCGTCGGGTAAAGGTCGGCCGCCACGCCGAAGAGGTACTTAAAGAGGCGCAGGGCCTTTAGGGCAAGGCTGCTTTCAGGCCCCGTCGACCCAGAGCCCGCAGGTATTGCGGGAATGGCTCGTATTTTAGCCAAAAAAGAGTTTCTTCGCCCGATCCGATAGGCTACAAGAGCACATTCTCCGGGCGGATAAGGCATTAATAAGCAAGGCGGGGCCTTGCTAAGGCGGGGCTTTGGAAGTGATTAGGGCGGATATTCGGGTGTGGGGGGTTAAGCTGCGCAAGCAGCTTTCGGCCCGGCTTGTCGCTTACCTTCCAGGGCGGCAGATTTATCTGCGCTCGGATGGAAATACGCACTTCTTCGTTGTTTCAACACGCCTTCAGGTGGCCATCCTCGCCGGCGCCCTGTTGGCGGTCGGCTGGGTGACCGTCACCAGCGCCAATTTCCTGTTGCGCGATGCCATTCTGGAGAACAAAGACCACACGATTGAAGAAATGCAGGCCGCCTACAGCAAGGTCACGAATGACATGCGCGACCTGCAGCTCGAAGTCATCGAACGAACCAACGAACTCGAGGCGCGCCAGTCCTATCTTGAAAGTCTGGCCGAAACCGATCCGTTCGGGTCGCTGAGCGAGCCCAAGCCGACAAATTTCGGCCCCAGACCGTCAGAAGAACCCGAGGCCGAAGAGCCGGACGTGGAAGAGCAGTCATTTCCCTTTGTCAGCGCCACTAAGGACGAGACCGCTGCGGCCGCTCAGACGGCCCGCTTCAGGTCGGAAATTACGGCAAGATTTGAAGTCCTCGAGGCCGCGCAGACCCGGTTGGCCATGACCCTGACCGGCTTTGCGAGTGTGCAACTCGAATATCTGGAAAAGCAGCTCATGGGCACCGGGCTCGGGGTCGACGATCTGGTCCGCACCTGGGACGGCGACCGGCTGCAACTGGCGGCCGGCGGACCCTTCGTGCCGGCACCGCGGCCCGGCCTCCTGAGCAGAACTGGGTTAGAAATTGAACCGGCATTCATTGAATTGGCAAGCCGCTGGGAAGCGCTTCTAAAGAGCCACGAGAGCATGCGCAGCCTGCCGAGCGGCAATCCGGCTGCTGACTATTATGTGTCGAGCCGGTTCGGCCGCCGGCTTGATCCTATCAACAAGAGCTCGGCCATGCACTATGGACTCGATATGGCCGGCTGGCCGGGCACGGCGATATTGGCGGCCGGCGATGGCGTGGTTTCGAAGGCCGGACAATGGGGCCCGTACGGCAAGATGATCGAGATCGATCACGGCAACGGCTTCAAGACGCGGTATGGCCATTTGCGCCGGATCAAGGTAAGTATGGGGGAGAAACTGAAGCGTGGCCAAACGGTTGGCGAAATGGGATGTTCGGGCCGTTGCACGAGCACACACCTGCATTATGAAGTGTGGTTCGGCGGTAAGGTACGAAATCCCCTGCCCTACTTAAAGGTGGCTCAAAATGTTTACCAAAACCAAAGATGAATCAAAGAGAAATACGATGCAGCCTATAACAATGCAAAAACCAACCCGCTCTCAGAGCAATTCCGGGGCGCCCTCGATCATCGCTTCCGATGTCCGCATCAAAGGCAACATTGAAACCGTGGGCGAGATTCAGCTCGATGGGATTATCGAAGGCGATGTCATTTGCGGCACCTTGACGATGGGCGAACACGGCGCCGTGGCCGGTACCATTTCCGCCGACACGCTGGTCATCCGCGGCAAGGTCGAAGGCGAAATCCGCGGCAAGACGGTGCGGCTTGAAAAGACCTGCAAGGTTATCGGCAACGTCTGGCACCAAACTCTGAGCATTGAGGCGGGGGCCTATATCAAGGGCAAGTTTGCCCATGCCGAAGACCCGCGTAAGGGCGCCAAGGGCGAAACCAGGGTTGCTGCGTCAGGTTCCGGAAGCGCCAGCCGCGGTGACGGCCTGCCGGCCAAAGATATCGTCAAGGGAGCCTCGCAGACTCAATCCGTAGCCTAAGCTCCTGGCCGTAGCCTAAGCTCCTGGCCGTAGCCTAAGCTCCTGGCCGTAGCCTAAGGTCCTGGCCGTAGCCTAAGGTCCTGGCCCTATGGCCCAGCTCCAAGCCCTAATGGAATGAAACCCGCCCGCTTCGCTTTAATCGGATTCAGTGCTTTTCTTAACCGCATGACCGGCCACTCTGGCCGCCAGGGCCGCTGTAATAAAATCGTCCAGGTCGCCATCGAGCACCACAAGCGGCTGGGAGGATTCGACGTTGGTCCGCAAATCCTTGACCATTTGGTAGGGCTGCAGGACGTAGGAGCGGATCTGGTGACCCCAACCTATCTCGGTCTTCTCGGCGCTGGCAGCTTGCGTTTCCTCCTCCCGGCGTTGCAGCTCGGCCTCGTACAATCGCGCCTTCAGCATCTTCATGGCCGTTGCCCGGTTCTTGTGCTGCGAACGCTCGCCTTGGCACTGTACGACGATGCCGCTCGGAAGGTGCTTGATTCGCACGGCACTATCGGTGGTGTTTACATGCTGGCCGCCGGCCCCGGAGGCACGATAAGTGTCAACCTTCAGATCCTTATCATTGAGCTCGATTTCGATCGTTTCGTCAATCACCGGATAGACCCAGACACTGGCAAAACTCGTGTGGCGGCGCTTATTGGAATCGAACGGCGAAATGCGCACCAAGCGGTGGACGCCGCTTTCCGTCTTAGCCCAGCCATAGGCAAAATCGCCGCTGATCTGAAGGGTTGCCGATTTGATCCCGGCCTCTTCGCCCGGCGTCAGCTGGACCAGCTGGCCTCGGAACCCCTTGCGCTCGACCCAGCGCTGGTACATGCGCAAGAGCATCTCGGCCCAGTCCTGGCTTTCGGTGCCGCCGGCCCCGGCATGAATCTCCAGATAGGCATCGTTGATATCCGCCTCGCCTGACAGCAGGCTTCTGAATTCCAGTCCGGCGGCGCGGCGCTCGAGGGCCGCAAGGTCAGCTTCCGCCTCGGCAATCAGCTCCTGATCATCCTCGGCCTCGCCAAGCTCGATGATCTCGATGGTATCGGCCAGCTCCCTGGACATGGCGCGAGAGCCTTCAATGTCCGCTTCGAGATGGTTTCGCTCGCGCATCAGTTTTTTGGCTGCGGCGGGATCCTTCCACAGGGCCGGGTCTTCGCTTATGGCATTGAGTTCATTCAGGCGTTCGAGGGCCTTGTCCCAGTCAAAGAAACCTCCTCAGCAGTTCGATCGACTGCTTGATATGCTGGATCTGGGCTTGCGTTTCGGCGCGCATGAGCTTTGTTCCCTCAGTGAATACTAAGCCACGGGACCGGGACTAGTACTGACCGCCTGTGCCGTTCCGAACCCGCTTTCCGCTTCGCATAAAACCGCGCGAACCGTCAAGCACCAATCGCTCGCCGGTCGGTTCCGTACCCGGCAGGAAGGCTTCAAAGATGACTTTCTTATCCCCCGGCGCTGCCGGCATGCCGGTCTCGGCATTGATCCGCACAAGCCTTATGCCCGGTGGGACACGGAAAGGGACATGGGCCTCCCTGGCCAGGGCCAAGGCCATAAAGTCGCGGAAGATCGGCACGGCGACGGCCGAGCCTTCCTCATTGACGCCCATGGTCTGCGGTTGATCGAAACCGACATAAACGCCGACCACGAGATCGGGCGAAAAGCCGAGGAACCAGGCGTCGTGCCAATCGTTCGTGGTGCCGGTCTTACCGGCCAGAGGCCAACCCAGAACCCTGACCTTGCGGCCGGTCCCGTTGCGGACAACCCCTTCCATCAAAGAGACAACCTGATAGGCCGTCCGCGCATCGATGACGCGCCGGCGGGTATCCGGAACCCGGGGTTCCTCTTGCTCCTCCCAGGCCTCAGCCCGGCAGCCGCGGCATTCCCTTTGGTCGGTCCGAAAGACCGTTTTTCCAAACCTGTCCTGAATGCGATCGATCAAGGTCGGCTCGACCCGGTACCCACCGTTAACCAAAATTGCATAGGCGGCGGTGAGGTCCAACAGGGTTACCTCACCAGCCCCAAGGGCCATCGAGAGGGTCGGCAAAACGTTTTCACCGACTCCAAACCGGTCCGCATATTCGACGATTTTTTTCATGCCGATATATTGGGCCAAGCGTACGGTCATCAGGTTGCGGGATTTTTCCATGCCCAAACGCAACGTACTAGGGCCATAAAACCTGTTCGAGGAGTTGACCGGCTTCCATTTGGGTTGCCCCTCCCCCTGCTCCATCACGAAAGGGGCATCGAGAACCAGGGTGGCCGGCGTAAAACCGGAATCGAATGCCGCCGCGTAGACCACCGGCTTGAAGGCGGAGCCCGGCTGGCGCTCGGCTTGGGTGGCCCGGTTAAACTCGCTGCGGGCGTAATCGAATCCACCGACCATGGCCAGAACGCGACCGGTGTGCGGATCCATGGCGATCAGCGCCCCTTCGATCGCCGGCACTTGCCGCAGCCCGTAAGCGGGCACCACACCAACCGCGTTGCCGTCACGGTCCAAAAAGCTGTCGATTGCGCGGTCTTTAGAGCGATCCTCAAGCCGCTCCAGCGCCACCACATCGCCAAGCGCCAAGACCTCGCTAACGTCTCTGACCCGTGGGCCGAGCTTTTGCTCCGGCCGCCAGGCTCGGGCCCAGGTCATCTCGTCGAACGGGATAAAGCCAAGACCCCCATCCCCAAAGCCCACCACGGCGCCGTCCTCGCGCAGCTCCAGAACCAGACCGGGACGCCAGGCATCAATACCCAGTTGCAGTTTCAATTCGCCCACTGCCTGGGCCCAATCCTTCTCGATCGGCAGCTTGCTTAGGGCGCCGCGCCAGCCGTGACGCCGATCGTAGGCCACGAGGCCAGCTTTCAACGTGGCTTCGGCGAAGGCTTGCAGGCGTGGCTCAAGCGTCGTGCGCACAGAGAGACCGCCTTCATAAAGGGTCTTGCCGCCAAATCGATTGTAGATATCGCGCCTGATCTCCTCGACGAAATGGTCGGCCCGAAAGAGATCGGGCCCCTTGCTCGGCACCGTTACCAGGGGTTCAGCCTGCGCCGCCTCGGTCTCTTCCCGGGTCAGAAAGCCAACCACCCGCATGCGTTCGAGCACCCAATTGCGGCGTCCGACCGCACGGTCGTAATGGCGCCGCGGATGGTAATTGCTCGGTCCCTTATGGAGCGCCGCCAGATAAGCCGCTTCGGTGAGGCTCAGCTCGCTAAGCGCCTTATCGAAATAATTCAGGGTCGCTGCCGCCACACCGTAGGAACCCAGGCCGAGGTAGGTATCGTTCAGATAAAGCTCGAGAATCTGGTCTTTCGTGAAGGCCTTCTCAAGGCGGAAGGCGAGGATCGATTCGCGAATTTTGCGCTCGTAGCTCAAGGCGCTTCCGACCAAAAAATTCTTGGCAACCTGCTGGGTAATCGTCGAGCCGCCGACTGGACGGCGGCCGTTAAAGGCATTGCTGGCATTGGTAAGGGCGGCCCTCAATACCCCCAGGAAATCGACCCCGGCATGGGTATAGAAGTTCTTATCCTCGGCGGCGATGATGGCCTCGATCATATTTTGCGGGATGACGCTGATCGGCACATAGAGCCGGTGCTGGCGGGCATATTCTCTCAGCAGCGTGCCGTCTCCGGCATGGATCCGGGTTGCGACCGGCGGCTGATAGTCCCGCAGCGCTTCGAAATCCGGTAAATCTTTTCCGTAATGGTAGAAAATCCAAAAAATTCCCGCCCCGCCTCCGATACTGCCAACCACAAATAGAACAAGGAGGGCCCATACGGATCGCCGAATCCACAAGCGCCGGCGGTCTGCCTCGGGCGTCGCTTCCGCCGCTTCAAGGATTTTGGTCTCTTCCGACACATTTGCCACCATCTGATGCCACCATCTGAGGCCCCGACCGGCCGGCCAAACGGGCCAGCTTGCCTATTACATAGGTGTTTAATGTGACCGAGTTAAGGCGTCAAAGCCGCGCCCGCAATCAAAATCCCTCGGCCGCGACCGAAGTGAAATATTGCTCGATTGCGGCCGCCACCGCGACGGCAATGCTTTTCTGTCCCTGTTTCGAGTTCAAACGCCGCGCGTCCTCGCGATTGGACAGATAGCCGATCTCCATAAGCGTCGAGGGCACGTCCGGCGCCCTGAGCACCTTGAAGCCTGCATAGCGGTGACTGTTGCTGCGCATGGTCAAGTGCCTTTTAAGCTCGGGAACCAGAAAATTGGCAAAGCGGGCCGAATAATTCATAGTCTCGCGCTGGGCTAGATCGATGAGGATCGATGTGACCTGATCCGTTTCTCCATTGAGGTCCAGCCCGGCGATCAAATCCGAACGGTTTTCCTTGCGGGCCAGCGATGCCGCCTCTTTGTCCGAGGCTCTCTCTGACAGCGTATAGACAGTGGCACCGCTGACCCTGGGATTTTTGATTGAGTCCGCATGCACCGATATGAACAGGTCGGCCTCGGCCCGTCTGGCGAACTCCACCCGCTTTGGAAGCGACACGAAGATGTCCCGTTCGCGGGTCATTAACACCAAATACTTGCCGCTTTTCTGCAGTTCTCGCCGAATTTCCTTGGCCACCGACAGAGCGATCTTCTTTTCCGGCACGCCGATCACGCTCAGGGCCCCGGGATCAACGCCACCATGGCCCGGATCAACGATAATCACCCTCTTGGAGTTTGGGCGCCTGGTAATTGGGCTGGCCTGCAGTTCTTCCGGCACCGAGATCGCCCGCCGTTTTTTGCGTGATCGCTCAACCGCCTCCACGAAGCTGGCCCGGCTGGTCGTCACCAAATCGACGACCAGGCGATGGCCGTGTTTGCGGCCCGGTGGCAGATGGAAAATCTTCTTGATCTCGGCTGGGCCATTCAAATCGAGAACTAGCCGGGACACACCGGGCTTGAACAGGCCGTAGCGGTACTGGGCGATCATGCCTTTGCCGCTGCCGACGCCTTTCAAGCCGATTTCCCACTTGACCTCGGGCAGGTCGATGACGAACCGGTACGGATCCGCCAAGAGAAGAGACGAGAACGGAACCTGGCGATCGAGGTCGATCACAAATCGGGTTGATTTTGCGTTGCCGCCAATTCGGATGCCGCTAACCGAAACCTCTGCGGCCTGAGGCGAGTGGGTGGCAAACAAAAGAATAACCAGCGCTGCGATGCTGCGCCCGACCATACTTTTGCGCCTTGCAGCGCCTGCCGACAGCCCTTGTCTCATATTGTCCGCACTCTTTTACAACAGCTAGGGTACTCTGAAATAGAGCCGTTCCCCCATATAGAACACTAAAATGTCAAAAAAATCAAAGGCCTGAAGTGTTTTATTCATTGTGTTTCACAATCAGGCAACCTAAATAGAGGCACGAGTTTTCGTCCGCAACGGAATTAACCGTGGCGGATTGGGCCGGACAGCCGGTGCCGGACCGACGCCTTGCAATCATGCAATCAGCGAATTCCGCGCCCCCTGGTCCCGCCCCAAAGCGAAAAAGGGCCCCGTTGCGCCAGCAAATCAAGAAGTTGCTGACCGGTCGGGGAAGAGAAAGAAACAATCGTTGGAACGGGTTTTGTCTTCATTGAGAATGGACCGCAGCTTCGGCTTGCCCTCGGGTGGGCCGCAACCGGCTGCTTGTTCATTCCTACGCCCGCAATACGATACAGATATATTTGGTGGTTTGGAGACCGGACCCGCTTTTCCGGGGGTCGGGGCACGACCGCCAACAGGAGCTTTCATCAATGTCAAGAATGCTTATCGACGCGCGCCACTCGGAAGAGACGCGCGTGACTGTCGTGAAAGGGAACCGTGTCGAGGAGTTTGACCACGAATCCGCAAATAAAGTTCAACTAAAAGGCAATATCTACCTGGCAAAAGTAACGAGGGTCGAGCCCTCGCTCCAGGCAGCTTTTGTGGATTACGGTGGCAACCGGCACGGCTTTCTGGCCTTTAGCGAAATTCACCCCGACTACTATCAGATCCCGGTCGAGGACCGGGCCGCCCTTCTTAAGGAAGAGGCGGAAATTTACAAGGGCGCGGCGGCCGACAATATCGAGGGGGAAAACGGGCTTGATGCCGAGGCGGAGAGCAACCCGGAGTCGGATGATCTCGATGACGAGGAGATTCGCGATGCCATCCGCAATCGCCGGATCAGACTTTTAAAGCGGCGTTACAAGATCCAGGAAGTCATCAAGCCCAAGCAGATCCTGCTGGTGCAGATCGTAAAGGAAGAGCGCGGCAACAAGGGTGCCGCGGTGACCACCTATCTCTCACTGGCCGGGCGGTATACGGTGCTGATGCCCAATACTACGCACGGCGGTGGCATCAGTCGCAAGATCGCCGACTTGAAGGACCGCAAGCGCCTAAAGACCGTACTGGGAAGCCTGCAAATGCCGGAAGGCATGGGCTGCATCATACGCACCGCAGGAATGGCGCGCACCAAGGCAGAAATCAAACGCGACGTCGATTATCTCCTTAAACTCTGGGACAGCGTCCGCGGGCTGACCTTGAAATCGGTCGCTCCCTGCGTCATCTACCAAGAGGGCAATCTGATCAAAAAGGCGATTCGCGATCTTTACGATCGCGATATCGAGGAAATTCTGGTCGAAGGCGAGGCCGGGTATCAGGCCGCCAAGGAGTTCATGAAGCTCCTGGTGCCGAGTCACGCCAAAAAGGTTCAGCCCTATACCGATCGTATTCCCCTGTTCCACCGTTATCAGATCGAGAGTCAATTGGAAGCGCTGTTCCTGCCCCGCGTGACCTTGAAGTCGGGCGGCTACATTGTCATCAACATGACCGAAGCTCTGATTGCGGTCGACGTCAATTCGGGTCGCGCGACCAAGGGTCATCACATCGAAGAAACGGCGCTGCGGACCAATCTTGAGGCGGCTGACGAGCTTGCTCGTCAGTTGCGGCTCAGGGATCTGTCGGGGCTCATTGTGGTTGACTTCATTGATATGGAGGAGCGCCGCAATAACCGGCAGGTCGAGGGCCAAATGCGCGAGGCCATAAAACACGACCGGGCCCGCATACAGGCCGGACGGATCAGCTCGCTTGGGCTGATGGAATTGTCGCGCCAGAGATTGCGCCCGAATATCGTCGAAGCCAGCACCCAACCGTGCCCGCACTGCCAAGGCACCGGATATATGCGGACGGTCGAATCATCGGCCCTGCAGGTCATTCGGGCGATCGAGGAAGAGGGAATCCGGGGGCGGAGCACGCACATGGCGGTCCGCGTACCGTCCGAGGTGGGCCTGTATATCCTTAATCAGAAGCGCAGCAATCTCACAGAGATCGAAGCGAGCTACAAATTGCGCGTCGAGATTCGAACGGACAATGATCTTTTAGCGCCGGCCTTTGAAATCCTGCGGCTGGCTGATACCGAGGTGCCCACAGGGGTAGTCATTCCGATTCGACCGGATGCTGAGCGCCCTGAACCGGTTGCCGAGGCCGCCGAGGAGGATGCTCGGACGACCGCGGATCGCCCGCCGCGCCGTCGCCGCGGCCGCCGCGGGGGCCGCCGCCGCAGCGGTGCCAGATACGCTCGGGAACGACGCGAAACGCCAAGCGGGACGACCGACGAAAAGCTGCCCAGCCAAGCCGGGTTGGTATCAGAGCCCGACAAAAAGGCGGCCCCGCCCAGCCGCCGGATAAAGAAATCCGATGCCGCGACGGCCAAAGCCCCGGCCACTGAGCAAGCGCCCGGCGGGTCGCCGAAAGAGACCAAGCCAAAGGCGAGATCGGCGACCAAGGCGGTCGAAAAAAAGACCGCGCCCGCAGCAACAAAGCCGGCAAAACCCAAAGCAGCATCAACGGCGGCAGCCAAAAAGACCAAGGCGGCCAAGCCGGCCGCAAAATCGGTCACCGGGGCCAGGAAACCCGCAACCAAGGCACCAGATGCCAAAGCCAAGAAGCCTGCGGTCAAGAAAGTTTCGGCAAAAAAGCCGGCGGCAACAAAAGCGTCGGCTAGCAAGGCAGCAGCAAAACCGGGCACGGTGAAGATGGCGGGCACCAAACAAGCCTCGAATAAAGCCCGGCCGAAACGTATGGGCTGGTGGCAGAAGACCTTCAGCCAGACTGGCAAATAACTGCTGGTCGCGAGGCGTTTGCCATCTTTAGGCCCCTTTTCTCAGTCAAAAGTGATGGCAAGGCTGACTTTGTTGATTGACGAAAAAGGGCCTGCTTCTTAGTTTGGCGGCCTGGAAGGAGATTGGCTTGCCGCGCACATCACGCCTTATCATGCTGTTTGCTGCCTTCCTCTGGACCTTCGTCGGCAGCGCTGTGCAGAATTCCGCCCTCGCCCAGAACATGCTGCGCGACGCGGAGGCGGAATGGTTCCTGCGCTACCTCGGTACGCCTTTCGCCGAAGCCGCCGGACTGACGCCGCGGGCAGTGAATTATTTCATTATCGCCGACCCGTCCCTAAACGCGTTTGTGGCGGCCGGCCAGAATATATTTATCAACTCGGGCACCATCATGACGGCCGGTGATGTGCGGGAGCTCCAGGGCGTCCTGGCCCATGAAATGGGCCACATCTCGGGCGCCCACCAGGCCCGCATTATGAAGGAAGGCGGCGGTCCGGCAACGATGATCGCGCTCCTTAGCCTGTTATTGGGGGCCGCCGCAATCGCCGCCGGCTCGACTGATGCCGGCGCCGGAATTTTGATCGGCGGCCAAACTATAGCGCAACGGACCTTTCTCCGTTACACGCGGGCCATGGAATCCTCGGCCGACCAAGCCGCGGTCAAGTTTCTTGAGGCGACCGGCGTATCCGGCCAGGGAATTTTGAAGTTCTTCGATCGCATCCGCGACCAGGATTTGGTCGGCGCCCGTTTTCAGGATCCTTACGCCCGCACGCACCCACTCACGCGCGACCGCGTGATGCGGCTGCGGGCTCAGCTCGAGCCGTCGCCATATTTCGCCGACGAACCGGATCCGGAGCGGCAATATTGGTTCCTGCGGATACAGGCCAAGCTGGCGGGCTACCTAAACCCGACCGAGATCACCTTGCGGCAGTATCCGGTCGAAAACAAAAGCGTCTTTGCGCGCTACGCCCGGGTCTATGCATACGACAAGGCAATTGAATGGGAAAAGGCGATCGCCGAAGCCCAAAGCCTGGTCGAAGATTTTCCCGAGGATCCTTATTTTGAGGAGATACTGGGCCAGATCTATTTGGAGAACGGCCGGGTTCTTGAGGCCGTGCCGCATTACCGGAAGGCTAACCAGTTGGCGCCAAATATGCCTCTGATCATGGTTGGCCTGGGTCACGCGATTGTGGCCCTTGAAAACACCACGTTCGATGAGGAGGCGATTGATATCCTGAGCCGCGCGGTTATCATCGACCGCTTCAATGCCCTTGCTTGGCGCCAGTTGGGCGAATTGTATTACCGTAACGGCAAGGAAGCGGATTCCAACCTGGCGACGGCCGAATTATTTATGCTGACCCGCCAGTACCGCCAGGCCATGCGACAGGCCCAGAAAGCGGTGAAGGCGTTTCCCGAGGGTTCCCCAAAATGGTTGCGGGCTCAGGATATCCTGATGTTTGCGCGCACGGCGATTGGCCCTGAGGGCAAGAAACGCAGCCAAGGCAAGAAACGCAGAAAAATCGGCCAGCAGTAATGAGGGGCCAATGAGGGCGGCTTTGAACAAGAGAATTTTTGTGGCCTTAGCGCTGGCTTTGGGCGTCAACCTGGCAACCTACTCCTCACCCTCCGTTGCGGCCGAGCCGCCGAGGTTCACCGACCAGGAACGCATCGAAGTCGAAAAAATCATTCGTGAATACCTGCTTCAGCATCCGGAAATTATTCCGGAGGCGGTGGCGGAGCTTCAAAGACGCGAGACGATCGCCGCGGCGGCAAATGCAAAACGGGCTATCGCCGCCAACCAGGATCGGTTGATCAGCGATGGAATCTCGGTCGTGATTGGAAATCCCGATGGCGATGTGACCCTGATCGAGTTTTACGACTATCAGTGCCCCTATTGCCGGCGCATGTACAAAGACGTGCTGCGGCTTGCCGACGAGGATGAAAATCTCCGCATTGTCATGAAGCAATTACCGATCAAAGACACTCCGGGCGAGTTTCCGGCTTCATTGATGGCTGCGGTGATGGCAATGGCAGCGGACGAACAGGGGCATTTCGAAGTCTTCCACAAGAATGTCTTTGTGGCCGCCGGTCAAGGCGAGCTGAGCCGTGAACGCCTGTTCGAAATTGCCGCCAGTTCGGGACTGGATGTCCAGCAATTGCAAATCGACATGGAGGATGAGGCGATTATGGACTCGATCCGCGACAATCTGATGCTGGCCCGCGACATTGGCGTCAGCGGCACACCGTCCTACGTCGTTGGCCAAAAGATTATAGTCGGGGCCCGCGGTTACGATGTTCTCAAGTCGGCGATCGAAGCCGAACGCAATTTGATCAAGTCGGCGAAACCAGCCCAATAGACAAATCCGGATTTTGTGCGGTCAGATCAGGCCGCCGAGCGGCGACGAGGGGTCGGCGTATTTTTTCGGTGCCATGCGGCCGGCCAGATAGGCCAGCCGTCCGGCCTCTACGGCGTGGCGCATGGCGCGGGCCATTTTGACCGGATCCTTGGCCTCGGCGATCGCCGTGTTCATGAGTACGCCATCACAGCCCAATTCCATGGCGACCGTAGCGTCAGACGCGGTTCCAACCCCGGCGTCCACCAGAACCGGAACACTTGCCGCCTCGACTATGAGGCGGATATTGATCCGGTTCTGAAGTCCCAATCCAGAGCCGATCGGGGCGCCCAGCGGCATGACGGCTACGCAGCCCATGTCTTCGAGCGTCTTGGCGGCGATCGGGTCGTCATTGACATAGACCATCACCTTGAAGCCGTCCTTTATGAGCGCCGCGGCGGCGACGAAGGTCTCGGGCATATTCGGGTACAGCGTCTTTTGATCGCCCAACACTTCAAGCTTGACCAAGTCCCAGCCGCCGGCTTCGCGGGCCAACCGCAAGGTCCGAACCGCCTCTTCGGCGCTAAAGCAGCCGGCTGTATTCGGGAGATAAGTATATTTTTTGGGGTCAACAAAATCACTCAGCCGCGGTGCCCCGGGATCGGAAATGTTTACCCGCCGCACGGCCACGGTGACGATTTCGGCGCCTGAGGCCTCGATCGCTGCCGCGGTCTCCTTGAAATCCTTATACTTGCCGGTACCGACGATGAGACGAGAGTGGTAGGTCTTGCCGGCGACGACAAATCCGCCCAACCCGGCCGCATCGTTGCCGCCGCCAATAAAGTGTACCAATTCGAGCCGATCTCCGTCCTCGATAATGGTTTGTTCGAACTTGGAACGCGGCACGATCTCGAGATTGCGCTCGAGCGCCACTGAACCAACGTCATAATCGAGGCTGGACAGCAATGCCCCGACCGTCAGGCCGGTATCAAGCTGCCTTTTCTCTCCATTTAAGGTAATCTCGATCACTGGTCCGGTCTGCCCAATTGGCGATGTGATTGCGAATTGCGTTACCCATCTTTCACATACGTGCCATCGCATTTAAGTTCAACCTGTCTTTGCCACATTAGGCCAAAAAATCCTTGTTTTGGGCCATTATCCCGCCTTCCTGCATGTTGCTCAGCCGGGCAAATGGTCCGCTTGGGGTTCATAAGCGATTGCAACCGTTGTCCAAAACGCGCTAAAACGGCCCGGTTGGCCGACAGGCAGCGGGGCAACAGAGGGAGTTACATGGCCAAGTCCAAAAAGAGCAGGGACCAGCTTATCCGAGAGTTGTCGGCTCTACTGGATGAGACTGGTTTGACCGAGATCGAAGTTGAGGACGACGAGCTGCGCGTCCGGGTCGTGCGCTCGGCCACAGTCGCCGCTTCCACGACGGTTGTTGCGGCGGCGGACCTACCGGCAGATGAACCGGCGGCGGCAGAGGCCGTGGCGCATCCGGGTTTGGTTGTCTCGCCGATGGTCGGCACCGTCTATCTGGCTGCCGAGCCGGGGGCCGAACCTTTCGTCAAGGCGGGCGCCAAGGTCGAAGAGGGCCAGACTCTGATGATCATCGAGGCGATGAAGGTCATGAACCCAATCCCGGCCCCCCGCGGTGGTACGATCAAGGAAATTCTGGTCAGCGATTCGCAGCCGGTCGAGTTCGATGAACCCCTCGTGATCATCGAATAAGCCGGAGACCCTTTCAGCAATGTTTGACAAAGTTCTTATAGCCAATCGGGGCGAGATCGCGCTCCGTATCCACCGGGCCTGCAAGGAAATGGGCATTGTCACGGTTGCCGTTCACTCGACCGCCGACGTCGATGCGATGCACGTGCGGCTGGCCGACGAAGCGGTGTGCATCGGACCGCCGTCGTCGATGGAAAGTTATCTCAATATCCCGGCGATCATCTCCGCCGCCGAGATTTCTGACGTCGACGCCATTCATCCCGGTTACGGTTTCTTGTCGGAGAATGCCCAGTTCGCGGAAATCGTTGGCGAGCACCAGATCACCTTTATCGGACCCAAACCGGAGCACATCCGGCTTATGGGCGACAAAATTGCGGCCAAGGAAGCGGTCAAAAAGTTGGGAATTCCGATAGTTCCCGGCTCAGTGGGTGCCATTGGTGATTCAGACGAGGCCAAAAAAATCGCCGGCGCCATAGGCTATCCGGTAATCGTCAAGGCGGCGGCCGGCGGCGGCGGCCGCGGCATGAAAGTGGTAGCTGGCCCGGATGACATGGACGACGCTTTCAAGGCGGCCCGTACCGAGGCCAAGGCTGCCTTCGGCAACGATACGCTCTACGTAGAAAAGTACCTGCCAAGCCCGCGGCATATCGAAGTTCAGGTCTTGGCGGATTCGTTCGGCAATGCGGTGCATCTGGGGGAACGCGACTGTTCGCTCCAGAGGCGCCATCAGAAAATCCTCGAAGAGGCGCCCTCCCCTGTCTTGGACGACAAGGAACGAAAGCGCATCGGCAAGATCGTGGCCAAGGCGATCAGCGGCCTCGGCTACCTGGGCGCCGGCACGATCGAGTTTCTCTATCAGGACGGCGAGTTCTATTTCATCGAGATGAACACACGATTACAGGTCGAGCATCCAGTGACCGAAATGATCACCGGGATTGATCTGGTGCGTGAACAAATCCGCATAGCGGCTGGCGAGCCGCTGAACTACAAGCAGCAAGACATTACTTTTTCGGGCCACGCCATCGAATGCCGGATCAACGCCGAGGATCCGCTGACCTTCGCCCCGTCGCCGGGCCGGATCAGCGATTATCATGCGCCGGGTGGCCTTGATGTGCGGGTCGATTCGGCACTTTATGCCGGCTATACAGTGCCGCCTTATTACGACAGTCTGGTGGCCAAGCTGATTGTCCATGGCAAGACTCGTAACGGCTGCTTGATGCGTCTGCGTCGGGCCCTTCAGGAATATGTCATTGGCGGCATCGTGACCACTATACCGCTGCATCAGGCGCTGATTGAGAACCCCGACTTCATCGAGGGCAAATACGATATTCACTGGCTGGAGAAATATCTCGAAAGCCTCCGCGGCTGATCGCAGGGACCACCACCAGCGATGACCAACGTCACCCCGGATCATGTGCTTGCCGCCTATGCCAGCGGCGCCTTTCCGATGGCCGAGAGCCGCGACGCCGAGGCGTTGTTTTGGGTGGCCCCCGAACAAAGGGGTATCTTGCCGCTGGAGCGTTTTCATTTGCCGCGACGACTTGCCCGGACGCTTAAACGCACGCCCTATCAGATCACTGTCGACCGGGCCTTCGGGCGGATCATTCGAGCTTGCGCATCCGAGGAAGCGGGCCGCCAGACCACCTGGATCAACCAAGAGATCGTGGAACTCTATTCCGAGCTGCACCGGCGCGGCTTCGCCCACAGCATCGAATGCTGGGACAAGGGGGTTCTGGTCGGCGGGCTTTACGGGGTGGCGATCGGCGCCGCGTTTTTTGGTGAAAGCATGTTTCACTTTGAAGACGACGCCTCCAAACTGGCCTTGGTCTATCTGGTGGCCCGGTTGATTGCCGGCCAATATCAGCTGTTGGACATGCAGTGGTTGACCGACCATCTCGAGCGTTTCGGCGGAATTGAAATTCCGCGCCACGAATATCTGAAGTTATTGGATATAGCTTTAAGGTATGAAGGCGACTTTGCCGGCCTGCCCTACGACACACCCTCTTCCGGGATTCTGCAGCTGATTACCCAGACGTCGTAGACCGGATGTTCCAAGGGGTTGAGGGCCGGGCTTGAGGCCAGCATCCAGCCACTGAAGACACGGGTGGCGGCGCCGGATTTGTCGATATCGTCGATCTCCAGGAAGGCATAGGTCTCCGGCTTCTCTTCGGGCGGCTCGCTGCGGCAGGTTCGGGCCTGTATGCTCAATGATCCGAAGCGGATCGGCTCATTGTCCGGCGCCTCAAGTTCGCTGATTCTCGCCGTGATCTTGTCGAGAGCCCGCAGGATGGTAATGCTTTTTGCCGCTTGCGGTTCCTCCGCTGAAGCCTCTGGCGCCGGCACCGAGGCCTGCGCTGCGGGTTCCTGCGCCGAGGCTGGGGCCCCTGCCCCGATTGCCAACAGCGCAGCAACTCCAAGGACGGCGAAGGTCTTACTCTTTTTTCCCATTGTCATCCGCTACACTGAAGATCGCCTGGCCAAGCAACCCGAACAGATCAACCGAGCCCTGAGTAAATTCAATTTGTCCGCCGGGCTCCAGAAACTCGATATCGCCACCCGGCGTGAGGCTCAAATAGGCGCCGCCCAAGAGGCCCTCGGAGTTGATCGAAGCACTGGTGTCACTGGGCAGATGCAGATCGCTGCGCACGGAAAAATGGATGACTGCCTCGAAGGTTTCGAGATCGATCGATTCGCGAATCACCGAGCCGATCCGGATGCCGCCCAAACGCACATCGCTGCCAACCAAAAGGCCATCGACGCGATCGAAGCGGGCGGTCAGCTCGTAGCCCTCGATTGTGCCGACATCGGTCCGCGAATAGGTAAACATGAAAAAACCGACGGCTAACGCCAGCACCAGCGCCCCGATCATGGCCTCGACCAGATTATGTTTCATGACACACCGCTCCTTTTGCACAACACGGCGAGTTCGAAATTACGGTCGCCACGGTTCGTAGTCACCCGTAGTTGGCGGCCGCTTGCCGCCTTTGGGTAGGCTGCCGGGCGGTAGATATCGCCCCGAGGTGCCGCTGAGATTGGCCCGATGAGACTTCTCCCAGGGCTGGGCCGGCAAGGGAACTTCGCTCGGTGGCTGATCACTAAGCCCGTGCAGCCAGGCGTGCCAGTCGGGGGGCACCCGCGAAGCCTCGATGTCACCTTTGTAAATGACCCAGCGGCGGTCATCCTTGCGATCGCGGTAATAACGATTGCCCTGGTCGTCGGTGCCCAGCTTGATACCGCGCCTGAAGGTATAAAGGGCGGTGCCAATCGTGCAATCGTGCCACCAGGTGAAGACCTGTAATAATGGATTTGCCATGCCGAGTTTTCCGACCTCAAAAACGAATCACTATCCTGTTCATACTGCAACATACGGCTCGTGAATCCGCCGCGAATATGGCACTTCGCCGGGCGAAAATCCAGCCTTTCAAGAGCCTTGCTGAGCGCCCGCTTTGGAACCACGCTGCAATTGTGCCCCGGCTTTCCATTATCCACAAGATATGCTTGTCAGCGGGCGTACATAGGCTTAATGTTGTGATTCCGTTTGGTCAAATCACAAGATATGGGGTGGGCAAGCTTGACCGGGCGGGTCTCGAAATGCCCCTAATTCCGCCACCGAGTGCGCGAAATCGCGAGGGTGATCAGGTGTTGCGGCAGGTAAAAATCGGGATCGATTCGGGACAAGTCCAAAGACTCTAGGAACAAGTATGCGCATAGAGAAAAAATTCACAAAGGGCGGCCGGTCGCCCTATCAGGAAATCGAATTTGAGGAACGCCGCAGCGAGATCCGGGGGCCCGACGGGCAGCTGGTTTTTTCCATGGAAAAGGTCGAAGTTCCGAGCGCCTGGAGTCAGGTCGCCACCGATGTCATAGCCCAGAAATATTTTCGCAAGGCTGGCCTGCCGACGGTCCTAAAGGCGGTCGAGGAAGAGGATGTGCCGAGCTGGCTGTGGCGGCACGAAGCGGATCGGAGCGCCCTCGCCGCTTTACCGGCAGACCAGCGCCTGACCCATGAAACCTCATGCCGCCAGGTCTTCGATCGCTTGGCCGGAACCTGGGCCTACTGGGGCTGGAAGGGCGGTTATTTCGACCGCGAGTCGGATGCCCTGGCTTTTTATGATGAAATACGATTTATGCTGGCCAAGCAGATGGCGGCGCCCAATTCCCCGCAGTGGTTTAACACCGGCCTTTATTGGGCCTACGGTATCGATGGGCCACCCCAGGGTCATTACTATGTCGATCACCAAACTGGAGAGCTGGTCGAATCAGAGAGTGCGTACGCGCACCCGCAGCCCCATGCCTGCTTTATCCAGAGCGTCGCCGACGACCTGGTCAATGAGGGCGGGATCATGGACCTGTGGGGCCGCGAAGCACGGCTTTTCAAATATGGCTCAGGGACCGGGACCAATTTTTCGCACTTGCGGGGACGTGAAGAATCTCTCTCTGGCGGCGGTAAATCTTCCGGGTTGATGAGCTTTTTGAAGATTGGCGACACGGCTGCAGCGGCCATCAAATCCGGCGGTACGACCCGGCGGGCCGCCAAGATGGTGATCGTCGATATCGATCATCCGGACATCGAGGATTTTATCGGCTGGAAAGCGGTAGAGGAGCAAAAGGTAGCGGCCCTGGTTGCCGGCTCGAGGATTATCGAGAAATGCCTTAAGCGGATTATGGCCGCCTGTTGGAGCACTAAATGCGAGGCAGAGGACGCTTTTGATCCGGCAGCCAATCCGGTGCTCAAGTCGGCGATTGTCGCGGCCCGCGAATCAATGGTGCCGGAAGGCTATATAAAGAGGGTTATACAATTCGCCCAACAAGGCCACCGCGAGATGGAGTTCGAGAGTTACAATACCGATTGGGATTCGGAAGCGTATCTGACCGTTTCCGGCCAAAATTCCAACAATTCGGTGCGCGTCGACGACCGATTCATGCGGGCTGTCGAAGGGGACGAGGACTGGGATCTGACCTATCGCACCGACGGCACTACAGCCCGCACCGTCAAGGCGCGCCATTTATGGGAACTGATTGGCAGCGCCGCCTGGGCTTGCGCCGATCCCGGACTGCAATACCATACGACAATCAACGATTGGCACACCTGCCCGGCCTCGGGCCCGATCCGGGCCTCAAACCCTTGCTCAGAATATATGTTTCTCGACGATACGGCCTGTAATCTGGCTTCGCTCAATCTTCTGGCCTTTCGAAAAACCGATGGCGGTTTTGATATCCCGGCCTTCGAACACGCGGTTCGGCTATGGACCCTGACCCTTGAGATTTCGGTCCTGATGGCGCAGTTCCCGTCCCGGAAGATCGCTCAGTTATCGTACGACTTCCGGACGCTCGGCCTTGGTTATGCAAATATCGGCGGCCTCCTGATGGCCGCGGGCCTTTCCTACGACAGCGAAGAAGGCCGGGCCATCTGCGCCGCCATCACTGCGATTCTGACCGGCACCGCCTACGCCACCTCGGCCGAAATGGCGGGCGAGCTTGGCCCCTTCCCAAGGTTCAAAAAAAATCGCCGGGCAATGCTGCGAGTGATCCGCAATCATCGGCGGGCCGCGCATGGGCGGGGAAAAGGCTACGAAAAGCTTTCGGTAGCACCATTACCGCTCGATTTGGACGCCTGCCCCGACCCGGAATTGATTTCGGCGGCAGCCAGGGCCTGGGATACGGCGCTAGAGCTCGGGGACAGGTACGGCTTCAGGAACGCCCAAGCCAGCGTCATTGCGCCCACCGGCACCATCGGCCTGGTAATGGATTGCGATACCACGGGCATCGAGCCGGATTTCGCATTGATCAAATACAAGAAGCTGGCCGGCGGCGGCTATTTCAAAATTATCAACCGGGTCGTGCCGCTGGCGCTCGACACTCTGGGTTATGGGAAGCGGGAGATCGCCGAGATTGAGAAGTATGCGGTTGGCAACGGCACCCTTAAGAACGCGCCCGGCGTGAATCATCACAGCCTTGGGAAAAAAGATTTCGGCGAAGATGCCCTGGCGATAATCGAGGAGTCGTTAAAGTCGGCCTTCGATATACGCTTTGTCTTCAATCGCTGGACGCTGGGTGATTTGTTCTGCATCGAAACATTGGGTTTGTCAGACGAGCAATTGTCCGATGTCGGCTTTGACATGCTGGCGGCACTTGGCTTTTCGGCCGAGGAAATCGAGGCGGCGAATATTTACTGCTGCGGCGCCATGACCCTTGAAGGCGCACCAGGGCTTGACGATGACCATCTGGCCGTCTTCGACTGCGCCAATCCCTGCGGCAAGATCGGCCGGCGGGCCCTGAGCGTCAACAGCCATATCCTCATGATGGCGGCCGCTCAGCCATTTGTTTCGGGCGCCATTTCCAAGACCATCAATATGCCGAACTCGGCTACCATCAAGGACTGCAAGGACGCCTACCGACTGTCTTGGAAACTCGGATTAAAGGCAAACGCCTTGTACCGTGACGGCTCGAAACTAAGCCAGCCGTTAAGCGCTGCGCTGTTCGACGCCACAGATCTGGAGCCCCTCGAGGAAGCTGCCGACGGCGAACGGGCCCGCCTGGTTGCCGAAAGAATTGTCGAGCGGATTGTCGAAAAGGAAGCCCCGGCTCGTCGCCGCCTGCCCCAGCGCCGCAAGGGATATACACAAAAGGCGACGGTTGGCGGTCACAAGATTTACCTTCGGACCGGCGAATATGACGACGGCGGCCTCGGCGAGGTGTTTCTCGACATGCACAAGGAAGGGGCCTCGTTCCGCAGCCTGATGAACAATTTCGCGATCGCTATTTCAATCGGCCTTCAATACGGCGTACCGCTTGACGAGTTTGTTGACGCCTATACTTTCACGCGGTTCGAGCCGTCGGGCCGGGTCGACGGCAACGAAGCCATTAAGATGGCAACCTCGGTGCTTGATTATGTGTTCCGTGAACTCGCGATCTCCTATCTCGGGCGCAACGATCTGGCCCATGTTATACCGTCCGATCTGCTACCGGACACCATAGGCAGGGGAACGAGTGGCGAAACGCCGGGCGACATTGAGGAACAGTCCGAGATCGACCTCAGAAGTGCCATCCGCCAGACCAGCACCGGTTATGTGCGCAATAATTTGCGTCTGGTCACCAACCAGATGACGACAAAGAGGGTGGCCGCAGCCGGTCACGGCGGTCAGGAAATTCCTTCCGAGCCAGACCCTCACCAGGCCGGCCTAATTCTGGGCCGGACCAGTGAACTACCGGATTCGGGCGGCGTCCGGCGCCAGGAAGCCCGCCTGAAAGGCTACGTGGGCGATGCCTGCGGCGAATGTGGTAACTTTACCTTGGTGCGCAATGGAACCTGCTTGAAATGCGACACTTGTGGCGCCACCAGCGGCTGTTCATAATGCTGGGCGGCCAACGACGAAGGTAAGCCAGTGACCAAGCCGGCCAAGAATGTCAAACCCCGAGACCGTGCAAGCGGTGCGGGCGAGCCGGCGGCGGTAAAGGCGTTTGATGCAGACTGGGTGGTCGACAACTTTCCTTTTGCTATTTTTGTTCTTGGCGGCACCGACCGGCAGCTGCGATTTGCCCATGCCAACGGGGCCTTTCTTGATCTGGTCGGGCTTTCTCTAGAAGCGCTGACCGCATCACCGGTTAGCGAACTTGAAGATTTTTCTTTCACCCGGTCGGTATTGGAAAATTGCCGCAAGGTGGTTGAACAGGGTTCGTCGGTGGTCTTTGAATGGCGCCACGAAACCGGGCCGGACGACCGACATCTCTTGTGTCGTCTGACACCAATGGCCACCACAATCGGCAAAACCCAGCTTATGGGGACGATTACCGATCACTCGGTCGAACGACAGTTCGAGCGCAATATGCTGCACAATGCGCTGCACGACAATCTGACCGGACTTGCCAATCGAATCCTGTTTCAGCAGCGGCTGGAGCGTGCCCTGAGTGGCCACGGCGCGGCCGCCGGCGCCAACTGTGCGGTACTGGTGGTCAATATTGACCGATTCCAGTTGATCAACGAATCGCTGGGCCATCTGGCCGGCGATGAGTTTTTAATGGCCTTTGCAGGCCGACTTGAGGAAGCCGTGGGCGCCCGCGAGATCTTGGCCCGGCTGAGCGGTGACGAATTCGCGATCTTGATCGGCAATCTCAAGTCCCTCGCGGATGTGGAGAAAATGGCGCAGCTTATCCACCAATCCCTGGACGCACCCTTTCGGCTCGGCAACTCGGAGTTTCAGGCTACGGTCGCAATCGGCGCTGCAACGACGCTCCTGAGCCCGGCTTATTCCGAGGAACTGATCGCCGACGCGGTCTTTGCCATGCACCGCGCCAAGGCGCTCGGCCGCAGCCGCACCGAGATCTTCCAGCGCGAGAAGCACCAGGCGGCGCGTCAGCAGTTCTTTTTGGAAATCGATTTGCGAAAGGCGGTGGCCGCCGGGCAGATCGAGCTCGACTACCAGCCGATCGTCGAGATCGCCAGCGGCAACATCTGTGCCTTTGAGGCCCTGGCCCGCTGGAATCATCCCGAACGGGGGCGTATTCCGCCCAACGATTTTATCCCGCTGGCCGAAGATACGGGCATCATCGTTGATATTGGACGCTGGGCCCTGTTCGAGGCGTTGCGGCAACTGGCCGCCTGGCGGCAAGAGATTCCCGCCGCCGCCGGGCTGGCGATGAGCGTCAATGTGGCCAAAGTGCAGCTGGAGACGGAGAGCATACGATCCGACCTCGAATCGGCTCTCAAGGCGGCCGGCCTCGAGGGTCGGGACGTGCGGCTTGAACTCACCGAAAGTGCTTTTTATTCGGACCCGCAGGCCACCATCTCCAAGCTTGAGAGTCTAAAGGAGACCGGTGTCCTGATTTCACTCGATGACTTCGGGACCGGCTATTCCTCGCTCGGATATCTGCAAAACTTTCCGCTCGATCTGATTAAGGTCGATCGATCGTTCGTGGCCGAGATTGATGAAAACAATAATAACGCCAAGCTGGTTGAGATTATTTCCTTGCTCAGCAAGGCGCTTGACATTCCGCTGGTTGCCGAGGGCGTCGAAGAGGAGTCACAACTTGCGTTTCTGAAGAACCTTGGCTGTGAAATGGGCCAGGGATACCTCTACTCACCTCCGGTGAGTGGCGCCCGCGCGGCCGAGTTGATAAAATCGGGATTGCCCAAGCGCCGTCATCAAACCTCCAAATAACCAAGACTAAAGTTCGCAATCGATCCGATGCGACTTGAAAATGGCGATTTGAGACCAATCTATGGGCCGGATGGAAATTGGAGGCCGTAATGGCGGAAAATGAAACAAATAAAAAGAAGGGCCGCGGTGGCGGCGCCAAAAAGACAGCGGTAGGCCGCACGAGCAGCCGCAAATCAAGCGCCGCGGCGGCTGTGAATGAGGCAACGATCGAGGAGGCCGAGGTGCTGAGTCAAGAGGGCGCAGGGGTCAGCGACGAGATTCTTGGCGACCGCTTTTGGCGCTTGATTGCGATGATTGTGTTTGCCCTACTGGCCTATTTTGCACTTCTGCCTTTTGTGGTGCTGGCGGCCATGCAGTTTGGCGTCGTGCTGATGACTGGCGAGAAAAACGCCGAAGTCCATCAGCTTCTGTCGCGGCTTGCAAAATACATCAAGGAATGCCTGGATTATATTGCCTACCGCACCGAGGAGATGCCGTTCCCGTTTGGATCCGTGCCGCCTGCTGACTGAGTGTCCACTCAAAACGGTTTTCTTGCAGCCAGGGCGGCGGCCTAGTCGCTAACCGTCAAACCTTTGAAGGTCAGCGTGCAGTGATAGAGGCGCTGCGAGGCGATGTACCTTGTGGCCGACGATTCGAACTGCAAGTCGACCAGGGCGTGACCCTGGATCGGAAAATCCGCGTTATGCAGTTCGTCGATAAGCGCCGCGGCGGCTGCCTTTGAACCGCTGCACCCGCCTTCCCGGGTCCACAAATGTAACTCAAGTTCGTGTTCCTGGCCGTCAAAGGTGGCGCTGTGCCAGCTATTTGCCTTGCTGTTGCCGATCACCAAGAAGGGTGGCTCCTTCTTGGCATGCGACAGATCCGTGATTCTGGGCACCTGGCCCAATACTTCTTTTAGTCTTTGGCTATCCCCCAATCTTTTTACCAAAGAGACCTGAAGGGGCCACGTGGCGTCAGTTCCCATATCTTAGCTCTCCTATCTTTCAAATTGATTTCGAACGGCCCCCATGGGGTCATACAAAAAGGCCCGTCGCGAACGAGGGGCCTGTACGGTGCAGAATATTCTGCACTTTACCTATTTGGTACCTTTTAGCGCCCCCTGTCAAGTCTTTTTTTGCAGGGCGCTAAATACCCTCAGGCCTTCATTCAACCGCACCCTGGCCCACCCACGCCGGCGGCGGTATTTTTGGTCAATCTGACCAAGTCCGTTCCCCATGATCACGTCCACTGTCACCCGAATCGCATCGCGGCCGTGGCTCTCTGCTTTTAGCCTGTCCACCCACCGGATCAGGGCGCCCGGCGCTGCTCGAGCAGGGCAACCAAACCCCTTTCCCCACCGGGACCGATCCGCCGCCGATTGCTGGCCGAAAAACCCTCTTCATATCGCCGCGCCACCGGGCCATTGTTGGTGCTCAAAATACAACGCTCGAGTTCCAAGGCCGCATTCAGTTCCTCGACCCGAAGCACCCCACGCCGGGCCAGGCGAAGCACCGTGTCCCGGCGCCGCGAGGGGAAGCCCTGCAAGGCCCGGCACTGACCTGCCTTCTCCGACTGACGATGTTTTTGATTTACAACCATGGATTATTTGTACTATAGGATTTTTCCTATAGTCAATCGCAACCTCCACATTTATTGTTTTTGAGGTCAAACTGATAATCTGAGGGGAGAAGCCCCATGTTGCCGCCAGCCATCGTCCGTGAGAATCTCGAACGTCTGATCAAGGCCAGTCCGAAGGACGGCTACGCCTCGCTGTCTGCCCTCCTGGGGCGAAACCACGCCTATATTTATCAGTATCTCAAACAGGGTACGCCCGATCGCCTTAATGAATTCGACCGGCATGTCCTGGCCCGCTACTTTGGTGTCAACGATTGGGAACTTGGCGGCCCACTGGAGGTCCGGCCGAGGCCGTCCCGCGGTCTGGCCGAAGGTGGACCCCTGTTATCCGAGATGATCATGGTCCCCTTTCTGGATGTTGTGGCCAGCGCCGGCCCTGGCTCTATGGTTGAGGAGGAGCTGACCACCGGTTTTTTGCCCGTTGACTATCATTGGCTGCGGCGTAATCTTGGGGTCGCTCAAACTTCAAATCTGACCGCCATCACGATCGACGGCGATTCCATGTTTCCAACTCTCCACGCGGCCGATCAGGTTCTTGTTGATTGCGGCCAACAGCAACCGGTCGACCGAGGCATTTTTGTCATCCGGCACGAGAATGCGCTGCACGTCAAGCGACTCCGCAAATCAAAGGGCGATCCCGGATGGACGGTTACCTGCGACAATCCGGAGTATCACGGGTGGAATATTAATGAAGCCACCGAATTCGAAATTCTCGGTCGTGTCATTTGGGTCTCCCGCCGCCTCTAGCCCAGCCAGCCGTCGGTTGCCGGACGGCCAGAGTATCGGATTTTTCCGATACTCATGCAACCATACTATCGCGCATAAATAGTAGCGCTCCCGGTCCTCAATCGGTCGGCACTTGACTGGTCATCGCCTTTCCCGGACGGCTGGGGTTGGAGGCTGCGCCGCATCTCCTGGAATTTTCTGGGTAACCTGCATCTATGTTATCGGCGCGGCCGAGGGCGGGCGAAAGTACTGTTTTGGTCTTGCCATTTGGCCCCGTTGATCCAATATCTGGCGGACGAGTCGGGATAGCCACCGAGGCCGATCGGGATTTGAGCGAGGAGACTTCAGTGACAGACGATCCAATCGTAATTGTCGGGTCCGCCCGTACGCCGATGGGCGGCTTCCAGGGGGACTTGGCGCCGCTCTCAAGCCCCGAATTGGGATCCGCGGCCATCAGCGCGGCCCTTAAAAGGGCAAGTATCGCCAGCGATCAGGTCGATGAAGTCCTTATGGGATGCGTACTTTCTGCCGGACTGGGTCAGGCCCCGGCCCGCCAAGCCTCGTTGGGCGCCGGCCTGCCGATGGATGTGCCCTGTACGACCATCAATAAGATGTGCGGCTCGGGTATGAAAGCGATCATGATGGGCTACGATTCGATCCTTGCCGGCGCCGCCAAAATCTCGTTGGCCGGCGGCATGGAAAGCATGACCAACGCCCCCTACCTGCTGCCCAAAGCGCGGGCCGGCATGCGCCTCGGGCACGGCGAGGTCAAGGACCATATGTTCCTCGACGGTCTTGAAGACGCTTACGACAAGGGCCGGCTGATGGGCAACTTCGCCGAGGATACGGCCCAGCATTATCAGTTCACCCGCGAGGACCAGGATGCCTACGCCATCGAGTCCACAAAGCGGGCCCAAAAAGCGATCGAGAATGGCAGCTTTGAACGCGAGGTCACGCCGGTCAGCTACTCGACCCGCAAGGGCGACGTGGTGGTGACGGTCGACGAACAGCCCGGCAAAGCCCGCCTCGATAAGATTCCAACCCTGAGACCCGCCTTTCGGCCCGACGGCACGGTGACCGCCGCCAATTCGTCGTCGATCTCGGATGGCGCCGCCGCCGTCGTCCTGATGCGCCGATCGCAGGCCGAACAGCAAGGCCTCGAGCCGCTGGCGATCATTCATGGCCACTCGATGCATGCCTGCGAGCCGGCTTGGTTCACCACGGCACCGATCGGCGCCGTCAAATCGCTGTTGGAGCGCGTCGGCTGGTCGAAAGACGAAGTGGATCTTTACGAGGTCAACGAAGCCTTTGCGGTGGTCGCCATGGCGGCCATGCGCGATCTCGATTTACCAGCCGATAAAGTCAATGTGCACGGCGGCGCCTGTGCCTTGGGGCACCCGATCGGCGCCTCCGGCGCCCGCATCACCGTGACCCTTTTGAACGCCCTTAAGACCCACGGCCTGAAGAAGGGTGTCGCCACCCTATGCATCGGCGGCGGCGAAGCGACGGCGTTGGCGCTCGAACTGGTCAATTAGGGCGTGCCAGCAAAATCCTGGGGGGATAAATGAGCGCCAGTGACAGTCTGCTAAGCGAAGACCAACGGATGATCCGCGATATGGCCCGCGCCTTTGCCCAAGAGCGCCTGGCGCCGAACGCCGCGGCCTGGGAAAAGGCCGGGGCCTACCCGCGGGAAATCATCGATGAAATGGGCGCTTTGGGCCTCATGGGCATGAGTGTGCCCGAGGAATGGGACGGCGCCGGGACCGATCAGGTCTCCTATGCTCTGGCGCTGATCGAGATTGCGGCCGGCGACGGTGGCCTGTCGACGATCATGAGCGTTCATAATTCGCCGACCTGCAAATGCGTTTTAAGCTACGGCACCGACGAGCAGAAGGAAAAGTTCTTAAGGCCGATGGCGCGCGGCGAAATGATCGGCGCTTTCTGCCTCACCGAGCCGGGCGCCGGCTCGGACGCTTCAGCTCTCAAGACAAAGGCGGTCAAAGACGGCAACGGTTACCGGCTGACCGGCACCAAGCAGTTTATTACCAACGGCAAGAGCGGCCAAGTGGCGGTCATCTTCGCGGTCACCGATCCGCAAGCCGGCAAAAAGGGCATCTCGGCCTTTTTGGTGCCCACCGACACGCCTGGCTATGTGGTGGCCAAGGTCGAGGAGAAATTGGGCCAGAAGGCCTCCGATACCTGCCAGATCGTCTTTGACGATATGCGGATCGCCGGCGAGGCGCTTCTGGGCAACGAGGGTCAGGGTTACAAGATGGCGCTTGAAAACCTCGAGGCCGGCCGCCTCGGCATCGCCGCCCAAAGCGTCGGTATGGCCGGCGCCGCCTTGGATTTCGCCATCGCCTACGCCAAGGAGCGGCAGACCTTTGGCAAGCCGATCTTCGATCATCAGGCGGTCGGTTTCCGCCTCGCCGACATGGCCACCAAGCTCGAGGCGGCACGGCTGTTGACCATGAACGCAGCCCGGCTGAGAGATCAGGGCGTCGAGTGTCTCAAAGAAGCAGCGATGGCTAAGCTCTATGCCTCAGAAGTGGCCGAGGAGATCTGTTCGGCCGCCATCCAGACCCTCGGGGGGTACGGCTATCTTTCGGAATATCCGATCGAGAAAATTTACCGAGACGTACGGGTCTGCCAAATTTATGAGGGCACTTCGGATATCCAAAAACTGATCATCAGGCGGCAGCTATGAGGGCGGCGCTTGCGACCATCGGCATCATGGGTTCCGGGGATGAGCTTGCCAATCCGCACAAGGCGGAGGACGCTGGGCGGCGGGTTGCCGAGGCCGGGTTCCATTTGCTGACCGGTGGCGGTGGCGGTGTCATGGAGGCGGCCAGCCGCGGATTTGCCTCGTTCGAGAAGCGACAGGGCTTGGCCATCGGCGTCTTGCCGGCCCGTCATTTGGGCAGTCCGCAGACGCGCCAGGACTATCCCAATTCTTTTATCGATCTGGCGATCCGCACCCATCTCGAAGTAAGCCCGGATCCTGACAATCTGTCGTCCAGAAATCCGATCAATATCCTGACCGCCGACGGGCTGATTTTTCTGCCCGGCAGTGGCGGCACGGCGGCCGAACTGGCGCTGGCCAAAAAATTCTCCAAGCCTCGTATTCTGCTCTTGGATAAGGGTGAATCTATTGGCGAGTTGAGCGCCGAAGCCCTACGTCAGGCTGGGGAAAATGTGGCGGCCGGCCACACCGAACTGGATACCTTCCTGCGGGCCATCAAGCAGCTCTGAAATCCCGTGCAAAGACGAGCAGGGTCTGCAGTGCCTTCCTGGTGGGTTCGGCCAGATTTTCGTTATAGGTATGTGGCGCTTCTTCGGCCATATAGTTTGGCCATGTAAGCTCCAGCTGCACGGCGTGAACCCGTGATCCCGGATCTCCATAATGACGGGTGATGTAGCCGCCCCTGAAGCGCTGGTCGAGGACCGCCTCGAGGCCCAACTCGCCAGCCAGCCTCAAAAGCCCCTCACCGAGGGCCGGATCGGCGGATTTTCCACCTCCGGTGCCGAAATTGTAAGCCGGCAGACGCCCTTCGAAAAACCGCGGCACGCGGCTACAAATCGAATGGGCATCCCACAAGATTGCATGGCCGTATTCGGCGCCTATCCGATCGATCTCGCCCCGCAGCGCCAAGTGATAGGGTCGCCAATAATCCTCGAGCCGCGCCTCCTGCTCGCCCGGCTGTAACCCCTGGCCATCTTCATAAAGAGGCTGCCAATCAAAATTCGTTGTGGGGCATAATTCGGTCTCATCGGCGCCGGGATAAAGCGGCGCGCCGTCGGGCGCCCGGTTGAGATCGATCACATAGCGAGAGTGGGTTGCAACCAACAGGGACGCTCCGAGATCGCCCGCGAAATCGTAAAGACGATCGACGTGCCAGTCGGTATCGCTTAGCGTCTTTCCGACCGCACTCAGCCGCGACATGATTTCTTCCGGCACCTCGGTGCCGGCGTGTGGCACGCTGATCAGCAGGGGCGAGCGGCCACGGTACAGGCGGTAGGTTGCCATTACTCTTTGGTATCGGCCCCGGCAAACAGATCGCCGGTGAAACCCTGAAAGACACCGCTTTCCACGAGCCGGGTGATTGCCGCGATATCCGGCGACAGCATGCGGTCCTCGTCGAGGCTGGGTACGACCTGACGAATAATGGCATGCGCCCTTTGAAGCGGATCCGAGGTTTTTTGCCCTTTATGGAACTCGATCCCCTGGGCCGCCTCCAACAGTTCGATGGCCACAATATTGGCCGCATTGTCGGCCATCGCCAGAAGCCGTCGGGCGCCGTGGGTGGCCATCGAGACGTGGTCCTCCTGGTTGGCCGAGGTGGGGATGCTATCGACGCTCGCCGGATGCGCCAGCTGCTTGTTTTCAGAAACCAGGGCGGCGGCCGCTACCTGGGCATTCATGAAGCCTGAATTGAGGCCCGGGTTGGTGACCAAAAAAGCCGGCAGGCCACTCATATGGGGATCGACCAGCAGGGCCGAGCGGCGTTCCGAAAGCGAGCCGATCTCGGCGATCACGATGGCCAGAATGTCAGCCACCAGCGCCACCGGCTCAGCGTGGAAGTTACCGCCGGACAGCACCTCTTCGGTATCCGGGAATATCAAGGGGTTGTCGCTGACCGCGCGGGCCTCCAGAAGCAGAACTCTGGCCACATGATTGAGGTTGTCGAGCACCGCCCCCATCACTTGCGGCTGGCATCTGAGGCTATAAGGATCCTGGATTTTCTCGCACTCAAGATGACTTTTGCGAATACCGCTTCCTTTCAGCAGGGCGGCCAAAGTCCTGGCTACGGCGATCTGGCCGGGATGGCCCCGGATGGCGTGGATACGCGGGTCAAAGGGTATATCGCTGCCTTTGGCGGCGTCGACAGAAAGGGCTCCCGCCACCAAAGCCGATGAGAATATATTCTCGATCCGAAACATTGCCGCCAGTGCCAATGCGGTCGAAATCTGGGTGCCGTTCAAGAGCGCAAGTCCCTCTTTGGGACCCAATACAAGTGGCCTGAGACCGGCCTTTTCCAGGCCCTCGCCAGCGTCCATTATCCGGCCCTTCACCCGGACCTCGCCAAGCCCCATCAGCGCCCCGGCCAGGGCAGCCAGTGGCGCCAGATCACCGGAGGCACCGACCGATCCCTTTTCGGGAATGAGGGGGTAAACCTCGGCCGCCAAAAGCGCCATCAGGGCGTCGACGGTCTCCTGCCGTACGCCCGAATACCCTTGCACCAGGCTGGCGACCTTCAGGACCATAGCCAACCGGACGACGTTATCGGGCAGCGGCAGGCCGACCCCCGACATGTGCGACAGCACGAGCTTCCTTTGAAGTTTCGCCAAATCTTCGGAGGCCACAGGCCGGTCGGCCAGAATGCCGAAACCGGTCGTCACCCCGTAAACCGGACGGCCGCTGGCCAGGATGTTCTGTATGGCCTGGTGGCAGGCCCGGACGCGCTCCCTCTCGGCATTCGTTAGGGCCATAACGACCGGATGTAAACAGGCTGCCCGCAGGTCGTCGAGAGAGAGTTTCTCTGGTCTTATGGTGACGGTTTTGGCTGGCTTCGTGGGCATGGCCTTCCGTTATGCGCTGAGTTGGACGTATAGGGCAATCGCAACCGCCGCCGGGGCAAAGATGCGGGCCAGCCACAGCCAGATGGTAAACAGCACCGGGTTCATATCCTTGAACTCGCTCTTGACCCAATCGGACTTGAAGCTCCAGCCGACAAAGACCGAGATCAAAATCCCACCGAACAGCATCATATAATTGGCCGTAATGAAATCGATCACACCCATGACCGTTGAATCGGCAAAGGTCTCAAAGTATGAAAGCGGATAATAGCCCTTCCAGAGATTGAACGAGAGAACCGAGCCGATGCCGAGAAACCAAGCCAGGCCCCCGGCGGCAAGGGAGGCACCTTTAACACCGAATCCCCAGGATTCCTCCAGGTAACTGACGGCCGGTTGCAGGATCGCAATGGCCGAGCTCAAGGCGGCAAAGGTCAAAAGCAGGAAGAACACGCTGCCGACAATGGCCCCGAAGTTCATTTGGCTGAACACGATCGGCAGTATGCGGAAGATCAAATCCGGCCCCTCGCCCGGCTCAAGCCCGTAGGAAAATACCAGCGGGAAAATTATCAGACCGGCGATCAGGGCCACCCCCGCGTCGGCCAATGAAATGATAACCGCGGTTTTCGGAATCGAGATATCCTCGGTCAGATAGGAGCCGAAGGCGAGCATGTAGCCGAAACCGATGCCGATCGAGAAAAAGGCCTGGCCGATGGCACTTAGTACCACCTTGGGCGTGACCTTGGAAAAATCGACAGTAAACATGTAATCCCAGCCGCGGCCGAAATCCGCGACCACCATCGAATAGAAAAACATTCCCATGAGCATGACGAAAAAGGCCGGCATCAAGATCTTGGCGGCCTTTTCAATGCCGCCCTGAATGCCCCGCGAGACAATCGCAATGGTGATGGCCATGATCACCGTATGGCCGATCATCATGCGCCAGGGGCTGGCTTCGATGACATCGACCTGGGCTCGCGCTTCTGCCGGGCTCATACCAACGAAGGATCCGGTCCCGGTCTGGAAGAAATAGTCGATCACCTCGCCGGCGATAACGCTGTAGTAAGTCAGAACGAAAAACGCCGCGAGCATGCCCAGCCAGCCGATAATCCCCCAGTATTTTGTTTTTCCGGCCGCCACCGCGACGTTTCGAGTGCCGCTGACGATGTCCTTGTGGCCGCGTTTGCCAAGCTGCAACTCGGCGATCAGGATAGGGATGGCCACCAGGATCACGGCACCGATATAGATCATGACGAATGCGCCGCCGCCGTTCTCGCCGGTCATATAAGGAAATCTCCAGATATTTCCGAGCCCGACCGCGCCGCCGATAGCCGCCATTAAAAAGCCCCACCGGGACGACCACTGTTCGTGTGCTGCTGCCATTTTTGCCCCCTCGTCATCGCTTTGAATTACAAAGATACTGCGGATATGGCCTCACCGCTACACGGCTTTGGTCAAGGAATCAAGTTTGAGACGACGATCGTCAGCCTCCAAACTGTTGTCGCAATCACTCACAAGGAAGTAAGACAGATTACCAAGCCAGATCGGGCTACGGCCACGCCATCGGCGGGCACCGGCGTGGAAAGGATTGTCATGAGTAGGCCTTTGTTGTCAGTTTTGTTGTGCCTTTTTGTTTTGGCCGGAATGCTTGTCTCCGCTTGGCAAAAGACCGGCCTTGCAAGCCAAGAGGAGACCTCCGTCAAACTCTCCGGCGGGACCCGGATCCAATATGCCGTAGTCTTGCCTGAAAACCTTGAGCCAGGACGCAAATATCCGGCAATTCTGGCCTTTCCGGGCGGTCGCCAGGGCATGGGTTTGGTGCGCGCGGATCTCCACAATATCTGGCGTGCTGAAGCCGAAAGGCGGGGCTATGTCGTCGTCAGCCCGTCCGCCGTCAGGCGAAGGCTCATGAGGCAAGGCGTCAGGCGATGGCTTTATTTTGATCGCGGAGCCAGATATTTTCCCGAATTTCTCGACCGCATGATCGAACTCTATCCGATCGACCCCGACCAGGTGCACATTGGCGGCGTTTCAAATGGCAGCATTTCCGCCTTTCATATCGCCAGCCTGATGCCCGGACGCTTTCGCACGGTCGTCACTTTGCCGGGCTTTGTGCGCCGGGGAAATGCCAAAAAATACATGGCCCTCCTGCCGCTCTGTATTATCATGTTCGCGGGCGAAAACGACCGCAATTGGGTGCTGTCTCTAAACCGCGATCAAAAGATATTCAAGGCACTGGGGAAAACGATATTTTCGGAAATCCTACCCGACGGCGGCCACCTGCCCCGTGCGCTGATGGGCCCAGGCAGCGCCCGTCTTTATGACCTGATCGAAAGCGGCGCCGGCTGCTAGTCTCTTAGCATCGGCAGGTTCAGCCCATGTTCGCGGGCGCAGGCGATAGCCTCCTCGTAGCCCGCATCCGCGTGGCGCATGACCCCGGAAGCCGGGTCGTTCCACAGGACCCGCTTTATGCGCTCCGCGGCCTTCTCGGTTCCGTCGCAAAGGATGACCATGCCGGCATGCTGCGAATAGCCCATACCGACCCCACCCCCATGGTGCAGAGAGACCCAGGTGGCGCCGCTGGCGGTGTTCAAAAGCGCGTTGAGAAGCGGCCAGTCGGAGACCGCGTCCGAGCCGTCGCGCATCGCTTCGGTCTCACGGTTGGGACTGGCTACGGAGCCTGAATCCAGATGATCGCGGCCGATCACCACGGGCGCTTTCAATTCTCCCGAGGCCACCATTTCATTGAAAGCCAGACCGATCTTGTGGCGCTGGCCAAGGCCGATCCAGCAGATACGGGCCGGCAGGCCCTGAAAGCGGATATGCTGGCGAGCCAAATCGAGCCAGTTATGGAGACGCTTATCGTCGATCAGCTGCTTGACCTTTTCATCGGTCCGGTAGATGTCCTCCGGGTCGCCCGATAGCGCGACCCAGCGAAACGGCCCGATGCCACGGCAGAATAAGGGCCGCACATAGGCCGGCACGAAACCCGGGAAATCGAAGGCCCGCTCCAGCCCCTCGTCGAGAGCCATCTGGCGGATGTTGTTGCCATAATCGAAGGTCGGGATACCCATATCGTGAAAGGCCAGCATCGCTTCGACGTGCTTGGCCATCGAGGCGCGGGCCGCGGCCTCGACCGCCTGCGGATCCGATTGGGATTTTTCCTCCCATTCCTCGACGCTCCAGCCGGCCGGCAGATACCCATTCACAGGATCATGGGCCGAGGTTTGATCGGTCACCGCGTGCGGGCGGATGCCGCGGGCCACCATCTCGGGCAGGACTTCGGCCGCATTGCCGACGATACCGACAGAGACCGCCTGGCCGCGCGTCGCGGCCGCCGAGAGAAGTTCAAGCGCCGCCTCGAGGCTGTCCGCTTTGGCATCGAGGTATCCGCTCTCCAGGCGCCGCTCCAGGCGGCTGGCCCGGCATTCGATCACCAGCATCGAGGCGCCGGCCATGGTCGCCGCCAGGGGCTGCGCGCCGCCCATGCCGCCAAGGCCCGCCGTCAGGATCCATTTGCCTGAAAGATTGCCGTCAAAATGCTGGCGGCCCATCTCCACGAAGGTCTCGTAGGTTCCCTGGATGATGCCCTGGCTGCCGATGTAAATCCATGAGCCGGCAGTCATCTGGCCGTACATCATCAGGCCCTTTTTATCGAGCTCATGAAAGACGTCCCAAGTGGCCCAGCGCGGCACCAGGTTGGAATTGGCGATCAGCACCCGCGGCGCGTCCTCGTGGGTCCGGAAGACGCCCACCGGCTTTCCGGATTGAACCAGAAGCGTCTCATCCTCGCCCATGTTCGTCAGTATCTCGACTATCTTGTCGTAACATTGCCAGTCCCGGGCTGCCCGCCCGATGCCGCCGTAAACCACCAGCTCGTCCGGCTTTTCCGCCACCTCGGCGTCAAGATTATTCATCAGCATGCGCAAGGGGGCTTCGGTGGCCCAGCTGCGGGCCGTCAGCTTCGTGCCTGTGGGGGCTTTGATTTTGCGGCTGTTATCGAGCCGACTGGATGTTCTCACGCCACTCTCCTGCTAACCGACACACATTTTCCTATCGACCCGACAAGGCGGCCCGCAGCTTTTCGACCCGCGGGCGGAACTGGCCAAAAATTTCCTCTTCGTCAACGTGTACGCCGCCCCGCACCAGCCACTTGCCGCCAATCATAACGTAGCGCACCGGGTTATTGTGGCCGCAGAAGATGAAACTATCAATGGCCGCCAATCCCTCCGCCCCCATGATCGATGCGTGTTGATCATCGATCACCACGATATCGGCCAGACGCCCCACCTCAAGGCTGCCGGCGTTATGTCCAAGGGCGGCAGCGCCGCCGCTGGCGGCCCGACGCCACAGATTGACGCCCGTATGCGGAGTCACCTGATCGGCGCCGATATTGCGCTCGAAGGTGATCAGGCGTTGCGAGTATTCCAAAAGCCGCAGTTCTTCCCGTGGATCGACTGAGCAATGGCTGTCGGAGCCGATACCGAATTTGCCGCCGGCCTTGAGGAAACGCTCGAGGCCGAAGATGCCGTCACCGAGATTGGCCTCGGTGGTCGGGCAAAGACCGACGACAGCGCCCGAATCGGCCAGCGCCACCGCCTCCTGATCGGTCATATGGGTGGCATGGACAATGCACCACCGAGCGTCGACCGGCGCGTTGGCCAACAGCCACTCGACCGGATGGGCCCCATAATAATTCAGGCAATCCGCAACCTCTCGTCGTTGCTCGGCCACA
>JADFIA010000074.1 GCA_022566895.1 Pseudomonadota bacterium
TACTACGCGTATGCTTCGTCCCCAAATCCGTCCCCAACATTAAATGGCGTTGGAGTGCTTGGGTGGGACTCCAAAAGAGTCCGCTTTTAGCCATAAGCGGACTCTTTACAATGATTTGAATCCCGATCTTGCCTGTACGCCGTTTACTCGGATTGGCTCAATCGGTCCGGGTAAAGAGGTTTGCTCTCAGCCATACGGATTATGTCATCGATCCAAGTCTGGAAATCACTGCTGAACCAATGACGTCGGTGGCTCCAGTAAGTCTGAGCGCCGGGCATTGCCATAATGTCGGTGGTAGAAGCGTTCACGCCAGTCCACTGTTCTTCGAAAAGCACCCCTCGTTTCCACTGCAGGTACGAGGCTTCCGAAAAGTTCAGAACCATCGACAAATGCGCAAAGAAGCGCATCGGTTCATCGTCCTTGAGCCCAGAAAATCCTTCCAACCCACGACGAAAAACATCCGCCATTCCGGGCGCGCGTACAAGATTGCCTGCAATCGCGCGATAACCCTCAAGGTGCACCTGCGCTGCGGTGATTTGCGTAGCCTGCATGTTGTGACGAATCTGGATCCCGACATAAGCCAGCGATCCAACCACGGCAAGGACGCCAAAAATCTCCGCCAAATTAGCGAGTAGCTCTAGCGACTGAATATCCATATGTTTGCCTCCCGGAAATGATCCATGGATCTAAATGATCCATGATTTGTTGATTCGTACTGTGAGGGGCGGCTTCTTGTCCATTAGCTAATTGTGGTTGGTGGCAATACCTGAAGAGGGAGCAAAAAAACTGTCCGCGATTAACCATAAGCTGATATTAGGATGCGGCGAGCGCGATGATCAAAGATTCCGGGGGTCGGCGAAGGCGAGCCGGCCCTCTTCGAGCCAGCGGGCAGAAGCGGGTTCAAGCGTACGGGCGATATTATCACGATATAGCGCAATGTCGTCGTCCGTTAAAACCTCATGCCAGCGTTTGTTTGTGCCCTTGTGGAAGAATTCTTTCGGGTCCTTCCAGGCGCCGAAGCTGGTACCGGGCGCCGTCAGGTCAGCTTTGCGTTTCATAGATTTGAACGTGGCGGCGTCAACCAGGACGGGCCAAGCGCCCTCATCCACCGGAATATCCAGAAACGCTGCGATGCGGCGCATTTCACCGTCGAGATCGGCAAGCAAATCGTTGAAATGGACGAACAGGATATTCTCCAGGCCCCGGTGTCGCCACCAAGTGTTCAGGTGCGCATGGTGCGAAACCGCGGGCCAGCCATCCTGCTCCCACGGGAATGCCCCGGTTGTGATCCATTTGCGCCAATAGGTGCGCCGGTCAGCAATAACATCGGGGTCAGGAAAGACCGGGCCCTCCCATGGCCGCATTTTGGCGAACACGGCCCGCTGCTCCGGTGGCAGGTCGATTTCATACTTGTCTGCAACTGCAAGCAGTTCCGCACCGCTTTTTGCGTTGAACATGGCAATTGAGTGGGGCGCCATATTCTCCAAATGCTTGACCCAGGACATGAAAACGTCGCGGGTATCGCGCCCGACGACGATATAGCGCATGTCGTCATAATAAGGGATGCCGTCCATGGGCAGGTGTGACTTGATAAAGCGGCGGTGGGTCTGTGCTTCAAGGAGCGGTACGGTGACGGCGGGCGGCGTCAGGCGTAGGTCGAACCAGGGCGACAGATCGTCTAGCGGCGCCGTAGGTTCGGGATTCTGAAAAATGAGGAGCCCACATATGACCTGGACCCAGGTAGTGCCCGCCTTGGCGGAGGTGGAGACCACAATATCGCCGGGCCTCGGGCTGTAGCTATCCCAATAGGTGCTGTCGAATAAAAGCCCATGGTATGTGCGCGTGCGTTCTGGCCGTTTTGTCATATGATCCCCCAATAGCAAATCATTGGATCAGGAAACGTGGTCGAATTCCTTTATTTGGTCAAGCGTGTCGGCGGAGCGATACCGGTCCGCGGTTATAACGCCGTGTGACGAGCTATGAAAGAGTCCGCTTTTAGCCAAAAGCGGACCTTTGGTTGGCTAATCACATTCGAAGTCATCCCCGGCCAGAACGCGGCATTGGTTGGGCCAGCCGTTGACGTTCCAGTAATCGACGATCCCGATGCGCCGCATCATGTCCTTGAAGGCCGCCGACTGCCGGTATTCATGAAAGCGTGGCGCCCATGCGAACTGCAGGGCCGTATCCCTCCTAAACGCAAGTTCAGCCGCCGCCTCATAATTTCCATATTCAATAAGATGCCAAACTGGGCCATTGATATATGCATCAAGATCGATCCCATTTTCCTCAGCCAGCGCTCGTAACCTTTCCTGAAGGGCAACCCTTTCATCGGGCTTGATCAACAGGTCCGTCATGATCCCGCCTAATACGCTGTCCGCCGAAATGGTGCTTTGAGTCTGGCGCACCTGTTTGGCGGTGGCGATATGTCCCATTTCAAGATGAATGTACGACAATCCCAAGAAGGCGTAAGGCCAGCCAAGGCCCAAGGCTTTTTCGGCGAAGGGCAGAGCCTCACCCGCCTTTCCCCCAAATAGGAATGACCAGCCCATATAGGCGTTCAAGATACCGGAGGCCGGGTCGGCCTTGAGACCCGCAGCAAACTCCTCGTGGGCCCTATCAAGTTCACCGAGGCGAAAATAGTAAAGCCCCCGCCAAAGCCGGACCGTGGGATTGTCGGGCCCAAACCGATGGGCCAGATCATAGGCAACATCAGCCTCTTCCCAACGATGATTCTTGCCGTGAACCTGACCGACGATACTGTGGGCTATGGCAAGCGTCGGGTCGAGCGACAGCGCCCGCCGGGCGACGCGGTCCGCTTTTTCATATGATTCTGCTTGGCTTAAGCTGGGGTCGTAGCCGGGCAGAACTATATAGAGGGCGGCCAGCCCTTCATGGGCCTCGGCAAAGGCTGGATCGAGGGCGATGGCCCGCTCGAATAGCCCCACCGCCTCATTCATCAAAAGAACATTACGGGTCAGGAAATATTCGCGGGCCTTCAAAAAGAGGTCATAAGCTTCGATGTTGGCGGTCAGCGCTTTGACCGAGACCGTGCCCACATCAACACCAAGCGTGTCCTTCAGGGCGCTGACGATAGCTTTGGCGATCTCGTCCTGGACGGCGAATATGTCCGCATACTCGCGGTCATAGGTTTCGGACCAAAGGTGCGTGTCGGTTTTCACATCGATAAGCTGGGCGGTGATGCGGATTCTGGAGCCCGCCTTGCGTACGCTGCCCTCAAGGATATAGTCGACCTCCAGTTCATCGGCCACTTTGCGAATGCTCAGGTTTTGGTCCTTGAAGGCAAATGACGAGGTGCGCGAGGGCACCCTCAGGCCCTTGATCCGCACCAGAACATTCAAAATCTCCTCGGTGATGCCGTCCGAAAAATAGTCCTGCTCCGGGTCGGACGACATATTCACAAATGGCAGTACCGCTACCGAGAGCAGGCCGCCGCTTTCCGCTTCCGCCGTAACCTCGCCGGTGTCGGCCGTGGGTTCGGCGCCGAACTTGTCCCAGACGAAATAACCAAGCGCCAAGACCAAGGCGGCGATGATCACCCGGTCAAGCTTTCTCCCGGTCGAGGGCGTGATCGAGGCGTCGGCGTCAACTTCGGCGGTTTTTTTGACGCCCTGCGGCGTCAGCTCGTAGGCCCAGGAGAAGAACAGCGCCAGCGGTAGGCCGATCAGCAGGAGGACCAGGACCATCGTAGCGGTCCAGTCCGGCAGGCGCAGCGGCTCGACCACCACATCGATGAT
>JADFIA010000038.1 GCA_022566895.1 Pseudomonadota bacterium
CACGACCAGATAGGCGATGGCCACGCGGACCACGTTGCGGCGTTTTAATTCAGAAAACAGCGCCTTCATAACCGCTTGCACTCCCCATCGCCGGCTCAGACTAGTCGAAGCCACCCCGAAAGGGAATATGGCAGGCCTGATGCCGCGGCGGGGCTCCGCTGGCTGGAAACGTCATGGTCTGGAATCAGGTCTTGGGCTTGGCTTCTTCCTCTTCGGCCTCGCCTTCGGCCTCTTCGGCTGCGGCGTCTGCGGCTTCTTCGGCTGCGGCGGGTTCGGCCTTTTCGACCTCGCCTTCGGCCTTTTCGGCCTCGCCTTCGGCCTCTTCGGCTGCGGCTTCTTCGGCTGCGGCGGGTTCGGCCTTTTCGGCCTCCTCTTCTTCTTTTTCGGCCTCTTCGGCCTCAGCTTCAGCCTCTTCGGCTGCGGCGTCCGCGGGCTCGGGTTCGTCCTCAACATTCAACGTGTCGGGCTCTTCTTCTGAGGCATCCGGTTCCGGATCGGCCGGCGGCGCGGTCGGCTTTTCGCCGAGCATTTCCTCGGGAATCTCGGGCGCCGCCACGGTCTCGGGTTCGGCGGCGTCGCTCTCCAGATCGCTCAAGCAAGCCGCAGGAACCTTCAGGGCCTCGCACACCTGGTTGAAAAAGTCGACCTCGAACGGACTGACGCTGCCGTCGGCCCGAATTACGGCTGCCAAAGCCGTCATGATCATCTTTTTGTCGTCATCACTCAAGGAGCCCTGGACGCCGGCCAGGTATTTCTCGAAGGATTCTTCTTCGTAAATATCGGCCCGCGCGGCCACCCGAACATCCCCTCGGCTGATCTCTTCGCCGGTTGTTTCCTGGTAAATCCTTTGGATCGTCTCGACTTCGATGTCGGCGATATGGGTATCGGCGTAGGACATTCGGGCCAGCGATTTGAGCAGAACTTCATGGGCCAGCGAGCGGCCGGATTCTTCCGCCGCCTCTTCACCGCCTTTGCGGCTTCGAAAATGCCCCATAAGACCGTAAATCACCAGGGCGGCGCCGGCCACCAGCACGGCGTAATAGAAAAGCTCCGGTGCCACCGCCACCAGCTTTACCCGGAACAGAAAAGCGGCCACAAGAATGGCGGCCCCGATAACGATATTTCTCATATGTGATGCGCCCACTGCATTCCTCCCGTTCGGGACATGGTTACCAGATGCAGCCAATCTGTCAACCAAACGTATCATGCGGTTTTCGAGAACTGTGTTGGGCCGCGCGGTGCCGCCCCACGAGTGGACCGGAGGCGTCAAAAGGATTGCAACCAACCGCCAAACCGGGCAAAAATAGCGCCACCACAAAACGCTTGCTTTAATGAGGAGAGTCCCATGACCCTGAAGCGGTTCAGCCATTTCGCTCTGATCGTCGTCGTCAGCCTAGCCTTTTCGGTATCGGCCGAGGCGGCCGCCAGCAAAAAGAAAATCGACCGCCGGGTGGTCAAGGCGCTGGTCGAGTTTCACCAGGTCGTAGGAAACGCCGATGAGCTGCTGGCCCGGGCCCAAGGCGTACTCATCTTTCCGAATATCAAGAAGGGCGGCATCGGCATTGGGGCTGAAGTTGGCAGTGGAGCGCTGCAGATCAACGGCGAAACGGTGGCTTACTATAGTAGCTATACCGCCAGCATCGGCTTTCAGCTCGGCTTTCAGGTGCGGCGTCAAATTTTTCTGTTTTTGCAACAGGAGGCCTTGGACCGCTTCCGCGCTTCGAGCAATTGGGAAATTGGCGTCGACGGCAGCGTCACCCTGGTCACACTCGATGCCGGCGGCGAGATTTCATCCGAGACCTTTGACGATCCGGTCATCGCCTTTGTCTTCGGCGGCAAGGGTTTGATGTACAATCTGACCCTGGAGGGCAGCAAGATTAGCGAAATTCACCCGGACTGAGTTTCGACCGGCCGCTCAAAAGCAAGCCGAGTCAGCCATTGCGCGCCACCTCCCTTTCGGCAAAACGCCCGGTCAGGCGCCAGATGACGGCGGTGGCGGCGATTGCCAGATAGCCGTCGATCGCATAGTGCCAGGCCAGGTGCACCGAGCCGACCAGCATGATTGCCGTAAATGCCCACATGACATAGCCGAAGAGCCGGTGGATACGATAGGCGCTCATCGCAATCAGAGCCGTGACTGCCACATGAAGGCTGGGCATGGCTGAAATGCCGGAGCCGTAGGTGGTGTCCTGGTCGGTATAGAAACCCCATAACATCTCCTGCACCTCGAGGACCGGCAGTCCGCCGGTGGCGCCGGCCAGGCGGGCCGTGGCGTCGATCTCATAGAGGCGGCTCATCAGCGGCCCAAAGGGATCGGCCAGCCCCGTCACCTCGCCGTAATAGACCGGTCCGGCCGACGACAAGGCCAAAGCCGCCAATGATCCCAAGAGTGTCCAGGTAAGAATAAACGACAAGAGGAACTGAAGCCGGTGCGCCCGCTCGGCCAGATGAATCAAATGCCAGATCATGGCCGCCCACATCACCAGGAACCACACATGATAGAAAGTGTTGATCACCAGGCTCGCGGTCTGGCCGCCAAACAGCGCGTGCGTGATCTCGAAGGGGTGCCAGCCGAAATGCAGGAGCCTATCGGCACTCATGAAGGCGGGGTCGAGATAAAAGGGTACGATCTCCGGGATCATGCTCTTAAACGAGGTGAAGGCGGACATGAAAAAGGGCATCAAAAGGAGCGGCACAAGGAGATTCATGATTTGCCGCGGGGCCAGCAGATAAGTCTCAACCAGGCGCCAGATCCGCTTCAGCGGCCGCGGCTCGCGGGCCACCAGCGGCAGATAGATGACATAGCCGACAAAAATCAGCAGAAGCGAGACCACCGCGGCGGTGAGCGAGCGGGCCGGATAAAGAAGCAGGCGGTAAAACTCCTGAAGCCCGGTCAGTTCCGAAATCAGCCAGGTCAGAAGCACATAGATCGCCACCAAGCCGATCCAGCTCCTCATATCGCGCAGGCCGAGCCCCCATTCCCGCAGCGCCGCCCGGCCTGTGCTGTGCCGCTCCGTGGTCGGCTGGCTCATCCGTGCCCCCTTTGCTGCCCTGTCGCGAGGCGCAGCTTAACGGCAATCTATGGCCAAGGCCAAGGCCTTGCCGCGCCGGGCGGCGTAAAAGTCGGGCCGGCCGCCGGATTTTTGCGAGTTTAGTGGATTGCGTATTGATTCATCCATGAGAGTCAGTGCTTTATAGACGAGTCTTTAAGCCATGACTCAGCGAATCCCCCTAGTCAACAGACTCCACTAGATTCATTGCTATTTATTATAGAATAACTTAAGATTCCTGGGCCAAAAAGGTATGTTGGTCTGGCCGGACCGGGGAGCGGTCCGGTAAATGCGGCTGAAATCCTTGGTCAGAACCCTTTTCGGGGTTCCCGGCCGGTAAGGGGACGGACGGTGGCGGATAAACAGGTCGAAGAGCTGGTCGAGCTCGCGCGCGATAAATCGCGCCGGGCTCGCAATCAGTTGGCCGAAAATATAACCGACCTCTTTTTGACCGAGGAGGGGCGCCTTAACGAGCATGAACGCGCCCTGATGTCCGATATCCTGGCCAAGCTGATCGGCGAGATCGAAAAGAAATTGCGGCGCGAAATGTCCGAGGCGCTTCTGCGGTCCGAGATCGAGCTGCCGGAGATCGTTAAGCTCTTGGCGAACGAAGAGATTGAGATTGCAAAGCCCCTCCTGGAGCGCAGCAAGCTATTGAGGGACAGCGATCTCATCGACATTATCCGCATGCGCACCGACGAACACCGGATGGCCATTGCCATAAGGGACGGGGTCACCGAGAAAGTCTCCGATGCACTGGTCGACCAAAGCAGCCACGACGTCATCGAGGCGCTGTTGAAAAACCCGGACAGCGTCATCTCCAAGCGGGCGATGGAATATTTGGTCGCCGAATCGCGCCGTGTCGACCGCTTCCAGGAACCGCTCCTGAACCGCGAGGATCTGCCGCAGGATCTGGCCTACCGCATGTATTGGTGGGTCTCGGCAGCCTTGCGCAAACACATCGTGACCGAGTTCGAAGTCGATTCAGTGGTTATCGACGGGGCTTTGCAAAAGGCGACCCAGCAGGCGTTGGTCAGCCAAAGCGAGGGCTCCGGGGCCTTTGTGAGGGCCCAAAAGCTTGTCCGGCGGATGGCCGAGACCGGCGAGCTGACGCATCAGTTCTTATTGGAATCGCTGCGCCAAAAGCGCATCGCGATCTTCGTCGCCGGTATCGGCGAGCTGGCGAATGTCAATTTTGAGACCGCCTGGCAAATTGCCAGCGACAGCCAGTGCGAGAGCCTGGCCATCATGGCCCGGGCCATCGGCATATCGCGCGAGGATTTCACGTCGATGTTCCTGCTGCTCTCGAAGGCCCGCGACGGGGTCGAGATAACGGCGCCGGCGACCCTAAAGCGCTATCTGGATATGTACGATTCGGTGTCGACGGAAAACGCCCGCGGGGCCCTGCAATTCTGGCAACAGAACAAGATCTATCAGGTGGCTATCGACGAGCTGGACAATGTCGGTTGACCGCCCTGCGGTGCCGGTAAGGAGAGGAAAGTATGAGTGATCAGGAAAAGAAGGGCTTGGCCGACATCATAAATCTGGTCGGCAAGGGCGCCGGGCACGACATGGCGGCCAATGATCTGGTGGCGGACGTCCTCGATCGCCTGATCATCGACGACAGCGATCCTTATTTCATCGCCTCCGTGGGCGGCTATATCCTCCACGCCAACGACGCCTACCGCGTCATGTCGCTGGCCAGTTCCGGGGCCATGGCCGTGCCGCCGATGGTCGGTGGCAAGGGTGAATTGACCATCGACGTGGCCGCGACGATCGATGAGGTTCGCACCGGCAAGAAATCAATCCAGTACAACGAACGCTACGTCATCGACGGCGAGGAGCGCCTGTTCGCGACCAAATATTTGCCGGTCACCAACGCGGTGGGCGATGTGGTGGCGGTCGTCGCCAGCTTCCGCGACACCACCGGCGAGGCCCACCATGTCAATCTCGCCAACGAGGCGCAGCGCCGCTTCAAAGACTTCGCACGCGCTACCTCCGACTGGTTCTGGGAAACCGACCGCGATTTGAAGATCAGGTCGGTATCCGAACGCTTTACGGCGATCACCGGCCAGCCCGGCGCTCTCGCCGTGGGCAAGGGGTTGAAGGATCTTGGCACCTTCGGGTCCAATCATCTCGGGCAGTCGACGGCCGACCAGGCGCTGAGCCGCCGGGTGGCCTTCCGCGATCAACTCTTGGAGATCGAAGGCGCCGACGAAACCACCTTGAAGTTCCATCTCTCTGGCGTACCGATTTTTGAGCCCGGCAGCGGCGAGTTTCAGGGTTTCCGCGGGGCCGGCATGGACGTCACCGAAAAGTACCGGCAGGAGGCCGAAGCGCGCGAGATTCGCCGCAATATTGAGGAAACCCTGGCCGAGCTCAAAGTCAAAAACGCCGAACTGGACGCCGCCAACGAGCAGGCCCGCAAGGCCCTCAACGCCAAGAATGACTTTTTGGCCTCGATGAGCCACGAATTGAGAACCCCGCTCAATGCGATTATCGGATTTGCCGATGCCATGAGCCAGCAAATGTTCGGTGATCTTGACGATCAGTATATTTCTTACGCCCTCGACATTTTGAACTCGGCCAAACACCTTCTGGGGCTGATCGAGGACGTGCTCGACGTGGCGGTCATGGAAAGCGGCGAGATTGCGCTCAGCTTCAAGGATGTGATGCTCAAGGATGTCCTCGATCAGGCGGTTTCGATCTCCAAGACCCGCAGCCAGATCGAAGACGCCGATCTTTCGGCCCTGTCCATAAAGACAAGCTTCAAGATCCACGCCGACGAGCGCCGGGCGGTGCAGATCTTCGTCAATCTCCTGACCAACGCCTTCAAATTCACACCCTCGGACGGCAAGGTCGGCCTTCACGTCTCCGATCTCCAGCGCGGCCGTGTCGCGGTCACGGTTTGGGATACCGGGGTCGGGGTCGGCAAGGAGGACCACGAGCGAATCTTCGAAAAGTTCGCCCAGGTCACCGACACCATCTATGCCCGCAACAACGACGGCGTTGGCCTGGGGCTTCATATCTCGCGCGAGCTGGCGCGGCGCATGGGTGGCGATATCCTGATCGACAGCCAACCCGGCAAGGGCAGCCGCTTTACCGTCGTGCTGCCGAAGGCGGAGGACTAGAATAATTGTCGGTCGCCGCTGGTCCTGCCGGCGGATAGGCGGCTGCGAAAACACCTTTGCCAATCTAGGCGGGCACACTAAGCTGGGCGCCTTAGTCGAGAAGGAGTACGCGATGCGGGATTTCTTCAGCCGGAGCGTCATGAAACTGTATCCGGTCCCGGCCATGAGCCTGAGCCTCCAAACCGCGGCCTTATGGCCATCATTGAAAGCCGCCGCTTGAAATGACCTCCACCCAAAGAAATTCGCCCTGCCCATGTGGCAGCGGGAAGAAATACAAGCACTGCTGTCTTGGAACGTCGGACGCGGAGCGCGCGCAAACGACCCACGCGACCTCGACCGCGTTCGATCCGAGCGAATACATGACCAACCGGCCGATCCAGCCGGACCAGTGGCTCTCGGTGTTCGCCGACGAGCCGCAGGGCGTGGCGATTAGCAGAGGGGCGACGCCGCCCGGATTTCTAATCGTGCAAAACGCACTCGATGCGGCGGCGTGCCAAGAGATCGTGCAGGCCTGCGCGCCGGTCCAGGGCGTGCGCAGCACAATCGGTGCAAGCGACGGCACGGCGGGCAATTTCAAATCGGAGGTCCGCACGTCCGACTTCATCGACGTACGCTAATTGTCTGTAGATATTCCAGCCATGATCGAGCGTATTTTCCGCAATTATGTGGAGCCGAATTACAACGTCTCGGTCGATTGGTTCGAATTGCCGGAAATTCTGCGTTACGGCCCCGGCGGCGAATATGCGGTGCATGCGGACGCCGAAAATTGGAACGCCGGGAAACAACGATGGGAGTGGGTCAAAGACCGCGACCTCAGCTTGCTGCTCTACATAGATGACGGCTTCACTGGCGGCGAGATCGACTTTCCAAACTTTGGAATGAAGCTGCCGCCCAAGCGCGGATTGCTGATCGTGTTCCCGTCCGATGGACGCTATGTGCACGCGGCGCGACCTGTGACGTCGGGCGTGCGCCATGTGATCGTATCATGGGCCGCCACAAAAAACGCAGCGCTGCGCGGACGCAAGCCGCCGCCCGGCGCGATCGTGCTGTCAGAATAGCGGCCTAGCTTGCAGTATAACGGCCTAGCTTTTCAGAGCCACAAAAGGGTGGCCGGCGCTGAGGCCGCCGCAGACTGGCAGCGCTTGTCCGTTGACCTAGGACGCGTCGTCGCTGCCCAGGAACAACGAAAAGCCGTTTGCGATCGCCGGCCGGCGCTTTAAGGTGAGCGCTGGGGGAAATCGGGAGCGGCCATGCACGGGGTATTCAGCCGGATTATATTGGGACTGGGCCTGATCCTGGCCTTGGGCCTGAACCTCCAAACCGCGGCCTTGGGACAAGAGCCGGCGATCCTGAGTAGCGGCGACATCCACCATCCGCAGATCGGCCGCTTTGGCATGGTCGCCAGCCAGCAGATCCTGGCCAGCCAAATCGGCGCCGAGGTTCTGGCCGCCGGCGGCAATGCGGTCGACGCCGCGGTGGCCACTTCCTTTGCCCTGGCCGTGGTGCTGCCGCGGGCCGGCAACCTCGGCGGCGGCGGCTTCATGCTGGTCTATCTGGCCGAGGAAAAGCGGACCATCGCCATCGACTACCGGGAAATGGCGCCGGCCGCCGCCAGCCGCGACATGTATCTCGATGCCGATGGCAACGTCAGCCGTGAACGCATTCTCGCAAGCCTCAAATCTTCAGGCGTTCCGGGCACCGTGGCCGGCCTCCATTACGCCCATTCCAAATACGGCAAGCTGCCTTGGGCGCGGCTGTTGGCCCCAGCCATCGAACTGGCCCGCGATGGCTTTATCGTCAGCCGATTTATGTCCGACGGCCTCAAGCGCTCGGCCCGCCGCCTGCGTCGTTCGCCCGCCTCGGTGAAGCTCTTTTTTAAGCCCGATGGCGCCGCCTACGAGCCCGGGGACAAGATCAGCTTTGCCGATCTGGCAACGACCCTGGAGCAAATCCAGAAAGCCGGTCGCCGGGCCTTTTACCGGGGGCGGATCGCCCGCAAGATCGTCGCCACCATGCGCCGCGGTGACGGCCTGATTACGCTTGAGGATCTGAGAAATTACAGGGTTGTGGAACGCCCGGCGGTCAAGGGCACCTACCGGGGTTTCGAGATCGTTTCGATGCCACCGCCGAGCTCGGGCGGCATTCACGTCATTCAGATGCTCAATATTCTCGAAAATTTCCCGCTTTCCCAAATGGCCCCCGGCAGCGCCGATGCCATCCACGTGATGGCCGAGACCATGAAGCTCGCTTTTGCCGACCGCAGCAAGCATCTCGGCGATCCGGATTTCTACGACGTGCCCGTGGATTGGCTCTTGAGCAAGGCCTACGCCAAGAGGCTGGCGGCGACCATCGATCTGGCCAGAGCCCGGCCGTCGAGCGAGATCAGGCCCGGCACCGCCGCGGCGCCGGAAAGCCCCGATACGACCCAAATCTCGGTCATGGACCGTTTCGGGAATGTGGTTGCCAATACCTTTACGCTGAACGCCGCCTATGGCTCGGCGATCGCGGTCGATGGGGCGGGATTTCTTTTAAACAACGAAATGGACGATTTTGTTGCCAAGCCGGGGGTGCCTAATTTTTGGGGGTTGGTCGGCGACAAGGCCAACGCCATCGCGCCGGGCAAACGGCCGCTGAGTTCGATGACCCCGACCATCGTGTTCCGGGACGGCGCGCCGTATCTGGCGACCGGCAGCCCGGGCGGCAGCCGGATCATCACCACGGTCCTCCAGCAGATCGTCAATCTGATCGATTTCAAGATGGGACTGGCCGACGCGGTGGAATATCCGCGCTTTCACCATCAGTGGCTGCCCGACGAGTTAAGGATCGAAGGGGGCTTCAGCCCGGACACATTAAGGGAGCTCCAGGCCCGCGGCCACGTGATCGCCCGCAAGTCGGTCATGGGCTCATTGCAGACCGTGCAAAGGCGCGACGGGCTGCTTCTGGGGGTTTCGGACAGCCGCCGCATGACCGCCGGCGCGGTCGGTCTCTGCCGGCCGCGGCTGGCCCGTTCCTGCTGACTGGCCTGCCGGGCCACAACGCGGCCGGCCAGATCTTGAAGGATTTCGAATGGCGGCGGCTGTCTCAGGACTCGTTGTCCGGGCTTTGGGGCCGGGTCATCCAGGCAAACACCCACACCGCCAGCGCCGCCCCCGAGAACTCGGCAAGGATAAAGGCCGCCGCATGGTCGGGATCGATGCCGGTCAGCGTATCCGTAAGGGCCCGCCCGATGGTTACCGCCGGATTGGCAAAGGCGGTCGAGCCGGTGAACCAGATCGCCGAGGCAATATAGAGGCCGACCCCGGCCGCCACCATCTTGGGCCGCCACTTGAGGAGATAGAGAACCGTGGCCAGCAGCCCGAAGGTCGCCACGGCCTCGGAGATCCACTGGCCGGACGAGGAACGTGCGGTCTCCGACAACACGAATAGCGGCCGGTCGAACATGGCGTGGGCCAGAAGCGTGCCGCTGATGCCGCCCAGAATCTGGGCCGGGACGTACAACAGCGCATCCTTTAGCGATATCTGGCCCCGCAAGAGAAAGGCGAAGGTCACCGCCGGATTGAAATGGGCGCCTGAAATCGGACCGAACATCTGGATGATTACGACCAAAACGCAGCCCACCGAGAGCGTCACCGCAAAGACGGCGAGGGCCACGTTACCACCGGCCAGATTCTCGCCCATGATCCCGGAGCCGACAATAGAAGCCAAAAGGAACATCGTCCCCAGAGCCTCGGCGCCCAGGCGCTGGGCCATCGAGAAGGTCGGTTCAGTGCTCACGATTCCTGGCCCCTCTTTGATTTAGCCGCGCGTCCCCTTGCAAAGTGCCGGTCGTGCGCCATCCGGTTTATAGAGGATTTGGCCGGATGTCGAAGCCCGAAGCATCTTTTGAGGGATTTTTGGCCGCTAAGGAGATAGACTCTTGGGTCCCGGAATCTCGCCCACCGGAACCGGCGGGAGGTCTGGGACTGGCGAATCGGTGTGTGATGGCAAAGGCCAAGAACAAGACAAAAACCAAACCGGAGACCGCCCGGGTGGCGCCAGAGGATATCGGCCGCGTCGGGTCCCTGTGGGCAAATCTGACCTCGTCGCGGGGCTGGAGCGACAAGGTGGCGGCCGAACTCGATAAACTGGTCTCCACGGTCGACAAGCTGGCCCGATCTTCGGGTGCTGCCGGGCTGGACAAGGTGGCCGACATTGCAACACCGCTTTTGTTGCTGCTCAGGGGGCTCGAAGCCGATCAATCACTAGCCAATGCCGATCGGCGGGAACAGACGGCGGCCCTGGTGGCCGGCCTCGAGGAGGCAGCCGCCGCACCGCCGCTGGCTGAAAAGAGGGCTGAACGGTTCGAACCGCAAGCGCGACGGCGGCTGATTCTGGTTGGCGACGATCACGCGGAAAACTGTTCGCTTGCCCTTAAACTCGAGCACTACGGATACGACACGCAAACCTCGGAAGCGGTCGAAGAGGCGCTTGAATTCATCGTCGATCAGCCGCCGGAACTTGTCATTCTGGCCAATGCCGAGACCGATCTGGGAGCGCAGTTCATGAGCCGCTATTCGGATCTCGACGGGCCGCCGCCGCTGATCGCGATATCAGATATCGATGATTTCAATATACGCCTGGCTGCGGCGCGGGCCGGCTGCATCGCGTATCTTGTAAGGCCTGGCGAGATGGCTGATCTGATCGACTGGGTCGACCGGATCAGCGGCGCCGTGCCCGAGGAGCCCTACCGCGTGCTGATCATCGACGACGACGCCTATTTGAGCGAATCCTACGCCCTCATGCTCGAGGCGGCGGGCATGAATGCCGCGGTCCTGAACGATCCGAGAAAAATCTTCGAGCGTATCGAAGAAAACAGCCCGGATGTGATTCTGATGGATCTTTATATGCCGCGGGTCTCGGGCTTTGAGCTGGCCAAGGTCGTGCGCCAGACCAAACGGTATCTCGGGATTTCGATCATCTTCCTGACGAGCGAAGGTGAAATGTCGAAGTTGCGCCGGGTCCTGGGCCTCGGCGGCGACGATTTTCTAGCCAAGCCGATGGCCCCCGAGCAGCTGGTTATGGCGGTCTCGGTGCGGGCGGCGCGGGCCCGGGCTCTGCGCGCCCTGATGGACCGCGACAGTCTGACCGGTCTTTTGAACCACACCCGGATCTGCGAGGATCTGGACCAGGAAGTGGCGCGGGCCGAACGGGCCGGGCACTCCCTGTCGCTGGCCATCCTCGATCTCGACCATTTCAAAAGGGTCAACGACAAATACGGCCACCAGGCCGGCGATGCGGTTTTATGGTCGGTGGGCAGGCTGTTGAACAAACGGCTCAGGCGTTCGGACTCGGTCGGCCGCTATGGCGGCGAGGAATTCGCGATCATCTTCAAGGACACCGACACCAACACCGCCTTTTACGTCACCGACGAGATCCGGCGCATCTTCGCCCGGGTGCCGAGGGAGATGAACGGCGATCAGTTTCACCTCACCCTGTCGGCCGGGATCAGCGGCTGGGAACCGGGCATGACGGCCGAGGATATGATCGAACTGGCCGACAGCTATCTCTATAAAGCCAAGGCCCAGGGTCGCAACCGCGTGGTCACCGGCGAGCGGTAGAACGCGCCGCCGTCAAATCAGCGTCCGCTTATGGCTAGAAGCGGACTCTTTTTTTGTGATTAGCGCATCAGTTTCGGCTTGGTATCGGTGATCGGCAACGGCCTCAAGCTTAAGGGGTTGACGCTATGACGCAAAATTTTCTGTCAGCGGATTTCGAACGTGACCGTGGCCCAGTCAGATCGATAATCGGCGTCGGGATCCTCAATCCTTTTCATGTGGATCAGGCTGATGTACCAGATTCCTTTTGCTTCCGGAACAAAGCTGGCCCGCCCATTTTCATCGGTGCGCAATGAAACGGCATGCCCATCGTCTACGCCGTCACGCTGAAACCCTTGATAGCCAGCATAGACAAGCTGATGGCCGGCAGCCCGGCCCTCATAAATGACCTGGAAATTGAGGCTCTCCCCAAGCGTCAGATCGTAGGGGTTATCCTGCAACAATATTTCGACCGGATGCCCGAGCGCCTGGGAAAAATCCTCGGTGCGTTCGTCGCCAACCTGAAAGATTACCCGTACGTGTTTGGCATAATATTCCGTGACCTCATTCTTTGAGCCGCTTGCCTCAAACTCCGCCAGCGTATCCAGAATACCGTCGTGCCTGAGATAAGTAGTAAAATCTTCCGCCGAAAGCGTGATTATATTCTGGCGGAGTGACACGCCCACGACATAAGTCCCCGGAGATGTGGTTTTGATATCGAGGAACGATGTGTTTTCCGCATCATACCAAGCGCTTAACGGCGGGTAAGTTGTCCGGCCATTATTGACCAGACTGACAACCTGCATGCGCTCCCGATTTATCGCATTGAGGCTCTCGTCAAATGTACCGTTCAAAAGTTTTAAAACGAGGGTCTCGGCCGGTTCCACATAATAATCCTCTGCCTTTAAAAACATTTCATGGGCGGTTGCCGTGCTGCTCGAAATGACCAAAGTTAAGCCCAAAACCGCCACTTGCAAAAAAAAGTCCTTTTTCATTCGGATTTCCTTAAATTCCTTGAAACAATAACGCCAACCGATCGCGGGCTGACTGGATCTCATCGCTCGAAACGCTGCGTCTTTCGTATATCTGGCACTTATCCATGGTCTAAGTTGCCCTCTAACCCGCGCCTGCAACAAAAACTAAAGCTTCGCTGGGGAAATTAGTCAAGTTGCCATCGAGGATTACCGTAGCTAAACTCTCAATGTCCGCTATGTGTGGACGGCTCCCCTTTGGTAAGTGATTGTTTGACGTATGTGCAAATATGGTCGGGTGCAGCTATGTGTCCGGCCTGTTTGCGCGGCACCTATGAGGAAATTTAGGCGCTGCTTCGGGACTAGAGGTCACAATGTCTGCTTTTGGCTAAAAGCGGACTCTTTTGTAAGCGTCTAAAGTTAGCCCCGCAATCTTCCGGCGCTTCTTCTGATGAAGCTGCCGAAAAAGTAGATAAAAATGACCGCGCTACCGAACAGCCCCCAAAGAAGATAGGCCGAATATATGGCCATCGACGGCAACCAGAATATTTCCGTCAGGGTAATAATCATTACAATGTTGACAATCCCATACCCGACCATGACCAACAGGCTTGGCAAGGGGGTCGGGGCGCGAACCCGTCTTCTGCGGAAAGCGTAGGTGATAAGGTAGGTAGTGGTCATAATCAGGAGCGCCCAGATCGACACGCGCCAGACCATCAGTTCGTCGTGGAAGAAATTCCACAGAACCAGCGGCAGCAGCGCCATTCCGACATTCAGGCTGCCGCTTTCAATATAGAAATGAACCAGCAGAACCTGAAATCGGGTGAAGGGCTTGCCTCTTATCGGCTGCAGAGCCGCGACAATTGTCGAGAACGCCACGTAGGCAATGCCAATCTCGGCGAACACGATTAGCGATTCAAAATTCGGCTCCATACCAGCACCCCCCCCTCTCTTCTCTGCTCAATGCTGTCGCTTGCGATCCGCAGGCCACCCGGTGGCCAGCGCTCGCCGTAAGCTACACGTTGAAAGGGGAGGCGTCAAAAGGGCGACATGACACGGGACGAATGATCGTTTTCACCTGCATTAAGGTTCTTAATATCCAACTGGAAGCCCGGGCCGCAGGAACAATGTCCGCTTTTGGCTAAAAGCGGACTCTTTTCATGACGATCTAATGTCCTGCATCTGACGAATTAAGCAAGGTCTGCTTTTGACCCAAAGCGAACATTGTTTTGTTGTCGCAACCTCTCTTATTCGCGCTCCAGCTTGAAAAATGCTATATTTCCGAGGGCAACAGACAGCCCAAAAGCAGACACTCGAATTAATCGCGGGCGTAATGCAGCGCAAAATCCAAAATCGGAGTTCTGGGATTTGCGGCAAGCAACTGATCATGAGGATTAGATCGAGCTATGGAATTTAAATGGCTCAGAGATTTCTCGACTATTGCTAGGACGCGCAACTTTACGCGATCAGCACAGGAACGGCATGTGACACAACCCGCGTTCAGCCGGCGAATACGCGCGCTGGAGAGTTGGCTTGACGTTAAGCTGATTGACCGGTCCACCTATCCTGTCGAACTGACGCGGGAAGGAATAGTATTCGCCGAAGTGGCTAAGGAAATCATCAACAAGCTCGACGCAACTCGTGTTGCGCTACGTGCCGATTCCAATCAGCGGCGCAATTTGGTCAAGTTTGCTGCGGCCCACACAATTGCGCTTTATTTTTTCCCGAATTGGCTCGAACGGATGGAAGATCATTTCGGATCTATCAGAACAAGCATGTCAGCAGAGAATTTCGGCGAGGGAATCGATACGCTGATGGCCGGTCAATGTGATTTTCTGATGTGCTTTGCCCACCCGCAAGTTTCCAATTTTCTTGATTCCCAGCATTGTCAGTTTCTTATCATTGGGACCGATAATCTTATTCCAGTATCAATGCCGGTTCGTGATCACGAACCAAAATATTGCCTTGGCCAAGTTGTGGATACGCCAATACCCTATCTCGCCTATCCACGGGATGCGATCCTTGGACAAGCTGCTAACATTTCCATTAGTCATAAAAACAAATCCATTAGTCATAAAAACAAAAAGGTTCGGCTGCAGAAATGCTTTGAGGATGCAATGGCAGAGTCACTAAAGGCGATGGCGCTGGCAGGTCGAGGTATCGCTTGGCTGCCAGAAAGCTGCATCAAACATGAGCTTGAAGAGGGTCAGTTAATTCGTGCGGGGGAAGAGGAATGGGATATCCCGCTTGACGTTCGGCTCTACAGGTCGAAGACGTCAACCGAAAATCAAGCTGGCAAACTATGGCGCTTCCTGTCCAGCCTGATGCGATCATCGACCGGGAAACCTGGGACGCGGTTCAGGCGCAACTGAAACGAAACGCCGTCGATCGCCGCACCGCCACCAACGCTAGATCACCAAGCCTGCTATCGGGGCTTTTGAGGGACGAGAATGGCGGGCGTCTCGTGCCGAGTCATGCTTGCAAAACGGGCAAGCGCTATCGATACTACATCTCCGCTCCCATTGAGGATGGTACATCCGGAGCCGACTGGCGATTACCGGCGAGCGAGGTTGACAGTGTTGTCATCGATGGTGTTGCCGGTCTCCATCGGGATCAGGTTCGGTTGATCAAAGAAACAGGATTGCCAGAAGCGCGACCTGATAAGATTGAGAGCTTTTTTGCAAAGGCTGAAGAGTTAGCCGAGACCCTGTCCGAAGCTGGAATGGCGGAGAAGCGCAGGCTGCTTCTTAAAATCGTAGACCGAATAGAAGTCAGGCTGGATCGCATCCGTATTGAGCTCATCGCAAGCCGGCTCCTCGATGTGCTCGGTCAAGCAGACCAGAGGGATGCGTCAGAGCACATGATCACCATTGATATGCCGGTTAAACTAAGAAGGCGGGGTGTGGAAAAGAAGATCATCATCGCGAGCGTCAACCAGCGATCAGCGGACCCCGATGCGAATCTGATCAAGCGGTTGCGCGCCAAGTTTCCCGAAGCGCCGCCGTAGCCCGCGCGGCCATGGTGCGCTGAAACCACCCCTTCAAGCACAGGCAACACCGCTATGACAGCAAACACCACAACAGCTATCCGTAATCCCGTTCTCATTTGACGCCTCCTGAAAAGAATTTTGTGCTCGTTATTTTTACGCGAACCCAGTCTGCTCTGTAATCACCGTGACTTATCCTGGGTCCAACGTTTCAGCAGCCACCGGAAAGTGTATCAGCTCGTAAAACTCCCCCTCATCCGACGGCACGCAGAAATACTCCCAGATCTCGGCACCTGGACCCAAAGCGATCGTCTGCCAACCGGTGGACCAGGGCTGGGTGTAGGCGCTCGGGTCGATGATCGTCAGCTCAGCTTCAAGTTCTCCATAGCTCACCCGCCGGTAGCGCTCCACTAAGCGCATCTCGTCGCTGATCCAGTTCCTGCCGTCGAAACCGTTCGACTCGATCACGAAGGTGTCTCCTTCCCAATGACCCACGTTCCATCCCAGCCAACGCAGTTCCGGAGGGTTTTCGGGAAGCTGCCTCCCGTCCGTCCAGATGGTGCGCCAGGAGCTGCGGTTCATCGGCCAGGCCGTCCATCTCGCGAGCCTCTCCGTTCACCCGCAGTGCTCCCTGCTCCGACGTCAACCAGTACTCTTTCCGACGGCCACCGTATCCGCGCGACAGCACGGCTACGCGTTTACCACGCGCCGCCAACCGCTTGGAAATCAGCTCAACGCAGGCCGTTTTCCCGGTCCCGCCGACTGTCAGATTGCCCACGCTCACCACCCTGCACGGCAGCGTAATCTGTCGCGCCAACCCCTTGTCATACGCAAGGTTGCGCAGGGTCACGGCCGCCTGATAGACAACCGAACCGGTCCGGAGCGCGCCACAGACGAGGGCGTCCGAGAAGGATTCCGGATGGCTCTGCGTGGCAAGACGCCACCAGGCATCATGGAGAGATTTCCACATTGTAAGGATTATTGTACGTCGTCGACCATGGGGGTGTCAAAACATGGACAGCCATCAGCGATCAGCCTTCAGCTCTCAGCGATCACTGCTGAACGCTGACAGCTGAAGGCCGACAGCTCCCGGAAAAAGGAGGGGTTTCTAGTTCTTCAGGAGTGGCTGCAACGCGTCGAGGGTACGTTGGGTGGCCCCTTGAAACTGCTCGGTGAGCGCCTGCGCCCGGCGACCCATCGCGTGCGCCTCGGCCTGGTTGTCGATCAGCTCGGCAAAGAACTGGGTCAGCTCGTCCT
>JADFIA010000075.1 GCA_022566895.1 Pseudomonadota bacterium
CTCAACGGCTTCATGGATCCGGCGAGCGAATTGCCACGAAATCCGGACGCGGTCATGGGGCTGCTGGGCAGCGGCACCGGGGTCGATTTCATGCGCAGCCTCGCCGCGAGGAGCAACCAAGCGGCCCAGATCGCCGTGATCGCCAAGAGAAAGATCACCCGGATCGATGTCGGCCTGATCGAACTTCAAGGCCCGGACGGGCGGCCGCGCAAGCGCTTCTTCTTGAATGCCTGCTCGCTGGGCCTGTCGGCGGCGATCGCGGCCGGGGTCAACCGGGACCGGGTCGGCAAGCTGGCCAGCGGCCGTTTTTCCTATCTCATCTCGGCCTTCAGGGTGCTCCTGAAGCAGCGCGCCAGGGCCATCGAGGTGGCCTACGACGGCGGCCCGGCCGAGACCCGCAAGCTGGTCATGCTGGCCTGCATGAACGGCAAATATACCGGCGGCGGGCTGCAGCTCGGGCCGATGGCGGCGTTGGACAGCGGCCGCCTGGAGGCCATCGAGATCGGCGATGTGGGGCCTTTGGATCTGATGCTGAACGCCCACCGGCTATTCCGCGGCACCCACCTTTCGCATCCGGCGATCAGCCACCGGCCGGCCCGGCTGCTGGAGGCCCGCTCGGCCTCGGAGGTCCCCATCCGCATGGAAGCCGACGGCGAGCTGATCGGCCGCCTGCCGGCCCGCATAAGGGTTCTTCCCGGCATACTGCCGTTGATTTCCTGACCGCGTCCGCTCGGCCGGCGCTGCGCTCCGGGCTCGCATGACGCATCGCTCAGGGCTGATTATTAATTGCACCCGTATCGAAGCTGGCGCTTCTCACATGGTGCACCGCTCAAGGCTGTGAACCACTGATTGCCCCACCGCGGGATGGTCGCTAGTGTGCAAAGCTTGGACAGGATTTATCAGGGGGACGGAGGTTGAAAATTGCAAAAATTTGCCGGCTCGGGCTGATCGCGGTCTGGGTTGTGGCCAGTGGGGTTGTGGGAAACGGTGCCTCGGCCGAGGAAAAGAGCCCCATCCGTGGCTTTTCGGATCCGGCGGCCGCGGCGCAGCTGGCCCTCGAGGCGGACTTTGATGCCGGGCTCGAGGCGGCCAATCTCGACAAATGGATGAAGCATCTGTCGGCCCGGCCGCACCATGTGGGCTCGCCCTGGGGCAAGCAAAACGCCGAATATATCGCCGCGCTGTTCCGCTCGTGGGGCTACGCGGTCGAGATCGAGACCTATCACGTGCTGTTCCCGACCCCCAAGCTGCGGCTGCTGGAGCTGGTCGCGCCGACCAGGTTTACCGCCGCCCTCGAAGAGCCGGCCCTGAGCGCCGATGCGACCTCGGGCCAGAAGGGCGAGCAACTGCCCACCTTTAACGCCTATGCGGCCGACGGCGAGGTGACGGCCGAGGTGGTGTTCGTCAATCAGGGCATCCCCGCAGACTATGAGGACCTGGAGCGCCTCGGGATCAGCGTCGAGGGCAAGCTCATCCTGGCCCGTTACGGCGGCTCGTGGCGCGGCATCAAAGTCAAGCTGGCCCAGGAACACGGCGCCCTCGGGGTGATTTTATATTCGGATCCCGAGGACGACGGCTATGCCCAGGGCGAGGTCTATCCCGAGGGTCCGTTCCGGCCGCCCGAGGGGGTGCAGCGCGGCGCCGTGATGGACCTGCCGTTGCGGCCCGGCGATCCCCTGACCCCCTACAAGGGCGCCACCGAGAACGCCGAGCGCCTGCCGCTCGATCGGGCCGAGACCCTGATGAAGATCCCGGTCCTGCCGATCTCCTACGCCGACGCCCGGCCGATCCTCGAGGCCATCGGCGGTCCGGTGGCGCCGCCGCGCTGGCGCGGTGCGCTGCCCTTGACCTATCACGTCGGCCCCGGCCCGGCGGTGGTCCATTTGAGGCTGGCCTTCGATTGGGACATCAAGCCGGCCTACAACGTCATCGCCCGCCTCGAGGGAGCGGAATTGCCCGACCAGTGGGTGATGCGCGGCAATCACCACGACGCCTGGGTCAACGGGGCGGCCGATCCGATCTCGGGGCTGGTGGCCCTGTTGGAAGAAGCCCGCATGGTCGGCCAGCTGGCCAGGGCCGGCCGGCGGCCGCGGCGCACCATCCTCTATGCGGCCTGGGACGCCGAGGAGCCGGGGCTGATCGGCTCGACCGAATGGGTCGAGGATCACGCCTCTGAATTGCGTCGAAAGATGGTGGCCTATATCAACACCGATGCCCACGCCCGGGGTTTTCTCCTGGCCGGCGGCTCGCATACCTTGGAGGCCATGTTTCAACAGATAGCGGCAGCGGTTGCGGACCCTTTGACGGGCCTCTCGCTGGCCCGGCGCCAACGCGCCTGGCGGCTGCTGAAGGGCTCCGAGCAGGAGAAAAAGGAGGCCGAGGACTCGGGCCTCTACCGGCTCCGGGCGCTCGGTTCGGGCTCCGATTATTCGCCCTTTTTGCAGCATCTGGGCATCGCCTCGTTTCACCTCGGCTTCGGCGGCGAGGCGGCCGGCGGCTCGTATCATTCGATCTATGATTCTTATGATCACTACAGCCGTTTCCTGGACCCCGGCCACGTTTACGGGGTGGCGCTGGCGCAGGTGGCCGGACGGGTCACCCTGAGGCTGGCCAACGCCGATCTGCTGCCGTTCGAGTTCACCGGCTTGGGGCGCACCCTTGGGGTCTATCTGGAAGAGGTCGAAAATCTGGTCGAGGAAACCCGCCAGGCCACCGAAAATCACAATAGGAATGTCGCCGCGGGCGTCTTCGAGGCCTTTGCCGATCCGACCAAGCCCTTTGTCGAAGTGGCGCCCAAGGATGTGGTGCCGGAAATCGATTTCGCACTACTCGAAGCGGCGCTCGGCCAGGTCCGCCAGGCGGCGGATAAGTACGCCGCGGCGTACGAACGTCTGGCCGCGGTTGGCTTTGCCCTGGCGCCCCAGGCCCGGGCCCGGATCGACCAGGTGCTCTATACCAGCGAGCGGGCCCTGAGCGAGCCCAGCGGCCTGCCGCGCCGGCCGTGGTTCCGCCACCATATCTACGCGCCGGGCTTTTATACCGGCTACGGGGTCAAGACCCTGCCCGGGGTGCGCGAGGCGATCGAAAAGCGCTACTGGTCCGAGACCGAGTTGCAGATCACCAAGCTGGCGGCCCTTCTGGAGCGCCTGGCGGTCCATATCACCCTGGCCTCCGATATGGCCGAGACGCCGCCGCCGCCGGCCCCGCCGGCCGGCGCCGAGCCGCAATGAGGGGACCGGAAGGCAGGAAAAAAGGCTGGGGGATTTTTTTGGCTAAAGGAAAACAACCCGACAAAACATATACACCTCAATGAGGGGTAAACTACAATTTACCGGGCTCACCAAATTTTCCTCGATAGTCGGGAACTTGCGGCAAAAACGGGCCGGCCTATTTATTATCGCACAGGGCGCTGCCGTCGCCTTCGCCACCGCCGCAGTTACCTTTCGCCCTGGCTTCGGCTGCCGTAACGTCGCTGGTCACGCCATCGAATAGGCCAACCAGGCTGTCGCCCAGCATGGTAAGGGCCGCCAGCATGGCAATCGCGATCAGGGCGGCCAGAAAGCCATACTCGATCGCCGTCGCGCCAT
>JADFIA010000076.1 GCA_022566895.1 Pseudomonadota bacterium
AAATTGGGGCCGCCGACACCGAAATAGATGCGCACGGTCTCACCGACTTTTGCCCTCAGCGGATGATCCGCCGTCAAGGCACCGGCGGCACCGTTGAAAACGAAATACTCCGGGGCCTCGTTGAGGAGCTTTTCGACCGAGAAAAACTGCTGGCCCTTGGTGCCGATTCTCGCCTGCGTATAAATTTCACCCTGCATGATGTAGAACTCGCGGTCGACCGCCGGCAGAGCCTCCTCAGGCTCGACCAGGATCATGCCATACATGCCACTGGCAATATGATGGGCAACCATCGGTGTGGCGCAATGATAAACGAACAGGCCGGGCACGATGGCCTTGAAAGTGATGGTTCTGGCTTCACCCGGTGGGACCTGCAGATAGGCGGCTCCACCGCCGGGCCCGGTAACCGCGTGCAGATCGATCGAATGGATGACCGCGCTGTCGGGATCATTGGTCAGCGTCAGATTGATCGTGTCGCCGACGCGCACCCTCAGGAACGGTCCGGGGACCTTACCGCCGAACGTCCAGTAACGATAGGTCGTGTCGTCGGCGAGCACGCCATCGAGCTCTATCGTATTGATCGTGATATTGTGAACGCGGGGCCCACCTGCGGCAAGCGTTGGCGGCAGATCGGTGGGATCGCGCACAATATCCCTTATAGCAGCCACCTCAGCGGGTTCGCCAGCAGGAATTACGGTAACCAGCCCTTCCATGCCGGCCGCGCGGTGGCCGGCGACCGAGCAATAGTAGGTGTACGATCCCGCCTTACCGGGTTTGAACACCAGGGTCGTACTGCTGCCGATGCCGGTCACGAATTCCGAGCGCGCTCCGAGATCCGGCACGACGAAATCGTGCTCTGCGCCCTCGCCATTGATCAGGGTGATCTGAACCACGTCACCCACGCGTACCGAAAGGGTCGGGTTGATCAGCCCTTCGATATCGCCGCCAACCCCCATATAGACCAACTTTCCTTCAGCGATCGCCGTCTTCAGGGTGAAATTCACGTCGGCCTTATAGAGGTCGGGATTTTCCGGATCGCGGGTTGAGGCCGGCGGCGCGGCCACCACGGGTTCGCGCAGCTGAGCCTTGGCCGCACTTTGCTGTTTCAGATAGGCAATGACCGCCTGGCGGTCTGCTTTGAGGCTGAGGCCGGGAAAGAACATCATCGTACCGGGCAACATTTCGCGGGGTTTAGCCAGAAATCTATCGAGGCTGTCTTCATCCCAGATGATCCCGGAACCCTCCATGGCGGGTGAATAAGAATATCCATCGGCAGATGCCGCTGCGGAACCGAATACGCCAAAAAGCGAAGGCCCAGCCCGATGCCGGTCGGCCTCGAGTGAATGACAAGCCTGACATTTCTTAAACACCGGCTTGCCGTCAGCCGCGGCTATCTCCTGTGCCTGCGCAGGCAACGGGGCCAGTGACAGGACTGCGAAAACGAGGCCAACTGCCAGTGCGGATCCAATTTTGGATGCCTCTCTCATTTAATCATTCTCCTGCGTAGGTTCCATTCTCAGTGCTTTGGTTTGATTACAAAAGAACATACCTAGGCGGCCAAAAACTCATGGTCTCAATCCTTCCCGAATTTTTGTCGGATGTAGGTGATCACGTCCCGCACATCCTGATCGCTCAGGTCGGGATTGCCGCCGAGCGGCGGCATGGCCATGAACGAACCCGGGCTTTGAAAACCGTTTTTTATGTTCTCGAACAGCTCCTGATCCGATTTAGCGAGGACGCCCTTCTTCTTTGTAAAGTCCGGCACCCCCGGGATGGTCCCTTTGCCCTTGGCACCGTGACAGGCCACACAAGTCGAGCCGTAGACGCCTTGACCCCTTGCGGCATCTCCTCCCGAGGCTTCCCCGGACTGGGAACCGCTTGCAAGAATAAGACCAGAAAGTCCGACCGCCACTGCCAGCCCAGTCTTTAGATACTTCATGACTTCATTCTCCTGATAGGAACGCGGTTGAGACCGGCCTTCACCTACTCTTTCTTGTTGCTCGAGCGTAGGAAGGCCTGAATGTCCCTTATCACATTTCCGGGAATGTTGCCCCTGACCCGCATATGGGTCGTCGAGACCAGCCACTCTTCGTCGGTGAGCTCGCTAGGGCTTCTGATGTTGTGGCAGCGGCCGCATTGCTCGGCCCACGCCTTGGCGCCGCGCGCAATCTGGGCCGGGTCCGGCTGATCATCATGGGCCGAATAGGAGGCCATCGGCACCAAACCGACAAGACCCACAAGTGCAATCACCGTAAAGATCGTGGAAGCTTTTTTCATCTTTTTGTCCTTTCAAGGCTCATCACTCAGAACCCGTAAGCGACTTGCAATTGGACCAGGGTTTCGTTGGGAACTTCCTCTTCGAAGAAGCGGCGAATTTCCAACCCGACCCGGGCCACCGCGGACGGCGCCAGCCAGTAATTGAGGCCGATGTTATAGCGCTTGTGGGCCTGTTCCTCCAGATGGTGGCTGCCCTCGACCCGGAATTCGCCGTAGCGGAATACCGGCTCCAGCTTTTCGGTGAAAGAGGCGTTACCCATCTGGGGCAGACGGTAGGCGATCTGGCCGTACCATGCTTTCATCGACAGTTTTTCGAACATCTCCACCTCGCCGTGATCTTCATCGAAGCTGTTGATGGGACCGCGGGTGTTCTTCAGATACTCGAAGCGCACATCGAAGGCGTTGCGAGTAAAGGCGGCGTCAACACCCCAGACCTTGGCGTAAGCGCTCGTGGGCAGCAACTCGCCGGGACCATCGATCCCCTCCAGCTTGCCTTTCCAGTACGAACCGCCAATTTCGAGATACGGTACGGGCAGAAAGCCGATTCGGCCCCCAAAGGCCTTATTCTTATTGTCGTCGCCGCCGAAGCCCTCGAACTCCGGGTTTCCCTCGTGGCCCATACGCGGCCCATTACCGAGGGCGAATACATAAGTAAGAGTGCTGCGCTCGCCGATCGGGACGCCGCCCCTCAGTTGCACGCCGACCTCGCTTGCCGGCTGCGCCCCATCGTGAGCGAAACCGGCGGGGGCATTCGAGAGCTTGTTGATCCAGGTCGGATGCAGCCGCTCCTGGAACTGGCCGACCGGGCTTAGATACTTGCCGACGACCAGGGTCGCGTAATCGTGCACAAGAATATCGAATTGGGAATATTCGAGCTCGAACTCGGTCTCGCCGTCTTCCTCGATTTCCATTTCCAGTTCCGCCTCAAAGATAATGAGATCTTTGTACTGAAAGTGAAATCCGGGATTAAACTGAACGCCACCGAAATCCCATTCGTTGGCCTTGGTCCGAAACTCGGCGCCGGCGGTGGCGTAACCGGACAGATGCCAGATGGTGTCCGGGATCGACGGATAAGTGGTCTGCTCCTCCAACTCGTGGGCGGCCTTTGTGGCCTCGATGGCCTTGACCTCGGCTGCCGCGGCTTTCTCTTTGGCCTGTTTGGCAACCTCTTTGTTGGCCAGAAGTAGGTCGCGTACCTGCTGCAATTCCGCCTCAAGGGCCTCAACGCGCTCCAACAGTTGCTGGTTGGTCGGCTCTTGCGGCCATGCCGTGCGCGTGGGTAGCACCGCCAATGCGGCGACAAAAACCA
>JADFIA010000011.1 GCA_022566895.1 Pseudomonadota bacterium
ATCTCGATGAGATGGTGATCGTGATCCGCGGGAGGCGGTACTGGTTATGGCGCGCTGTTGATAATGAAGGCGAAGTTCTCGACTTTCTGGTTCAGCCAAAACGTAACGCCAGAGCGGCTTTAAAGTTGATGCGGAAGCTCTTGAAGAGGCAGGGATGGGCGCCAACCCGGATCGTGACCGACAAACTTCGATCTTATCACGTCGCGTTCCGAGCCTTGGGCCTGAGCGCGGAACACATCGACCATAAGAGATCTAATAATCGCGCGGAAAACTCACATCAGCCGGTGCGACGACGGGAGCGAAAAATGCAGAGGTTCAAGTCGCCCGGATCCGCACAGCGATTTCTCAACGTTCAATCCGCCACCTACAATACCTTCTACTTTCAACGCCATTTACTAGACCGCCCCACCTTCAAGCAGTATCGTGCCGATGCGTTCGATCTATGGGAAGGTGCAAGCACGGCATTGTGAAAAACCCCTGCCCGGATTCTCTGCGTCCGCAGCCGAGTTAATGTGACAATGCCGAAATGTTTAAGGTATTCCGGGCCATTTTTCTGCAGAGACGCTAGGCGTGAAAAATGCCCTATTTTCTCGAGGGTGCGGTCGGAGACTTTGGCGGCAGAGACGGTTTGGTCACCGGTCATGTTCATGACTCAGCGCAACGACCTAAAACATGAGTAAAAACAATGCGTTATGAGTGGTGGGCCCGGCAGGACTCGAACCTGCGACCAAACCGTTATGAGCGGTCCGCTCTAACCAACTGAGCTACGGGCCCATCCATGGGGCCTCCCTTTACCAGATCACGGCCCCCGGCGCACCCCTCTTTTGCGATCGGTTGGCCGGATGAGTGCCAAGACTTTTGCAGGCAGCGCGTATGGCTTATGATCGGCTACGTTATGGGGACGTGCTTTTAAGTTTCTTCTGGCCTTTATGGCTCCGGCCATGCTGCTTCTGGGCATTTCGTTAGGCGGCGCGTGGACCTTTCTGACGCTCGCCTATATGTACGTTTTGATGCCGCTGGTCGAACCGCTGGCGGGCGATGACCAGGCCCAGGGGGAGGGTGATCCAGCCAGGCCGCGGCGCACAAGCGCCCTCGGACGGTCGATCCTGTGGGCCTGGCGGGCGGCGTCCCAAGTGCCGGCTAAACCCGCTCCAAAAGCATGGCGAAGCCTTGACCGACGCCGACGCACATGCTCACCAGGCCATAGGCGTGTTGGTGCCGCTGCATTTCGTTAGTGCAGGCAATCGCCAGCCGCGCGCCGCTCATGCCCAGAGGATGGCCAAGCGCGATGGCGCCGCCGTTCGGGTTGATCCTAGGATCGTCGTCTTCAAGTCCCAACTCGCGGGTCACCGCCAGGCATTGGGCGGCAAAGGCCTCGTTCAGCTCGATCACGCCAAGCTTATCCAGACCGACGCCGGTCCGGGCCTCGAGCTTGGCGATCGCCGGCAGCGGGCCGATGCCCATGATTCTTGGCGGCACGCCGGCCACCGCGGTCGCCACAATCCGCGCTCTGGGTTCAAACCCGTGCCGCTTGGCCGCCGCTTCCGAGGCCACCACCAGGGCTGCGGCGCCGTCGTTGATACCCGAGGCATTGCCGGCCGTGACCGTGCCGTCTTGGCGGAATGGCGCGGCCAGCGCGGCCAGCGCTTCGGCCGTTGTCTCGGGCCGCGGATGCTCGTCCTTGTCGACCTCGACCGGCCCGCCTTTTTTCTGTGGCACCTCCACGGACACGATCTCCGAGCGCAGATCGCCGCGGGCTTGGGCGGCCGCGGTTTTTTCCTGCGACCACAGGGCGAAGGTGTCCTGATCGGCCCTTGAGATCTGCCGCTCAGCGGCCAGATTCTCGGCCGTCTCGGGCATCGAGGGGGTGCCGTACATGGCATCGAGCGCCGGGTTGATAAATCGGGCCCCCATGGTGCTGTCGAACATCTCGTTGCGGCGCGAATAGGGGGCCTCGGCCTTGGCCATCACGAAAGGCGCCCGGCTCATGCTCTCGGCGCCGCCGGCGATGCAAAATTCAGCCGCACCCGTGTTGATGGCCCGGGCCGCCTGGGCCACCGCCTCGGCGCCCGAAGCACACAGACGATTGATCGTCACACCCGGTACGCTGTCCGGCAAGCCGGCCAAAAGAAGCGCCATGCGGGCCAGGTTGCGGCTGTCCTCGCCGGCCTGGTTGGTACAGCCAAGAAAGACGTCATCGACCTGCCGCCAGTCGGCTTGGCGGTGGCGCTCGATCAGGGCGGCGATCGGCCGGGCCGCCAGATCGTCGGTCCTGACCGCTGCTAGGGCGCCGCCGTAGCGGCCGATCGGGGTGCGTATGCCGTCGCAGATAAAGGCTTCGTTCATGACCCCTCTCCGATCGTCTCGGGCGGCAGCACCGCCGTCGTCTCGATCTCGATCTTTGCCTGGTCTTCAATCAGGGCCGAGACTTCGACGACCGACATGGTCGGGAAGCGCCGGCCCATCAGTTCGCGGTATATCGCACCGACCTCGGCAAGGCTATCCAGATATTCCTGCTTGTCGGTCAGGAACCAGGTCATGCGCACGATGTGTTCCGGCCCGGCCCCGGCCTCGGCCAGCACGGCCAGCACATTCTCGAGGGCCTGGCGAAACTGACCGGGAAAATCCTTGGCCACGAATTTTTCCGCCGCCGTCCAGCCGACCTGGCCGGCCACGAAGACCAGCCTTCCTGTGGCCACAATACCGTTCGAGTATCCTTTCGGCCGCGGCCAGCCCGCCGGGTGCAGGATTTTCATGGGCTTTCTCCTGAGGGCACCAGATAGGCGCCGATGGCGGTCCGAAGATCGTCCGGCAGGGGCTCCGGGCGGGCGGTCTCCAAGTCCATATACACCAGGGTCAGGCGTGACTTCACGATCAGCTCACCGTGGCGGGCGCCGTCGATGGCCAGCCGCATCGAGCTGTTGCCGAGCTTGCGGACTTCAAGCGTAAAGGTCAGTTCATCGCCGATACGGCCGGGGGCCGGAAACTCGGTCGAGATCTGCACTGTCGGCACGCCCTTTCGATCCCTCATATGGAGCTCGGCAAAGCTTTTGCCGAGCCGCTCGGCGAACCACTCTTCGATCACCGCGTTGATCATCTCCAGATAACGGGGATGGAAGACGATGCCGGCCGGGTCGCAATCGGCGAAGGAGATGCGGCGCCTGGTCTCGAATGTGCTCATGATCCGTGCTCCTCGCCCTGGCGTAGCCGGAAGCGCTGAATTTTGCCGGTCCGGGTCTTCGGCAGCTCGTCGATAAAGGCGACCGCCCGCGGGTATTTGTAAGGCGCGATCGATGCTTTGACGAAATCCTGCAGCGCCTTTGCGGTCGCATCCGAGGCTTTAAAGCCCGGCGCCAGGACCACATAAGCCTTGACGATCTGGCCGCGGGCCGCATCGGGCGCGCCGACGACCGCGCATTCGGCCACCTCGGGCGCCGCCATCAGTGCCGCCTCGACCTCCGGGCCGGCGATATTGTAGCCGCCCGAGACGATCATGTCGTCGTTGCGGGCCTGGAACCAGAAATAGCCGTCTTCGTCGATCGCATAGGTATCGCCGGTCACGTTCCAGCCGTTGTGGACGTAATCTTTCTGCCGGGCGTCGTCGAGATAGCGGCAGCCGGTGGGTCCCTTGACCGCCAGGCGGCCGGTGCCCTGGTGCATCACATTGCCCGCCTCGTCGAGGAGCACCGCCTGATAGCCGGGCACCGGCTTGCCGGTGGCCCCCGGGCGGATATCGTGGCCGGCCGCCGAGATAAAGATATGGATCATCTCGGTCGCCCCGATGCCGTCGATCGGCCGCACGCCGGTCGCCTCGAGCCAGGCGTCCGAAGTGGCCTTGTCCAGGGTCTCGCCGGCCGAGACGCATTTACTCAGGCTCGAGATGTCGTGGTCGCCAAGCAGATCGAGCATCGCCCGGTAGGCGGTCGGCGCCGTGAACAGGGTGGTCACCCGGAACCGCTCGATCGATTCAAGAAGCGCTTGCGGGCCCGAAGTCTCGTCGAGAACCGTGGCGGCGCGGGCATGAAGGGGAAAAACGAGCAGGCCGCCAAGGCCGAAGGTAAAGGCAAAGGGCGGCGTTCCGGCGAAAATCTCCTGCTCTTCGGGCGCCAGCACGTGACGCGAAAAGGTATCGGCCATGGCCATGATATCGCGGTGGAAATGCACACAGACCTTGGGCTCGCCGGTGGTGCCGGAAGTAAAGGCCAACAGCGCCGGATCGTCACTGGCCGTGGCCACCGTCTCAAACTCGGCGCTTTCATCGCCCATCGCCGCCTCGAGCGTGCCCGCATCGCCGCAGGTCAAAAGATGCTCAAGCTCCGGACAGGCTCGGTCCGCCGTCTCGATCTCGCCGGCCAGCCGTTGATCCACCACCGCATGCGAAATCCTGGCCTTTTTGATAATTGTTTCGAGCTCGCCGGCCCGCAGCATCGGCATGGCCACCACCACCACGCCGCCGGCCTTCAAGACCCCCAGCCATTGGGCGGCCAGGGCCGGATTGTTGGGACAGTGCAACAGCACGCGGTTGCCGGGCACCAGCCCGGCCTGGTTGACCAGCACATTGGCCACCCGGTTGGCGGCCTGGTGGAGCTCGGTGTAGCTCCAGTTGCCGGCCGAGGAATAGATCGCGGTCCGCCGGCCATGACCTTCGGCAATCGCCTGGTCGATAAGACGTTCGGCGGCGTTCATCTGCTCCGGGTATTGCAGCTCCGGCAGTGCGAAGACCAGCTCCGGCCAGTCGGCCGGTTGGGGCAAATGATCCCTGACATAGCTGTCCACATGCGCGCTCGCCATGACCCGGCCCGGTCCCTATTCCTGGCTCGCCAGATGCTGGCGGGCGATCACCATCTTTTGCACCTCGGAGGCGCCTTCGTAGATTCTAAGGGCGCGGATCTGGCGGTAAAGCTTTTCGACCGGCTGGCCCGAGACGACGCCGAGGCCGCCGTGCAGTTGCAGCGCCGCGTCGATCACTTCCTGGGCGGCCTCGGTGGCATAGAGCTTGGCCATCGCCGCTTCGCGCGTCACCCGCTCGGCCCCCTGGTCGCGGGTCCAGGCGGCGCGGTACACCAGCAGCGCGCTGGCGTCGATTTTCAAGGCCATCTCGGCCAGCGCCGTCTGGGTCATCTGCTGATCGGCCAGCGGGCGGCCGAACAGATGGCGCGAAGTGACCCGTGAGGTGGCCTCGTCAAGGGCCCGCCGGGCAAAGCCGAGGGCCGCCGCGCCGACCGTGGTGCGGAAGATATCGAGGGTCGCCATGGCGGCCTGAAAGCCGCGGCCGGAGCGGCCCAAAAGATTGGCCTTGGGGACCTTGCAATCTTGAAAGGCGAGGCGGGCCAGGGGGTGCGGAGCCATCACCTTGATCCGCTCGACCACCGCCAGCCCTTCGGTATCCGCCTCGACCACGAAGGCCGACAGGCCGCCGGACCCCGCGGCCTCGCCGGTGCGCGCAAAAACCACATAAAAATCGGCGATGCCGCCGTTCGAGATAAAGGTTTTTTCGCCGTTCAACAGATAATCGTCGCCCTTCAGCTCGGCGGTCATGGCGATCGCCGCCACATCCGAGCCGGCCTCCGGTTCGGTCAGCGCAAAGGCGGCGCATTTGCGGCCCGCTGCCACGGCCGGCAAATAACGCTTCTTGGTCGCCTGGTCACCGAAAAGCGTTATCGTGCCCGAACCAAGGCCCTGCATGGCGAAAACGAAATCCGCCAGACCCGAATAGCGGGCCAGCGTCTCGCGGATAAGACATAGAGAGCGAACATCGATCGCTTCATGGCGGCCGCCAAAGGCCTTCGGGACGACATACTCAAGCCAGCCCGCGGCCCCCAGGCGCTTCAAAATCTCCTTGCAGGCGGCGTCCACATCATCGCCGACAGCCGCTTCAAGGGGCGCTATCTCCTTGGCTGCCCAAGCCTCGAGTTGGTTCGCCAGCTCGCGGTGCGGCGGCTCAAAAAAAGGCCAGTCGAGAAAGGTTTTATCGGCCATCAATCGCCCTCGAATACCGGTTTTTCCTTATTCACAAAGGCCTCGTAAGCCCTTCTGAAATCGTTGCTGGTCATGCACACCGCCTGGGCCTCCGCCTCGGCGTCGATGGCCGCCTCCAACCCCATGTCCCACTCCGCGTTTAGCTGCCTTTTGGTCATGGCGTTGGCCAGGCTCGGACCCTTGGCCAGCTTACCGGCCAGGGCCAAAGCTTCGGTTATAAGATGGTCGGCCGGGACGAGGCGATTGTAAAAACCCCAGCGCTCTCCTTCCTCGGCCGAAAAGCTGCGGCCGGTGAGCAGCAACTCGCTGGCCCGGCCAAAGCCGATGATCCGCGGCAGGATGGCGCAGGCTCCCATATCGCAGCCGGCCAGGCCGACCCGGTTGAAAAGGAACGCGGTCTTGGCCTCGGGCGTTGCCAAACGGATATCCGAGACCATGGCCAGAATCGCCCCGGCCCCGGCGCACACCCCGTCGACCGCGGCGATAATCGGCTGCGGCGCGGCCCGCATGGCCTTCACCAGATCACCGGTCAGGCGGGTGAACTCGAGAAGCTCGGGCATTTCCATGCTTGTAAGCGGTCCGATAATCTCGTGCACGTCGCCGCCCGAGCAGAAATTGCCGCCGGCCCCGGAGATGACGACGGCCTTGACCGCCGACGCATCGGTCAGCTCCCGGAACAGGTCGCGCAGTTCGCCGTAGCTCTCGAAAGTCAGCGGGTTTTTCTTCTCCGGGCGATCGAGAATAATGTGGCCGACCGCGTCCTCAAGTTGCCAATCGAAATGGCTGGGCGAAAGTTCGCGGCCGGTCATCGGGCGTCTCCCGGGCGGGCCTCGGCGAGGGCGGATTTTATGCGCTCCAGACCCTCCGTCATGGCCGCGATCTGGCCGGCCCCGAGGCTTTGGAACATGTCCTCGATCCAGCCCTCGTGGGCGGCCGCCATTTGATCAAAGGAGCGCCGCCCCTTTGGCGTCAGGGTAACGTAGAATGTCCGTCGATCGGCGGCATCGGCGATCCGGCTGACATAACCTGCCGCCTCGAGCCGAGCCACCAGCCCGGTGACGTTGCCGTTCGAGACCAAAAGCCGGCTCGACAGCTGGCCCATGGTCAAGGGTCCGGCCGCGTGATCGAGGGTGGCCAGAACGTCGAAGCGGGGCAGGGTCGTCCCGAAGCGCTGGCGCAGGCGCCCGCGGACCCGTTTTTCGATGACGCTGGTGCAGGTCAGAAGTTTGAGCCACAGGCGCAGGCTGTCCTTCGACAGCGGCGCGCCGCCGTGCTTGTCTTCGATCGCCTGGGCCCGGGCGGTCATGTGATTTCGCCGCCGGAGATCGGGATTGTGGCGCCGTTGACCGAACTGGCGTCACGCCCGGCCAGCCAGCAGGCGGCGGCGGCGACCTCGACCGGATCGATCAGCCGCCCCTGCGGATTATTTGAAAGCAGGCGTTTGGTGACGTCGCCCCGCTCGCGGCCGGTCAGTTTCATGACGTTGGTGATAGCGTTTTCGGCCATCGCCGTATCGGTAAAGCCCGGGCAGATGGCGTTGACGGTCAGCCGGGTCTCGGCGAACTCGATGGCCAGCGATTTGGTCAGGCCCACCAGGCCGTGCTTCGAGGCGGTATAGGCGGCGATAAAGGCAAAGCCCCTAAGGCCCGCCGTCGAGGCGATGTTGATGATCCGCCCGTCCTCGGCGGCCAGGAGATCTTCAAGCAGCGCCCTTGTCATCCGGTAGGCGCCGGTCAGATTGATCGCCATGGTGCGGTCCCAGTGTTCCTCGTCGGCCTCGGCAAAAGCCCGGCTTTCGGCGATCCCGGCGTTATTGACCAGACATGTGACCGGCCCCGAGGCGGCGTGCGCTCGGCCGACCACACGGACGATATCCTCGGGCTCTGATACATCGCCCTGGATGCCCAGGCCGGCGCCCAATTTTTCGATCGCCTGGTCGAGCCGCTGCTGGCTGCGGCCGCTGATGGTCACCCGGGCGCCCTGGGCCAGGAAGGCTTTGGCGATCGCCAGCCCGATGCCCGAGCCGCCGCCGGTGATCAAGGCGTGGTGGTGGGATAAATCGCTCATAGTTTCCTCATTCATTCAGCTCTGGCATTCAGCTCTGGCATTCAGATCTGGCATTCAGATCCGGCTCATGCCTTGAGAACCATCATTTCAGCCTGGCGCTTGAGATTGCGCTCGAGCTGCTCGAATCCGGCTTCGTACTGAACCGGAACCTTGACCCCGTGATACTCCTGCTCGGCCGCCGCCCTCAGGGTCCAGAAGGGGTCCATCAGATGCGGCCGGGCCAGGATGCACAAGTCGGCCCTGCCGGCCATGATAATCGAGTTGACGTGGTCGATCTCATAAATATTCCCCACCGCCATGGTCGCCAGCCCGCCTTCGTTCCTGATCTTATCAGAAAAAGGCGTCTGGAACATGCGGCCGTAGACCGGCTCGGCCGCGGTCGAGGTCTGGCCGGACGAGACGTCGATGATATCGACCCCGGCCGCGGCGAAGGCCTTGGCAATCTCCAGCCCATCGTCTCCGGTGATCCCCTCCTCACCGACCCAGTCGGTGGCCGAAATGCGCACCGACATCGGCTTGTCCTCGGGCCACACGGCGCGCATGGCCTTGAAAACCTCCAATGGATAGCGCAGGCGGTTCTCGAGGCTGCCGCCGTATTCGTCGGTCCGCCGGTTCGAGATCGGGGTGATGAACGACGACAGGAGGTAGCCATGGGCGCAGTGCAACTCGAGCATATCGAAGCCGCATTCAATCGCCCGCTCGGTGGCGCCGACAAAATCGTCGCGCACCTTATCCATCTGTTTGCGGGTCATCTCGTGGGGCACCTGGTTGGCTTTGGCCCAAGGGGTCGGCGAGGCGCTGATAATTTCCCAGTTGCCGTGGTCCAGGGGCTCGTCGATGCCCTCCCACATCAGCTTGGTGGAGCCTTTGGCGCCGGCGTGGGCCAGCTGAAGGGCAAACTTGGCTTCGGAGTTTTGGTGTACGAAATCGACAATCCGTTTCCAGGCCGCCACATGCGCCTGGTTATAGAGCCCGGCGCAGCCGGTGGTGATCCGCGCCGCGGCGGAAACATCGGTCATCTCGGTATAGATCAGCCCGGCCCCGCCCATCGCCCGGGTTCCGTAATGGACCAGGTGGAGATCGTTCACCAGCCCGTCCTTGGCCGAATACATGCACATCGGCGAGACGACGACGCGGTTCTTCAAGGCCATGCCGCGGATCGAAAAAGGCGTGAACATCGGCGGCACCCAGTCGTTGACCGGCCGCCCGATGACTTTCTCGGCGAACCATTTCTCGACCCCTTCGAGCCAGTTCTTGTCGCGCAGCCGCAGGTTTTCGTGGCTGACCCTCTGCGAGCGGGTGAGCAGCGAGTAAGCGAACTGCAGGGGCTCGAAATCGAGGTAGCGCTCGAGATGCTCGAACCATTCGGTGGAATTGCGGGCCGCGCTTTGCAGCTTCAGGACCTCGAGGTGCCGCTCCTCGCGGTATTGTTCGAGCGCCTCGCCGAGGGGCAGGCTCTTGTCGTTTAGGACATCGGCCAGCTTGACCGCGTCCTCGAGACCCAGCTTGGTGCCCGAGCCGATCGAGAAATGGGCCGTATGGGCGGCGTCGCCCAACAGGATGATGTTCTTGTAGTGCCAGCGCTGACACAGGATGCGGGCGAAGGTCAGCCAGGCCGAACCGCGCAGGTGCTTGGCGTTGCTCATCAACGGCCGGCCGTCGAGATAATCGGCGAACAGCTCCTCGCATTTGCGGCAGGTCTGGTCCTGGTCCATGTCCCCAAAGCCGAACTTGTCCCAGGTCTCGGGCGAACATTCGACGATAAAGGTGCTCGAGCGCTGGTCGAACTTATAGGCGTGGGCCCAGATCCAGCCGTGCTCGGTCTCCAAGAAGGCGAAGGTGAAGGCGTCGAAGGTCTTGTCGATGCCGAGCCAGATGAACTTGTTGCGCCGGGTATCCACATCGACCCCGAAATGGTCGGCGTGGGCCTGGCGGATCTTCGAGTTGGAGCCGTCGGCGGCGATGATCAGGTCGGCACCCTCGAAGCGCTCGAGCGTATCGGCGACCTCGATCTCGTGGTGGAAGTGCAGGCCGACCCCGAGATTTTCAGCCCGGCTCTGGAGGATATTCAACAGCTTCTGGCGGCCGATACCGATAAAGCCGTGGCCGCTCGACGAGATGACCTGGCCCTTGATATGCACGTCGATATCGTCCCAGTGGGTGTATTCGGCGGCCATCAGGCGGGCGCTCTCGGGATCGCTGGCCTCCAGGTGGCCCATGGTCTCGTCGGACAGCACCACCCCCCAGCCGAAGGTGTCGTCGGGGCCGTTGCGCTCGTAAACGTCGATCTCATGGTCCGGGTTGCGCAGCTTCATCGAAATGGCGAAGTAAAGCCCCGACGGCCCGGCTCCGATGACCGCTATTTTCATAGGTTTTCCGGTGACAACGTCCATCGGCTTTGCGGTCACAACCTCCATCGCCACTGCCCCTCTCTTCCTGCGCAGGAGAGATATTTTAAGCTTAAAATAATAGCAATGTCAAGGACAGGGCGTAGATATCGAGGATACAATGGCCGGGCTTGCGGTTGGGCCGATCAAATCTGGTCGCCCCCCCAATCCCCTTGCCTCGGAAGGGGCATGTGGTTAGCTTCTGCTATTCGACCGATCCGGGTTGGGGAGGGCGTCATGCGACCGCTTTTTGTGATGATCAAATGCGAGCTCGGACAGGCCTATAAGGTGGCCGAGGCGATGGTCGACGAGATCGCCGAGACCTCGGAGGTCCATTCGATCTCGGGCCAGTACGATCTGTTGGTCAAATTTTACCTCGAAGAGGGCATCGACATCGGCCACTTTGTCTGCGACAGGGTGCAAAAGGTCGGCGGCATCAAGGACACCTTCACCATGCAGGCGTTCAAGGTCTTTACGGGCGATTAGGGCAGCGAAGGGCAGGGCACCACGGATATGGCAAAACAGGACGACGGCGGCCCGCTCAGCAAGATCGATATCGAGGACGAGGATATCCATTGGCATACGGATCTCGATTACGCCCAGTATCTGCAGCTCGACCGCCTGCTCACTTCGCAACTGCCGCTGACCGCCGAGCACGACGAAATTCTCTTCATCGTCATCCACCAGGCGACCGAATTGTGGCTCAAGGTGTGCCTCCATGAGCTGCGCGGCGCCATCGCCTGCCTGCAGCGCGACCGCCTGCGGCCGGCCTTTAAAATGCTCGCCCGCATGGCCCGCATCCAGGACCAGCTCAAGCAGTCCTGGGACATTCTCTCGACCCTGACGCCGTTCGATTATCTCAAATTCCGCGACCACCTGGGGCGCGCCTCGGGCTTCCAGTCGGTTCAGTACCGGCTGTTGGAATTTACCATCGGCACCAAGAACGCCAGCCTGATCGAGGTCCACGAGCAGAGCTCCGAGGCCCACAAGATCCTCGAGGCGGCGCTTCATACGCCAAGTCTTTACGACGAGACGCTGCTGCTGCTGTCCCGCCGTGGCTTCGATCTGCCGAAGGAAGTCACCGAGCGAGACTGGGCCGAGGCTTACCAGCCGCACGAAGCGGTCGAGGCGGCCTGGCTGACCGTCTACCGGGACGTCGAGGCGCATTGGGATCTTTACGAGCTGGCCGAAAAGCTGGTCGATCTGGAGCAACAGTTCCAGGCCTGGCGCTTCGCCCATGTCAAGACGGTCGAGCGGATCATCGGCCAAAAGCGCGGCACCGGGGGCTCGTCGGGGGTGGCCTATCTTACCAAGGTGCTGGAGTTGCGCTTTTTCCCCGAATTGTGGTCGGTGCGGACCCGCATGTAGGCTCGGATAGCGCAAGTATGGGCAAAATAATCCACCACATATCGCAGGCCCTAAGGCCCGGCATCCCGGTCTGGCCGGTGCCGGCCGTCTCGAGGGAGGTCTAGGGGTGGCCAACTGGACCCTCGAAAAGGTCGAAGGGCTCGATCAGGCCGATCCGCTGGCCGAAAAGCGCCGCCTGTTCCATTTGCCTGAGGGACTTATCTATCTCGACGGCAATTCCTTGGGGCCGCGGCCCGAGGGCGTGGCGGCGCGCCTGGCGGCGGTGGTCGAGGATGAATGGGGCGAGGGTCTGATCGGCAGCTGGAACGCCGCCAAATGGATCGAGCTGCCGCAGAGCGTGGGCGCCAAGCTGGCCCCGATCATCGGCGCCCGGCCTGGCGAGGTGATCGCCTGCGACAGCACTTCGGTGAACCTCTTCAAGGTTCTGATGGCCGCCTTGACGATCAATAAGGGGCGCAAGAAGATCGTCACCGAGGCGGGCAATTTTCCGACCGACAATTATATCATCCGCAGCGTCGCCAACCTGGCTGGGCTCGAATGTCTGGCCCCGCCGGCCGACCGCATCTTGGAGGTGGTCGATGCGCACACCGCCTGCCTGGTGCTGACCCACGTCAATTACCGGACCGGCGAGTTTTACGATCTCGAGGCGATCACCCGCAAGGCCCACGACAAGGGGGCTTTGGTCATCTGGGACCTTAGCCATTCGGCCGGCGCCATGCCGCTCGATCTCGACCGGGCCGGGGTCGATTTCGCGGTTGGATGCGGTTACAAGTTCTTGAACGGCGGGCCCGGCGCGCCGGCTTATCTTTTTGTCGCCGAAGCCCTTCAGGACAAAGTGCAGCCGGTGCTTTCCGGCTGGATGGGTCACGCCCGGCCGTTCGATTTTGCGGCCGATTACGAGCCGGCAACCGGGATCGACCGCAATCTGTGCGGGACTCCGGGGATTTTGGGCATGGCGGCGCTCGATGCGGCGCTCGATGCCTTTGCCGACGTGGACCTGGAGGAAGTGCGCCGTAAATCGATGCAATTGGGCGATCTGTTGGTCGATCTGGTCGAGGATCAGTGCGCCGAATATGGTTTTAACGTCATCTCGCCCCACGACGCCACGATGCGGGCCAGCCAGGTCTCGATCGCCCATCCGCAAGGCTATGCGATCATGCAGGCCCTGATCTCGAAAGGCGTAGTGGGCGATTATCGGGACCCAGAGATCATGCGCTTCGGCATCACACCGCTCTATCTGCGCTTTGTCGATATCTGGCACGCGGTCCAGCAATTGCACAAGATCATGGAAGCGGAGACCTGGCGGCGGCCTGAGTTTTCTGAACGCCAACTCGTAACCTAACCCGGCGGCGCAAGAGTTACGGTTGTGGTTTGTACGCCGCGGCATTAAAAGACGGCCCGGAGGATTTGACCGAGGGAGCGGGAAGTGGACTTCGAGACCCTTGCCAAAAAGCGCAAGCAGGCGATTGCTGACCATCAAGCCGGTCGGCTGGACCAGGCGATGGAGGCTTATAATGATCTTCTGGAATATGAGGGATGCGACGACCAATTCGAGGGCGAGGTGCCGGACACCCTAGCCCTCGGGCAGTTCTTCTCGACGGTGCACAACAATCTCGGGGCGATCGATTTGAGGGCCGGGCGCTACAAACCGGCCCGGGCCGCCTTCCGCAATGCCCTCGATCTGGCGCCGGGTCATGTCGAAGCCAATACCAATCTCGGACTGGCACATTTCTATTCGGGTAATCCCACATCGGCCATCGATTGTTTCTTGCGCGCTCTCGAAGTCGACCCTAGTTACCTGACCGCCCGCTTTTCGCTGGTCAAGGCGTTCAATATGATCGGCCAACACGAAAAGGCCATGGAGAGCCTGGACGAATCGATCGCCAAATATCCCGATTTGGCCGGGTTTCACGCCGAGCGGGCCGAATCGCTGGTGCGCCTGGGCCGCATCGATGAAGCCAAGGTCAGCGCTGTCGAGGCCGTGCGGCTGGACCCGCAGGACGCCAAAGCCATGGCCACCATGGGCACCGTTCACTGGATGACCGGTAAGCTGGAGCTGGCCGCCAAAGCCTATCGCAGCTCGCTAACATTGCGGCCGGCCGAGCCGGGCGTCCACACCAACCTTGCGATGGTTCTCCAGAAGCTCAATCAGTTCGACCAGGCGGTCGAGAGTTACAAGAGCGCCCTGGCGATCGATCCGACCTTTGCGGATGCCAACGGTCATCTGGCTTACCTTTATGCCAGCCGCAATCAAATCTCCGGGGCCCGAAAGGCCGCGGCAGCAGGTCTCAAAACCAAGTCCGGCGATCCGCTGATGTTGTTCGTCCTCGGCCTTTGCGACCGTCTCGAGGGCGATCTGGTGGCGGCAAAGGCGCAATTCTTGTCGCTTGAACCGGCGCTGCCCTCAGGCCGGCTGCTGTTCGAACTTCTGCACGAGTTGGCCAAGGTCCTCGAGGCCACGGGCGAAGCCGATGAAGCAGCCAAATATATTGCACGGGCGGCCCGGATCAAGGCCCGTCTGCCGACCGTCGGCGGGGCCGGGCTATAGGCGGCCCTGGACGATTTCTGATCAATCCCCATGGCCGCCAATCTCCTGCCCAGCCGCCCTGCTTTCGAGCCATTAAGCGGTAGCATATGGCGGCGCCCAATACGAGCGCCGGCCGCCCGCGGTTGCGGTTTCTCTGCGGTTTTTCTGGCACCGGCAGTGATCCTGTGGCATATGCGGGCCGGACAGGAAAGGTGGGCCATGTTTGGATTGGTGGTCGGTGACAACCCGGGCCGCGTCTGGGGATTTTCGTCGAAAGGGCGCAGCGAACGTCTGTTGGGCCAGGCCGGGCTAGAGGTGCTGGCCTCGGCCGACCAGATCCCCGATGAGGGCAGCGTTCTGGTCCTCAACAGCGATTATGTTTTCGAGAGCGCCTTCATAAAAAGGCTGGCCGAAGGTGGAGCGATGGTGGTTGAGGACGACGGCGACGACACCCGGCCGGTGGCGGCCGCGGTGCTGGCCGCCCCTCAAGCCAAGCAGATCGCGGCGGGGATCCGGTCGGGCCGGCCGGACCTTGAGGGTCTGGGGGTGGCGCCGACCCGGTTATCCGAAATGCCGCCTTTGTATCACCAGGCCCTGCGCAAACGGAGCGAGCAGGTGCTATATTCGCTGGCCCGCCGGCCGGCCCGGCATATCGAATGGCTGCTCTATAAGGGGGCCTATAAAGGGGTAACCGATTTCATGACCAAATACGCCTGGCCGGTGCCGGCCTTTTGGCTGACCAAGCTGTGCCAGGTTCTTGGAATTTCGCCTAATGTGGTCACCACCCTGAGCCTCGGGCTGGTGATCCTGGCGACCTATCTATTTTGGCTCGGTGATTTTGCACTGGGTCTGGTGGCCGCTTGGTCGATGTGCATCCTCGATACGGTCGACGGCAAGCTGGCCCGGGTGACCATGCGGGCCAGCAAATGGGGTGAGGCCTACGACCACGGGATCGATATTATTCACCCACCGTTCTGGTATTTCGCATGGGCCATGGGTCTGGCCGCCTGGGCCGGGGCCGGGCCGGGGATTGATACGGTCCTGAATCTGTCGATCATCATCGGCGGCTATATTCTCGGCCGGCTGGCCGAGGGGCTGTTTATGGTCATGGCCGGGGGCACCGAAATGTGGATCTGGCGGCCGATCGATTCCTTCGTGCGGCTGTTCGTAGCCCGGCGCAACCCCAATCTGGTGCTGATGACCGTCGCCTTTCTGGTCGGTAATCCGGCCGCCGGACTGGTCGCCGTAGCGGTCTGGACCCTTTTCTCGCTGGCCTATCAGTTGGCCCGCATCTTGGGCCTGATGCTGATGAAAAAACGCGGCCAACCCATCCATAGCTGGCTGACCGCGGCATGATCTCCGAACAAGGACAAGGACGATCATGACCCAGGATCGATATACGGCGCTTATTCTAGCCGGCGACCGCGGCCCCGATGATCCTGTGGCCACGGCGGCAGGCGTCAAGAGAAAGGTGCTGGCCGAGGTCGGCGGCCAGCCGATGCTGGCCCATGTGATCGAGGCCGTCTCGGCAAGCCAAGCGGTTGGCCAAATACTGATCGTCGCCAACCAGGTCGAGGATATTCGCGACTGGGCCCTGTCGAGCGTTTACGCGGAGCGGCCGGACATCACCTATTTCGAAGGCGCGGGCTCGCCGGTGGCCAGCGTCGAAAAAGTCCTGACGGAGGCCGAGGCAGGCTTGCCGCTGCTCGTGGTTGGGGCGGATAATCCGCTGATGCGGTCGGCCGATATCGAGGCTTTTTTAGCTGCTGCGGAAGCCTCGGAAGGGACCGGGATTCTTGCCGCATTGGTCGCCGAATCCCGCTTCAGGGAACGCTTTCCGACTGCACCGCGGACCTTCATAAGACTAGGAAGAGAGGCTTACAGCGGCTGCAACATGTTCGCCGTGAAAACGCCGGACATCGACTCGGCGCTGCGGTTCTGGAAGAAAATCGAAGGCCAGCGAAAAAAGGCCTTGCGTCTTGTCGCCGCATTTGGTCTTTGGAGCCTCGTCAGGGTGTTATTGGGATGGATGGACCTTGAGCGTGCTTTCGAGCGGGTATCCGAGGTCCTAGGCGTAACTGTAAGGCCCTATCTGGCTGACAACCCCCTCCTGGCCATGGATGTTGACGCACCGGCGCACCTCGCGATCGTGGACGAGTGCTTGACCGAAAAAGAAGAATTGGCGAGCCAGTTGTAACCAGGACATTTATGAGGGAATTCCAGAAAGCCGTGGCTGTTTTCGACCTTGACCGCACGATCACGCGGTTCGGAACCTTCAGCCCGTTTCTGCTTTACAGCGCCGCCAATCGGCCCTGGCGGTATTTGTATGTGCCGCTGGTCGTCACCCTGGTGCTGCTCCACAAGGCGGGCTGGATCGCCCGCCCGCGGCTTAAAGAATTTATGCTGATAATGATTGCCGGGCGCCGCCGCGACGAGATCGCGGAGCGGTCGCGGAAATTTGCCACCTTCCTGATCGACCGCTGCCTGCGTCCACAGGCCCGCGCGGCCATTGATAAGCACAAAGAAGCCGGCCATCTTCTCATTCTGGTGACCGCCAGCATGGATTTTTATGCCGAGGAGATTGGCCGCCAGCTTGGCTTTCACGAGACCGTGGCGACCCCTGCGGTGTGGGACAAAGAGGATCGGCTGAGCTCGAAGCTGGGCGGCGAGAACTGCTATGGGGATGCCAAATTGCGCTATCTCGCGGCCCGGGTCGTGGAGTTGGACGGCAAGCTGGCCGGATTCGACCGCTACGCCTATACCGACCATACCTCGGACGCCCCGCTCCTCGAATGGGCCACCAAGCCCCAAGTGGTTCATCCCAAGAAGAATATGCAAGCGATGGCTGAAAAGCTCGGTTACCCGATCCTCGACTGGGATTAGGCGACGGCGGCTTTGAGCGACAGGAAATCCGGATCCGAGACCATTTCGGTGGCCATCCTGAGATCCTTGTGGTCGTCGACCTCACCCCAGACCATGCCGGAGATAGAATGGGCGTGGGTCTGGCCTTGCCGGGCCAGCTCCTGGACCGCCGAGAGGTACCATTTCTTGAGGCCGTGTTCGGTCCGGATCTGATGATCGACCGCGCGGCGGAACATCTCGCCGCCCTGACCCATGAAGCGAATCATGCCGATCGCCTCACCGCTGACCGTATGTGGGTCGATGGTCTTGCCGATGTCCAGGAGCCGCCCGCCGTCCAGAGAGACCTTCATATCGTCGTCGTCGTAGCTGTCCTTGTGGTCGACAGTGACCGTGATCGCCTGTGCCCTGGCCTTCAGGAGCGACCGGCAAAGATCGGCCGAAAACAGCGTATCCCCGTTAATCAAAAGGCAGTTGCCGGTGAACTCGTGGCCGGCAAGCCAGCAGGTGGAAAGATTGTCGCCGGCCCGGAAGAAAGGATTGAAGTGCATGCGTAGCGTCATACCTGGAGATCGCAGCGCCGACAGATGGGCCTCCATTAGATCGTGACGGAAGCCGGCGATCACCACGATCTCGTTAACCCCGGCCGCCCGCAAAGCCTCGATCTGCCAGCCGAGAATCGTCTGGCCGCCAATCTCGAGAAGACATTTGGGTTTGTCCTTTGTCAGGGGCAACAAACGCGACCCCTGACCGGCGCTTAAGAGGACGGCCTTGACGTTTTGCATTTCATTCCGCCTTAGGGGCTTTTGGCCCACCTTGAGAGCTTCCGGGTTGATCTTCTTGCGGCCGGCCAAAATCCTAGGAGTTTTGCACCCGGATTACCAGCCAACCGCGATTCCAGGGCCGGCTTATAGGGGAATTAAGGCAAAAAGGCGAGTTTTTCCTGATAAATTGATCGCCTGATCGCCCGGCGGCCGGTTCGCCCTTGACCCAAAAGGGGATTGGAACAATCCTCTGGAGCGGTTGGCGCCCAAAAGGGGGACGATGAACGAAACCATCAGAAAATTCGGCTATCCAGAGACCTTGCTGCACGAGTTTGAATATTGGCTGGTGCTGGTTCGCCCGCAACAGGTGACCCTGGGATCGCTGGTTCTGGCCGCCAAATCCGAGGCCACGGCGTTCGCGGATCTCGAAGCCGCCGCCTTCTCCGAACTGGGCCCGGTGATCGCGGCCATCGAGGGCGCCCTTTCGAGCCAGTTCGGGGCCGAGAAAATGAACTATCTGATGCTGATGATGGCCGACCCGCATGTGCATTTTCACGTCATTCCCCGCTATTCGAAAACCAGGGAACTGGCCGGCCAGTCGATCGACGACGCCGGCTGGCCCGGTCTGCCGGATCTGGGCTCGGCGCTGGCCGCCGGGCCGGCACTGATATCGGCTATTAAAGACCGGCTGGGCGGTCAATTCGAATAGTCGAAGGAGACATCCACAGAGAGGCAAAAGTTATGCTCCCACGCGTTCTCCTGATCATGGCGCTTTTTGTATTCGCGCTGCCGGCGGTGGCCGATGGATACGATGATTTCCGTCTCCAAGGGGTGGTCTACGATCCCGCGGTACCGACGCCCGAGGAGGTGCTCGGCCACGCCCTTGGCAAAGCGCCGGTGCGTCACCATAAGCTGGTTCAATATATTCGCCAGATCGCCCAAGCCTCGCCACGCATGACCCTCGAGACAATCGGCTACAGCCACGAACGCCGGCCGATCCTTTTTATCGTTGTCACCTCGCCCGAGAATCACGCCCGTCTCGAGGCCATTCAGGCGGCCCATATCCGGCTGACGGACCCGGCTTCCGGCGTCACTCCAAAGGCCGGAATGCCGGTCGTGACCTGGCTCAATTACGGGGTTCACGGGGCCGAGGCGAGCGGCATGGACGCCGCCCTGCCGACCCTCTATCACCTGGCCGCCGCCCGGGGCGAGGCGATCGAGGCGCAGCTTCGCGACTCGGTGATCCTGATCACCGCCATCTTTAACCCGGACGGCCACAGCCGCCGCGCCGCCTGGGTCGATCAGAACCTTTCCAGGGTGATCAACCGCGACCGTGCCCACCGGCTGCACAACACCGCCTGGCCTGGCGGCCGGACCAACCATTATTGGTTCGATCTTAATCGTCAGTGGCTCCTTTTGACGCAGCCGGAACCACGGGCCTGGGTCGCCAAATGGCACCAATGGCGGCCCAATCTGAGCATCGATTATCACGAAATGGGATCCGGACAGACCTATTATTTTCACCCCGGCGTGCCGGGCCGCACCAACCCGCAGGTGCCCAAAGAAGCGGAGGCCTTGCTGCTTGAATTTGCCGACTATCCGGCTTCGTTCATGGACGCCGAGGCGCGGCTCTATTTCAACCAGGAGATTTTCGACAATTTCTATATCGGCAAGGGCTCGACCTATCCGCTCGTCAACGGCGCCATCGGGGTGCTGTTCGAGGCCGGGCGGGCGACCGGCGGCGAAGTGGAAACCGATGTCGGGATCAAGTCCTACCGCGACAATATCCGCACCCATTTCCGGACCGGCCTGAAAAGCATCGAGGCCGGGATCGGCATGCGTGAAAAGCTGTTGGATTATCAAAAGCGGTTCTATGAGGATGCCCTCGCCGCCGGCCGCCGGGATCGGGTGAAAGCCTACGTCTTCGCCGCTCCGGAGGATCCGGCGCGGGTCAATCACTTCATTGATGTCTTAAGGCGTCACCGCATTGAGGTGCACCTGCTGGCCAGCGAGGTCAGCGCCGCGGGAAAGACCTACCGCGCAGGTCAGGCCTATATCGTGCCCACGGCGCAGCCGCAGTACCGCATGATTGCGGCGCTTTTCGAAACCATCACCGAGTTCGGGGACAACGCTTTCTACGATGTTTCCTCTTGGACCCTGCCGCTATCCTTTGATCTCGATTATGGAAGCCTGCATGGCCGGCGTCTCGATCCGGCGACGCTGGGGGCCAGCGTCGAGGCCGTCTTCGAGAAAGCACCCGAGCCGGACCAAGCGCCGTTCGCTTACGCTTTCGACTGGTCGCGCTATTATGCCCCCAAAGCGCTTTACCGGGTGGTCAGCCAGGGCCTCCTGGCCCGGGCCAGCCTGCGACCGCTGACCCTCGAGACGACCAAAGGTCCGGTTGGACTGTCGCCCGGCAGCATCATCGTGCCGCTCGAGCGCCAAACCAAGTCGCGGCCGGAGATCCACGCGATCATGCGGGCAATCGCCCTCGAGGACGGTATTCCTGTCCACGCGGTCACCACCGGCCGGGCCATCTCAGGCGGCGATTTGGGCGGCCCGTCGGTGCGGCCGGTCAAGGCTCCCAAGCCTTTGATCGTGGTTGGCACGGGCGTGAGCCCCAACGATGCCGGCGAGATCTGGCATTTGCTGGATTATCGCATGCACATCCCACTGACCATGATCGACCTCGAAGACCTCCATGGTTTTGATCTTTCCGACTATACCCACCTTCTGCTGCCGGGCGGCGATTACAAGAAGCCGAATGAAAAGCTGGCCAAGAAAGTGGCCGAGTGGGTCGAAGCCGGCGGCGTTTTGATCGCCATCCGCCAGGGTGCTGAATGGGCCCATGGGAAGGTCCTGTATGCGGACGACAAGAAGTCCGAGGAAACACCCGAGACCAGCCAGCCGGAGCGCCTCCCCTATGCGGAAAAGAAGCCTACCGAAGCCCTCGAGCTGGTGGCCGGGACCATATTCAGAGGCCGGCTGGACACTACCCACCCCATAGGCTTTGGTTACGCCGATGCGGATATCGCCAGTCAGCGCGATACGACGATCATCTTCGAGCGGCCCCAAAACCCCTACGCCACGGTCGTTCAGTACGCCGATGAACCGCTGATCAGCGGCTATGCTTCGGCCGAGAACCAGAAGAAAATCGCCGGCACGGCGATGCTGATTGCCGAACGCAAGGGCAAGGGCAGCGTCATTTTGTTTACCGATAATCCCAATTTCCGGGGCATCTGGTTTGGCACCAACAAGCTTTTCCTGAACGGCCTGTTCTTCGGCACCCATTTCGAGCCGCCGCAATAGGGCAACTTCGGTCCCTAGGGGCGCCCTAGCCCCTAAAATTGTCCTTCTGGCTGCGCACCCGGGCAAACACCGCGACCGGATCGCTGCCGGCCATGCCGATGGCCGCCTGCAGTTCGCGCTTGTCGGCTCTCAAAAAAGGATTGGCGGCCTTTTCATCGCCCAGCCTCGAAGGCACGGTCGGCTGCCCGCGGGCTCTCGTTGCGCGGATGCGCGCCATCATGGAGATGAGATCGGCATTCTCGGGCTCGACGGTGAGCGCGAAGCGGCCGTTGGCCTCGGTATATTCGTGGCCGCAATAGACCCGCGTCGAATCCGGCAGTCGGCGAATCTTGGATAAAGAGTTCCACATCTGGGCCGGCGTGCCCTCGAACAGCCGTCCACAGCCCAGCGAAAACAAAGTATCGCCGCAAAAAAGCACGTCGTCCGGCTCGAACCAGTAGGCGATATGGCCGCTGGTGTGACCGGGAATATCGAGGATTTGCGCTTCGGCCTGACCGAAGCGGAAACGCTCGCCTTCCTTGAGCGCCCGGTCGATCAGCGGGATGCGCTGGGCCTCGGCCTGAGGACCGACGATAAAGGCGCCGGTCTCGGCTTTTAGAGCCACGTTGCCGCCGGTGTGATCCCAGTGATGGTGGGTGTTGATAATGTAATCGAGCTTCCAGCCCTGCCGGTCCAGGGTCTCCAGCACTGGTTCGGCAAGAGAAGGGTCGACGACCCCGGTCAGCCGGTCCCGGGGCTCGTGCACCAGATAGACGTAATTGTCCGAAAGAACGGGAATCTGAACGATTTGCAGACCGGTCATCGATCGGGCCCCAATCTGCGGCCTTTAGGCGTTGCCGCGTACCAACTCGAAGAAGCGCCGCTCCAGCCGCTCGTCCTCGAGAAAGGCGCCCCGCAGCTGCGTGGTGACCGTATAGCTGTCTTTCTTGTTGACGCCCCTTGTGGTCATGCATTGGTGCGCCGCATCGATCATCACCGCGACGCCGCGCGGCTCGAGCGCCGCCTCGATGGCGTCGGCGATTTGAGCGGTCATGGATTCCTGGGTCTGTAGACGACGCGCATAGATCTCGACCACGCGGGCCAGCTTGCTCAGGCCGACCACCCGCCCGGCCGGCAGATAGGCCACATGGGCCATGCCCACGATCGGCAACATATGATGCTCGCAATGGCTTTCGATATCGATATCGCGCACCACGATCATGTCGTCGTAGCCTTCGACCTCGGAGAAGGTCTTGGTCAGATGCTGGCGCGGGTCCTGGCCGTAGCCGGCAAAGAACTCCTCGTAAGCCTTGACCACCCGCTGCGGGGTTTCACGCAGCCCCTCGCGGCCCGGATTATCGCCGGCCCAGCAAATCAGGGTTCTGACCGCTGCTTCCGCCTCGGCCCGGCTCGGACGCCGGACATCGTCGTTGGCCTCGCGGCCCGAGACCCGATCGTCCAGCTTCTTGATAACTGCATCCATTGGTTCATTCCTTCCCTCGGGAAGGTCCCGTTTATAGTACTCTGACCGCGCACGGTCAAAAACCCCTTGTCACCCCAGTTATATGGGAATAGAGGGGACTGAGGCAAGTCAGGGCCGGACAGGCCGGAAAAAGCGCCATGAGGGGAGGCGCAAGTGCCTGCCCACACTGGGCGAGAGGCCAAAAGAGCCACCATGAACGAGCTTTATAATAACGAAATTTTGAAGCTGGCGGTCAGCATCCCGAGGACCGAGCGGCTGGCCGATCCCGATGTCACGGTGACCAAGACCAGTCGCATTTGCGGCAGCCGGGTGACCGTCGATCTCAAATTCGAAGACGGCCGCATCGCCGAATATGCTCAGGAGGTCAAGGCCTGCGCCCTCGGCCAGGCGGCTTGCTCGGTGGTCGGACGCCAGATCATCGGCCGCCAGCGCTCCGAGATCGAAAAAGTGGTGACCGAGATGCGGGCCATGCTGTCCGGCCAGGGCCAGGGTCCCGGGGGCGATTGGGCGGCGCTGCAGATTTTGCAGCCGGCCCGCGACCACAAGTCCCGTCACACCTCGATCATGCTCTCCTTCGAGGCCATCCTCGAAGGCTTTCGCACGACCACCGCCGAGGCCGTGGCACAAACCGGTTGAAACGTCCCGAAGCGGGCCCTCAAAGGAATTTCACCACATCGTCAAAGTCCGGACGCGGACGCTCCTTCAGCTTTTCCTTGTACGAGCCGATGAAAAGGAAGCCGGCGATCCGGTCGTCCGCCTCGAGCTCAAGCGCCGCCCTGACGCCGGGGCTGTAGGCCGGCCAGCCGGTCAGCCAATTGGCCAGATAGCCTATGGCGGTGGCCGCCAGGATCATGTTCTGGCAGGCCGCGCCAGCCGACAGGCGCTGTTCCCATTTGGGGATCGGCCGGGCCTCGCTGGGCCGCGAGATGGTGATGATCAAAAGGGGAGCCTGGGCCGGATAGGCCCTCCAGCTCTGGTGTTTTTCGCTGCCCGCATCGTCGGTCTCTTCGGCGTAGGCATCGTAAATGACCTGGCCGAGCTTCGTCTGGGCTTCGCCTCTGACGACCAGAAACTGCCAGGGAGTAAGCTTGCCGTGGTCGGGAACCCGCATGCCGGCCTGCAGTATCTGCGTCAGCTCCTGCTCCGAAGGCCCCGGCTCGCAAAGTCGCCGCGCCTTGGCCGAGCGCCGCCGTAACAGAAGATCAACGGTCCCGGGACTCTTGGGGTTAAACGACATGGCGGGGCCTCGATAAAAATTTGTCTCCCTTGTCTACACGGCCCGGCGCTTTGGGGACAATACTTTCCAGTAGCGTCAAGAGCCGCTAGTCTGGCCGCCGGCCGGTTTTCAATCTGGGGAACACAAATGAAGCGTTCGGTTTTGACCGTAGCCGGGATTTGGCTGTTGGCGGGCGCCGCACTGGCTGGACCGCAAACCGGCGTCGACCCGGCGGCTGCGATCGATCAGGAGATCGGAATTCGCTTGGCCGACGGTTTTAAGGCCACGGTCTTTGCCGACAATCTTGGCACCGCGCGTCACGCTGCGGTACGCGCCGACGGGGTTCTATATGTGGCCCTGCGCCGCCACAACGGCTCCGGCGGACTGGTGGCGCTTGAGGACACCGACGGTGACGGGGTGGCCGATCTAATAGAGCCGTTTTACCGCACCTTTCGGGGAACGGGCATCGGCTTTTACAAGGGCTTTCTTTATTATTCGAGTTCGACCGAACTTTTCCGGGTCGCCTTTGACGGCGATGAATTGGTACCCTCGGGCGCCCCTCAATTGATGATCACCTTTCCCGCTCAGCGTCGGCATTCCCCGAAACCGTTCACCTTCGACGGGGCCGGCAACATTTACGTTACCGTCGGCGCGCCATCGGACGCTTGTCAGCGCTGGGCGGGCTCAAAAGGCAGCCGCGGCCGTGATCCCTGCCCGCAGCTTGCCCAGCAGGCCGGGATTTACCGCTTTGCGGCCGAAAAGCCCGATCAGATCCACACCCGGGATGCCCATCGCTATTCGACCGGGATCAGGAATGCCATGTCGCTGGACTGGAATTTTACCGCCGGGGCGCTCTATTTTGCCATGCACGGCCGCGATCGGCTGTCCGAGCTATGGCCCGAAATCTATACCGCGGCCCAGGGCGCGGTCCTGCCGGCCGAGGAGTTTCACCGGGCCGCCGACGGCAGCAATCACGGCTGGCCCTATAGCTATTGGGATCAGATAAAGGGTCAACGAATGCTGGGCCCCGAGTATGGCGGTGACGGCGTCAAGACGGTGGTCGGTAAATACAAGGAACCGCTTCTGGCTTTTCCCGGCCATTGGGCGCCCAATGATCTCCTGTTCTATACCGGCGACTCCTTTCCGCAAGGATTCAGGGACGGCGCCTTTATCGCCTTCCATGGCTCGTGGAACCGGGCACCGTTCCCGCAGGCCGGCTACAAGGTTGTCTTTATACCGTTCAAGGACGGCAAGCCGACCAGCCAGCATATCGTCTTTGCCGACGGCTTTCCGGGCCAGGATCCCGTAATGAGCCCGCGCGACGCGCGCTTTCGGCCGATGGGTCTCGCGGTGGCCCCGGATGGTGCCCTTTTCATCACCGACAGCGCCAAGGGTCGGGTCTGGCGAATTACCTATGAGGGCAAATAGGGCCGCCGCGATCGGGCTTGGGCTTGCCTCGGGGGTTGACCTTGCGGGCCATCGAGACCCCGGTCCTCGATCAGTTCGACGGACCGGGCGAGGGATACGGCCTCAACGGCCTTTTTTGGACTGCCGCTCGAGGCCGGGGGGTCCCTGGAGGTCGGCTTGGATCTGCGGCGCACGGACGGCCAGACCAACGGCCGGCTCGCGGCACGGTACGAGATTGACCAGCAATCGGCCCTGTCCCTGACCCAGCTTCTGAGCGAGAATGTGCGGCTGGCGGCGGCCGGGCGTTGGGTCGGCGAGGCCTTCGACGATGATTTGAACCGCCGTGTGCTCGAGGACTTTGTGGTGGTCGATCTGCGGCTCGATTTCGATCTTAGCCAAACGCTGGGCATCTTCCTGGCGGCCGAAAACCTCTTCGATCACAGGGTCCCCTCGGCGCTCTCGGCAGATGGCCTGGTGACACTCGCCACGCCGCGGCTGGTCTCGGGCGGTCTTCGGGTCGGTTTTTGAGATGACCTCTTCGGGTGGCCAAAATGGAGCAAGACAAAGGTTGCGGTTGGAATCTGCGGCGCGTCGGTTATTATGTTTTGGAAATTTGTAACCCGACCGGGCGTCGATCACTTTGCTGAAGATGGGGCAGCGCGACGCGGCAGCGCTTTTTTCCAAACAAAGAGGGATCTCATGACAATTGAAGCGGGGACGGCGGGCGGCGAACGTGCGCACGACAAGGATTTCTTCGGACACCCTAAAGGGCTGCAGATTCTGTTCATGACCGAAATGTGGGAGCGCTTTTCCTATTACGGAATGCGCGCCCTTCTGATTTTTTATCTGACCCAGCATTTCCTGTTCGGCGACGATCGGGCAGTGCTGATTTACGGCGCCTACACGGCGCTGGTCTATCTCACGCCGGTGATCGGCGGCCTTCTGGCCGACCGCTATCTGGGTGCGCGAAAGGCGGTGACTTTCGGGGCCATCCTGTTGGTCCTCGGTCACATCGGGATGGCTGTCGAGGGGCCGCTCGCCGAACATGTGATGGGGGCCGGTGGTGAAATGGGGGTCGAGCGCGATCCATTTTTCCTTAACATCTTTTATCTGTCGCTGGCCCTGATCATCACCGGGGTCGGGTTTTTAAAGGCCAATATTTCGACCATCGTCGGTGCCCTTTATGAGAAGAACGACGCGCGCCGGGATGGCGGATTTACGTTGTTCTATATGGGCATAAACCTGGGGGCCATGCTCGGCGCCCTGATCGCCGGTTGGGTCGGCCAAACGGTCGGTTGGTGGGCCGGGTTTGGGCTCGCCGGCTTTGGCATGCTGTTCGGCCTTATCCAGTTCCAGCGCGGCCAAAAATACCTCTATGGCCACGCCGAACCGCCCGACGAAGCGGTCCTGAAAGAAAAGATCTTCGCTGGTCTGTCGCGGGAGGTCATGATCTATATTGGCGGTTTCTTGGGTGTTGTGGTGATCTGGCAGCTGATCCAGCATCAGGAATTTATCGGCCAGCTCCTGGACGTCTTCGGGCTCCTCGTACTGACCGCGATTTTGGTATTCGCATTCAGGAAATGCACCAAAGAGGAACGCGACCGAATGCTCGTGGCGACGGGCTTGATCATAACCTCGATCCTCTTTTGGGCGCTGTTTGAGCAGGCCGGCAGCTCTTTGAACCTGTTGGCGGACCGCAATGTCGATCGGGTCGTCTTCGGGTTGGAAATTCCGGCCTCGACGCTCCAGTCGCTCAATGCATTCTTCATCATCGCCTTGGCGCCGTTATTCGCCATTATGTGGATCAAGCTGAGCCAGAAGGGGCGCGAGCCCTCGACGCCGGTCAAATTCGCGCTTGGCCTCATGTTGCTAGGCCTTGGCTTTCTGGTGCTGGTCTTTGGCATGAGTCAGGCCAGCGACGGCATCACCCCGCTGATCTGGCTGGTCCTGCTCTATTTCCTGCACACCGCGGGCGAGCTGTGCCTGTCACCGGTCGGCCTGTCGATGGTCACCAAGCTTTCGGTGACCCGGGTCGTCGGCATGATGATGGGGGTCTGGTTCCTGGCCAGCGGTTACGCCAATTTCGTGGCCGGACGGATCGCCCAGATGACCAGCGGAGGGGCCGAGGGCGGTGAGCTGGCCGAGGGTGTCAACGCCGCCGACATATACATCGATGTCTATACCAATGTGGGCCTGCTGGCGGTCGGCGCCGGCCTGGTGCTCTTCCTGGTTTCGCCGCTCCTGCGCAAGGGCATGCACGGGGTCCACTAGACCAAGCGCAATTCCGATCAAGGGGCCGCCGGTTTGCCGGCGACCCCTTTTTCGCGGCCATCACATTTCATTGATCGGTTGGCCTTGAGACCAAACGAATCGTAGCCTCGGGCAGTCAGCTTTGCTAACGTCGCGAGTCTTGCGGGGCATCGACCCCGTTCGGGCATTCAAATTCAGACAGAGGGGATAGCATGTACCGCATTATTGAGAATCGGTCGTCCGCCCTTGCGCTTGTGACCGGTCTGGGTCTTGTGCTGGGCCTGGTGGTCAGCCCGCGAGCGCTGGCTCAGAACGGCGAGCCGACCGCGGAAACCGGGGAACAGAAGCCATTGGTCGAGATCAAGGCCAATCCGTTTCCTTCGACTTACCGGCCGCTGGCTTCGGAACCAACGCTGATTACCAACGTTCATATCCTGGACGGGGTCGGCGGGAATTTGTTGAACGGCGCCGTGCTGATGGCCGATGGCAAGATTGTCGCAGTGGGCGAGGATATTGAGGCGCCGGCCGGCACCAAAATCATCGACGGCGGAGGCCGCTGGGTGACGGCGGGTATTATCGATACCCACTCGCATCTCGGCGTCTACTCCTCGCCGCAGGTGCGGGCGCATGCGGACGGCAACGAGGTCAGTTCGCCGAATACGGCCGAAGTGTGGGCCGAACATGCCATCCTGCCGCAGGATCCGGGCTTTGCCAGGGCCTCGGCCGGCGGCATCACGGTGATGCAGATTCTGCCCGGCTCGGCCAATCTGTTTGGCGGTCGCGGGGTGACGGTCAAGAACGTGCCGTCGCGGACCATGCAGGACATGAAGTTTCCGGGCGCTCCGCCGGGGCTGAAAATGGCCTGTGGGGAAAATCCCAAGCGGGTTTACGGCGCCCGCAAACAGGCTCCGAGCTCGCGCATGGGCAATATGGCCGGCTACCGCAAGGCCTGGGCCGCCGCGGTCGAGTATAAACGCGACTGGGACGATTACCGGGCCGACCACGCGGCCGGCAAAGACCCCAAGGTACCGAAGCGGGACCTGCAGATGGATACGCTTGTCGGCGTATTGAACGGCGAAATTCTGGTCCACAACCACTGCTACCGGGCCGACGAGATGGTTAATATGATCGATCTCTCGAAGGAGTTCGGATACCACGTCGCCTCGTTCCACCACGCGGTCGAAGCATACAAGATCGCCGATTATCTGGCCGCCAACGATATCTGCGCCTCGATGTGGGCCGACTGGTGGGGCTTCAAAGCCGAGGCCTACGACGGCATCCGCGAGAACATTCCCTTTGTGCATGACGCCGGGGCTTGCGCCATTGTCCATTCGGATTCGGCGATCGGCATCCAGCGGCTGCATCAAGAGGCGGCCAAGGCCCTGGCCGACGCCCGCAAGGCCGGCCTTCAAATCTCGATCGCCGATGCCTGGCGCTGGCTGAGTTATAACCCGGCCAAGGCCTTGGGGATTGCCGACCAGACGGGCTCTCTGGAGCCTGGAAAGAACGCCGATCTGGTGGTCTGGTCCGGCAACCCGTTCTCCGTCTACACCCAGGCCGAACAGGTTTATGTCGACGGCGCACTGATTTTCGACCTTAACGATAAAACGCATCAGCCGGTGTCCGATTTCCGCCTGGGCCAGCCCGGTGAAGGAGACGTCAAATGAGTAGATCCATGACCTTTGCAATCTCTTTGCTCGCCGCGGGTCTGATTTCGAGTTCGGTCCTGGCCGAGAATGTCGCCATCGTCGGCGGCAAGGTGGTTACCGGCGGCCCCGAGGGCACGATTGAGAACGGCACCGTGCTGATCGTGGACGGCAAAATCAGCGCCGTCGGCGCCGGGCTGCCGGCCCCCGAGGGGTACCGCCTGATCGATGCCGGCGGCCGTTATGTGACCACCGGCCTGATGGTGCCGTACAGCTCGCTGGGGGTTCAGGAGATCAACCTCGAGAAGTCGACGGTCGATCATATCGTGAATTCCCCTTCGCCGTTCTTCAAGCCGGCGAGCAAGGTACCGTTTTCGGCCGCTTTTGATATCTCCTACGCCATAAATCCCAAGGCCACGGCGATCCCGGTCACACGGATTGAAGGCATCACCAGGGCCGTTGTGGCACCGGCCGGGACCGACAAGATATTTGCCGGCCAAGCGGCGATCATCGATCTGGCGGGGAATTTCGATTTCCTGACCAAATCGAGGGCCGCCATGCTGGTCGAGTATGGAATCTCCGGCAAGGACAAGGCCGGCGGCTCTCGTGGCACCGCGATGGTCTACCTGATCAAGGCGCTCGAGGAGGCCCAGGCAGCCGCCCAACCGCCAAAGCGCAGCAGGAAAAAAGGCGCCGGGGCGGCATCCGGCAAGGGAATGCTCCTGCACCCCATGGACCTGGCGGCGCTGCTGCCGGTCATCAAGGGTGAGGTGCCGATGGTGGTCATCGCCTCCCGGGCCGCGGACCTGATGAGCCTGGTGGGTCTGAAGGAGCGCTTTGCCGACCTGGACCTGGTGATCCTCGGCGGCGCCGAGGCCTGGATGGTGGCCGACGCGCTGGCGGCGGCCGAGATCCCGGTGATCCTCGATCCGACGGCCAATCTGCCGAGCTCGTTCGAGGCGCTGGGCTCGACGCTCGAGAACGCGGCGCGTCTTCAAGCAGCTGGCGTGATGATCGCGATCGCCAACGGCGGCTCACCTGGCCACAACAGCCGTCTGATCACCCAGGCGGCCGGCATCGCTGTTGCCCATGGTCTCGATTGGGATGCGGCATTCGCCGCTATCACCATCAACCCGGCCCGGATTTTCGGGGTCGACGGGCAATTGGGCAGCCTCGAGGCCGGCAAGCTGGCCGACGTGGTGATCTGGGACGGCGATCCCTTGGAGCTGATGTCGAGCCCGGATATGGTCTTTATTAATGGCCAGGAGACGCCGCTGGTATCCCGCCAGACCAAATTGCGCGATCGCTATATGGATCTTAAAAATATGACCGGTCCTTTGGCCTACAAAAAATAGACCGGCCGGGCCGGTGATCTGGAACAGGGGGCTCCGGCCCCCTGTTCGTTCGGTGGCCACGGCCTTGGACGGCGCAAAGAAAAAAGGCCGGGTGGAAAACCACCCGGCCTGAGTCACGACAGCGAGGATTGTGCGATTGTGCAAATGACAACCGCAGAGGAGGTAAGCTCGCCAAGGAGGCGAGCTCAATCGACCCATCCTCGTTACACAGGAGACCATCTCACGCGGAAAAAATCAAGACTTTCGCACAAAAGCTTGCTCGGCATGAATCCTTCGAGTGAGCGACAGACGCGGTCGCCGGATGCTTGGCGGATGTCGACAAAAGGCGCGCTTGGCGCCTACTAATTGCCGGGGCCGCCGGGACCGAAACGTTTGATGAACTGGTCGTTCACCTGGCAGGCGGCGGGTCCGAGGAGGACCACGAACAGCGTCGGCAGGATGAACATGATCAGCGGTATGGTCATGATCGCCGGAAGACGCGCCGCCTTCTCTTCGGCCCGCATCAGGCGATTGTTCCTGAACTCGGCCGACAGCACACGCAGGGACTGGGCCAGGGGCGTGCCGTATTTCTCGGTCTGGATCAGGGTCGCGACGACGCTGCGGATGGATCCAAGATCGACCCGGTCGGCAAGATTCAATAGCGCCTGGCGGCGCTCGGGCAGAAAGCCCAGCTCGATCCCTGCAAGCATGAATTCATCGCCAAGCTCCGGATTGGCCGGTCCCATCTCGCGCGCCACCTTGGCCATGGCCGCGTCGAGGGTCAAGCCGGCCTCGGCGCAGATGACCATAAGATCAAGCGCGTCGGGGAGCGACTTGCGAATGGCGGCGCGTCGGCCATCGGCGACATTCTTCAAAAACAGATCCGGCGCGTAATATCCGAGCGCCACAATTCCAAGTGCGGTCGCCATCTGATAAAGCTGCTTTTCAACCACATTCAACCCCAGAACCACGATAACCGCGACCACTACACCGGCGATCGGAGAGAGAAACTTGGCAAAACTGTAAAAGACCAGAGCGTCCTTGCTTCGATAACCGGCCCGCGCCAGCTTCAGGGAAAGGTTTTTGGATCGTGAGGTCTGCAAGAGCTTCAGCTTGTCAACAAAGGCACGGATTCCCCCCATCCGGTCCATCTTTTTTATGATCGGAGTCTCGCGGCGTTTGGTTGCAATATAGCCCGTTCTTAGGGCGTCGCGCCGTTGCTGCAGCGACTTGATGCGTGCCCGCATGGGATCCCGCTGCAGGCCGGCGGTCCAGACTGCGTAGACGCCGACGAAGACGGCCAAACCCGCGAGGAACGTCGCGAGGTCCAGTAAATCCATTCCAAAAGGTAGATCAAAAGGCATTTTTAAATCTCGAAGTTAATCATCCTTGACATGATAAAGATGCCGATACTCATCCAGACCATAGCACCGATGGAAACAATTATCGCTCTCGGGTCGGTAAACAGAACGCTGGCGTATTTGTAGTTCATGGACAGAATGATACCGAACATGACGAAGGGCAGGGAGCCGACGATGATCGCGCTGGCCCTTCCTTCGGCCGACATGGCCTTGATCTTGAGTTTCATCTGTGTGCGCCTGCGAAGAATATCTGCCAGATTACTGAGCGTTTCCGCCAGATTGCCACCGGTTTCCTTCTGGACCGCAAGACTGATCACGAAGAATTTGAAGTCCGGTGTGTCGAGCACCTTCGAGGCGTCCCAAAGCGCCTCGTCGAGGGTCTTGCCGAGGCGGATATTGTCGGACATGCGGCGGAACTCTATGCCCACCGGGTCCGCGATTTCGGTGCCGCAGTTCTTGATCGTCTCGGTGACTGGAAGCCCTGATCTGAGGCCCCGGACCATCAGCTCGATGGCATCCGGAAATAGCTTGGTAAAGGTGTCCATGCGCTTTTTCATCATCCGGCTGACCATCAGATGCGGCAGCAAAAGCCCAACCATTAAGCCAACCAGCAGGGCCAGCACAAACTGGGCGCCGACCATCAATACCAGGGCAATCGTCACCGCCACCGCCAGGACCAGCGAGAATAGCGCGTAACGGGTTAGCGATATTTTCCTGCCGGTTCGATCGAGCCTGTGCTGCAGCTCTTCCCGCCGCGGCAGCATCTGGCGCAATAACTGCTCAAGAGTTGCCGCGTCGGTGCCGATTTTGATGGCCCTTGCCGCCGACGACTTGACCTCCGGCCGCATCGAGTGTTTTTGGCGTAACTTCTCAATACGTTGGCGCATCAATTTGCGCGGCGAACCCAACATGTTAAAAGCCGCAACGATGGTCCCGACGAGGATCAAGACCAAAAGAAAAATGCCGATAATTATGATATTTATGTCCATGTGGACTCTCCGCTATCCCATCGCCGCCATCAGCGGTCTGCCAAGTCCGAAATAATTGGCCTTTTCGATAAAAGCCGGCCGCACGCCGGTCGATATAAAATCACCGGTCAGCTCCCCCTCCGGGGTCTCACCCGTAAACTTGTAATAGAAAAGATCCTGGGTCGTGATCACATCGCCCTCCATGCCCACAACCTCGGTTATAAATACAACCCTCCGCATGCCGTCCCGCATTCTCGATATCTGGATGATCAAATCCAGAGCGTTGGAAATCTGGGTCCGCACCGCCTTGGCCGGCAGATTGATGCCGGCCAGCCCGACCAAATTTTCAAGCCGCGTCAATGCCTCGCGCGGCCGGTTGGCGTGGATGGTTCCCAGCGAGCCATCGTGGCCGGTGTTCATGGCCTGCAACATATCGACCGCTTCTGAGCCCCGAATTTCGCCGAGGATAACTCTGTCCGGCCGCATTCTAAGCGAATTCTTGACCAGATCCCGCATGGTGACTTCGCCCTGACCTTCGAGGTTCGCCGGCCGGGTCTCGAGGCGTACCACGTGGGGCTGCTGGAGCTGCAGCTCGGCAGCGTCCTCGATCGTCACCACGCGCTCTCCAAGGTCGATCATTCTCGACAGGGCGTTCAGTAGCGTTGTCTTGCCCGAGCCGGTGCCGCCCGAGATGAGAATGTTAAGACGCGAGCGGGCGGCGATCTTCATGACCGTTCCCATTTCCGGCGAAATGTTGGCCTGCTGGATCATCTTGTCGAGCGTGATCTTTTGCTTGGCGAATTTGCGGATCGAGATCGAGGTGCCGTCGATCGCCAGCGGCGGAATAATGACATTGACCCGGCTGCCATCAGCCAGGCGGGCGTCGCAGACTGGGGAGGTTTCGTCGACCCGGCGGCCGATTGCGGTAACGATCCGGGTGGCGATGTTCAAGAGATGCCGCTCGTCGCGGAAATGAACATCGGTCAATTCAAGTTTGCCCGAACGTTCGATGTAAATCTGATTGCAGCCGTTGACCAGGATATCGGTGATCTCGTCATCGGCCAGCAGGGGCTCCAAGGGTCCCAAACCCAACATGTCGTTCAATAACAGGGCAACGAGGCCTTTCTGTTCCCGCAGGTTCAGGTTGATCCTTTCCTGAACCAGGAGCTCGCCGACCACCTCGCCCACCTGTTCGGCCAGCTCCTCGCGCGGCAACTCGGCGGCGGCGCTGGCATCGATATGCTCCATCAGCAACGGCTGGATGATCTCTTTGGCCGCGTTGAGCTCGTGCGAGCGGCTCTTTTTCTTGTCTTTCTCGTCGCCCTCAACCTCGATCGCGTCGGTCGCGGTCGGGAACAGCTGAACCATAAGATAGGAGTGAAGATTACCGAGATCTGCGGCCCCGAACGACAGACCTTCATCCCGCGCGATCTTGGCCACGATTCTATGGAGTTCTTCGGCGATGTCCGATTTGGTCATCGCCTCGGCGAGCTCGTCCGGCAGCACATCCGGAACCCGCTTTTCCAGCAGTGCCGTAAAGGCCTCGAGAGCCTCGGTCGATGCCGGGGGAAGACTTTCGCCGCCGTCGATCGGTGCGGCCGCGGCGTCCGCCTCCTGATCCGCGGAAGTGTCGGCCCCGGCTTCTTTGGCGATAGCCGCTAGTGAAGCCCCGCTTCGGCCAAACTGACCGACCCTCTTGATCTTTGGCTCAACGCCGCTTTTTCCGAACTTTGCAGGTTTCATTTTGCCTTTTTCGACATGAATCCGGCCCAGCCGGATTTCTTCCCCTCTTCATCGGCGGCGGGCATAATACCCTTGGCTATGGCCGCCAGGGCTTGTGCAGCCTTGACCTTTGGAAAGGACTTGACCAACGGCTCGGCCTTTTTGGCGGCCATAATGACGGATTTGGAATCGAGTGGCACCTCAAAGTCGATCGGGCGTTCGATTGTGGCCGCGAAGTCCTTGGGATCGACCTCGTTTTTGGCCCCCACCGCGCTCTTGTTCAAAATCACTTTGACTTCCAAATCCGGTGCTGTTTGGGAGGCAAAGCCCAGAATTCTTAATGTGTCCCTGGCGCTGGCAAGCGACAGATCGGCTACCAACATCAACTGGTTCAGCTCGCCAAGAAGGTAGGGGTTATTGATCATGACGTTGCGCGGCAGGTCAATAAAAACGATGTCAGATGTATTACGCAGCTCATCGATCAAATGGCTGAGCGCCGACGGGTCCGGCACCAGAGGCTCTACGAGCGGCGCTTCGGCTGCAAGAATCGACAGGTTGTCGCCCTCCTTGAGGGTCGCGCGTTCGATAAACAGGCTGTCGATGCGGCCCGGATTCTCAAGTGCATCAACAAGCCCAGCTCCGGGCTCAAGATCAAAGGTCAGCGCCGATGTGCCATACTGCAGATCGAGGTCAAGGAGTGCCGTCTTGTGCCCATAGGTATTGGCCTCGACCCAGGCAACGTTACAGGCCACGAAGCTGGCACCAATGCCGCCGCGCACACCGACGACAGCGATGGTACGGCTCGCCTCCTCAGCCACCTCAGCGGGCATGGTCTGCGCATGAAGCGCTTCCTTGGCGGCCTCGGTTGCCTCCCGCAATACATCGATGGTCAGAGGTTTGAGCAGATAATCGTTGATCCCCGAATTCAGGAGATCCCGATACAGCGTGACATCGTTCTGGGATCCCAGAGCTAGCACCACGGTTCCAGCCTCGCAAACCTCGGCCAGGGAACTGATATCGGCCCGTGGATCATCGGATTCAGAAAGGTCAACGACCAGAAAACGGGGCGACGGTACTACTCCCAGCGAGCGAACAGCATTGGCCACACCACCAAAGTGGATGTGATCCGGCGACCATCCGTTCTCAGTTGCGATCGGCTCAAAGACCTTTTTTGCGGCTTCGTCACAGACGTAAGCAGCAAAATCGGCTCTTTCGTCGCCTCCCACACCTTCATTGGCAGCCATAACTTGCCTCCAGTCCTTAAGCCGCACAAATTCGTGCGGTCAGTTGCGGTCGCCACCTCCAGCTTGGGAGCCACCGCTCCTAGCAAACCGGGAACGCCGGTAAAGCTCCCTGATCGCCTTGGCCATTTTTTCGGCATCTGGCGGTGCCTCCGGGTTTCCGTCGATGAGGTCCGCCGGGTCGGCAATCATCAGGCCCAACAGAGCGGTGGTCGTACAACCGTACCAAGGCGATGTGGCATTGGCCCAATTGGGATCCGGTCCGTCGGCATATTTTTCGCATACCGGTATACTGACGATATAGCGTTCAACGATCAGGATACCGGAGCCGCTGGCCGGCGCCGCACCGGTAATCGGCGCTTCCGGTTGCAGGTGAATGCCGTGGGTCTTCAAATATTCATAGACCGCGTACCATTGATTGACCATTTCATCTGGATCGCCGACGTCACCGAGATCGAGCGACAGAACGTCGCCGTAGCCAACCCTGTTCAGCGCCAGAAAATCCTCGATCGCAGCCTGCTCCACTGCGTCCAGAGCCATTCCGGAATCAAAATTCACGGTATGCTTCAGGCGCACCATCGTGACCTCGTTGCGCTTCAATTCCGAGGTGCCCGAATACTGAGCCAATGAGGGCACGCAGGCCCCGAGGCTAAGTGCCAAGGATACTGCGATGGCGATTTTCTTAATTTCCCATTCGTCCCGCATCATTTTCCCCTTTACCTCTTGAGCCTAAACCCGGCGCTGCCCCTGAGGCCGACGCCCGGGCCAGATTTCTGGAGGCGCGCGCCAGGCCGCGCCTGATTGGTCAAATGGCCGTCTTTCAAATACCGGCTGACATCGGATGGATTTTGCAGGCCGTCGGTCGGCAATACCATTTGCCGGGCGTCAAACGGCCGCACAATGTATGGCGTCACCACAATCACCAACTCGGTCTCCTCGCGCCTGAACTGGTCGGAACGGAACAGGGCTCCGAGGATCGGCAGATCCCCCAGCAACGGAAACTTCGATTTGTCCTGCACCAGGCTGCTCTGCAACAGTCCGGCGATGGCGAAACTTTGGCCGCTCGCCAATTCGACGGTCGTATTCGCGGACCGCGTGGTCAGACCAAACACGGTAATACCATCGATTACGACTGCGCCGAGGTTGGTAAGCTGGCTGACCTCCGGGGTCACTCGCAAATTGATCAGGTTTTCCGACAGAATAACCGGCGTGAAGTCCAATTGTACGCCAAATTTCCGGAACTGGATTATGCGTTGGCCATTGCGGTCCGTGGTCGGGACCGGAAACTCGCCACCGGCCAGAAAACTCGCCGTTTCCCCTGAAAGCGTGGTCAGGTTGGGTTCCGCCAGAGTCGACAGATACCCCTCGGTCTCCAGCGCGTCGAGCGCGATTCCGAGGTTAAAACGATCCCCGCTAAAGGCCCCCAGAATTCCAAATCCGCTTTCCGAAGTCGAAAAGCCGCCGCCACCCGATATAAAGTCGAGCCCCAGATTGCCGGTCGACAGTGAAGCGGTTTGGCGGAAACCAAGCTGCTTGAGGACACCGAGGGTGACCTCGGCAAATTTGACCCGCAGATTGATCTGCGTCGGCATGGTTATCTTGACGCGGTTGATCAGCTCTTGGTTCTGTCCGATCGCCTTCCCCAGCAACCTCTCCGCAATCTCGACTTCTTCGGGAGATCTGACGTATCCGCTCAGGATAATGTTGCCGCGGATCATCTCGACGGTTAGCGTGGCGTCGGGCAGCAGGCGGGCCAAGGCATCGAGAACCTCATCGAAATTCTGCCGTATGACCACGCCGGCGCTGTAAATAACCTCCTCGTTCTCGTCGATGGCGTAGATCGTCGTTTCACCGACCGCGCGACCGAAGACATAAATTAGCCGCGGCGACTTGACGTCGACGTCGGCGATCGCTGGGTTGACGATAAAGATATTTTCGGCGTCCCGATCGAGCCGCAAGAGGATTCCTCGATGGATGTCAATCTCGAGATCCACGCCCCCTTGCCGTACGATGGTCGCGCCTTGCTGCGCTTGGGCGGTTTCCGAAGCTACCAAAAAGCTCGTGATGGTCAGAAGAAGCGCGGTTGCGATCGTCCTCCGACAGGCAAGTCCTTGCATCTTCCTCTCCAACATCATCTTTTGTCCCGCTTGAACTCGAGGACCTCTCTCTGGCGGCCCCGGTTGATTGTTATCTTTATGCGTTGTTTGCCGATCTCCAAGGGCTCGACCAGCGAACTCACTTCGGCGTCCCAGGACATGCTCTTGACCTCCGAGATTTCCTCATTTTTATCGAGGATCATTTCGCCGGTTTCCGGATCCTGATCGCGGGCGATGCTCCTCAGGGCCAGGGTTATGCCGCCTAAGCGCTGCAGAACCCTGAACTTCTCGGCCAGCGTCGGCGTTACCTCGATCGTCGCCGTTTTGGCCAGCCTCGGTGGCGTGCCCTTGGCGTCGCTGGACCGCAGGCCGGTCCCCAAAACCCGAATATTGCGAAACACGGTCTCGGTAACCTGGCGGACAATCCCGTTATCGTCGGTCTTGGTTCGGCTTAGGAGAACGTCGACCCGGTCGCCGGGAAAAAGAAAACCCCCAACGCCGGTGATCCGGGTGATCGGAATGGTGATTGCCCGCATGCCCGGCTTCAATATGGCGGCCATAAATCCGCGATCGCCCTGCTGGACCAGCTTGGCCACCGTGATCGGCTCGCCAATGACCATGCTGCTACGCACAACATAGCCGAAATAGTCGGACATCTTCTTCTGGTTAGCCAGAACATATCCGGGGTGAACCGTCTCGACGGGCCAATCCAGCCATTCAAAATCCTTGTCCGCGATGATCTTGCCGATCGGCAGATCGCGCGCGGCGATGAGGACTTTGGGGCCCTTGGCGGCCTCGGCAACCACATCCGGCGTGCCGACAAGGTAGGATCTTGCGAAGAAAGCGGCCAACCCGGCCAAAACGAGCGCCACCACTATTAGAATGATTCCACGTGCATTCATGGTTTCTCCTCCCACATCAAGGGCAGAATGCGCCAACCACGATTCTGTATCCTACGGCAAACTAAGCTCACCCAATCTAACCATTTGAAATCCCGTTAATATTCCCCCAAAAGCGATTGCAATTCCATAGGGAATTTCCGCTTTTCGAATATTTTCCTTCCCGCTCCCCAATGGCGGAGAAAGATATTTGTGCCTAATTAGCAGGAACAGGGCCAAAAGACCACCTCCGACGCTGGTCCAGAAAAGCAGATTGATCAGCATCGAAAAACCGACCCACAGCGATACCGCGGTCAAAAGCTTGACGTCGCCGCCGCCGATAAGGCCGCGAGCGAACAATACGGTGAAGACAAACAATACCAACGCCGCCGCACCGACGGCGGGCAGCCAGGCAACGGCGCCAAATTCGGGGTAAATCACGTTCCTTATAATGACGTAGGCAATGTACAGACCGACAATCGTGGCCGGAATCCAGTTTGGAATTTCAAATGAGCGAATGTCGGATGCGGCCGCCAATACCAGCAAAGCAGCGACGGCGAAAAGCATTCCAAAAGTGATCGTACCAACCGTCATCATATTTTCCACACTATCCGGCAGCCCAGGTTCTTGCCAGCAAAATTGCTGGGGCCGCCTGTCGATACTCCAAATGCCGACAATTATTACACTGCGCGGCCTGACCCCAAGAAGAGAGTATCTTTCATTCAGATTCTATGGCCGCGATATCCTGTGGTTATCGCATGAACTCCCCGATCTGCAGGCTCGGGGAGTGCCTTTGGCACCCTTTAAAGCGTATTTGTGATTTCCCCAAATACGATCCAGAGCGAGTCTCCAATCGTCGTCAAGGCGGCGACTGGAACAACCGAAATCAGAGCCTCGAACAGGCCAGATCCGATGGCCGTGGCGGCCCCGCATGCTCTGGCTTGGCTCTGTGAGCAGTTCCAGCGTATCCCTCACGCCTTTCGGTGAAGTCTTGGGCCGCTGCGATCAAAACAGGATCGAGCAACCGGGTAAACACCGAGTTGATCGAAATTATAGGTAAATTTTATGGATAGAGGCCGTCAAACCCCGTTTCCGGTTTTGATATTGTGCCCGTTTCCGGTTTTGATATTGTGATTGAGCGCGGTTCGTTCGGATGGCCCGGAAAGGATTATGGCCCCTGGTCCATAAATGAACCAAGGGCCATAAAAGTCGATTAGTTTATGTTCGTGACGTCAAACGAGCTTAAAGGGCGCTCGGGGTGGCATCACTCAGGGTGCTCGAAATACCATAGAAAATGGTCGTAAGGGATTCACCGAGCGCCGTCATAGCAGCGATCGCGGCAACCGCAATCAGAGCGGCAATCAGGCCGTACTCAATGGCGGTGGCTGCTTTCTTGCTCTTGCTAAGTTTGCGAATAATCTTCAACATCATCATAACTCCAGCTCATTGAATTTACTGGCAGCAGTATTCGCCCCATGTATGAATAAAGTGTTAACGAAATTGAGCGCCGGATTGGGCCGCCCAATCACACGAACTCGGGCCGTTTTGCTTGCCAGCTTTGACTTTCGGTGGGTTTCTCCGTTGGCACCGCATGCTTGATTTTTCGAGGATTTCATGGCCGGCCGCTACTTTCCCACGAAATTGCACAATCCGGCCCGCTTGTTGCCGGACCAGAGCTATCCTAGGTTCGCACCGACTTGTCGATAGGAGTGAAGTCAGTTGAGTGAAGACGCCGAAGCCAAGCCGGCCGGCGCCTCGGAGCCGCGGCCCTTACAGTGCCAGGGGGGCGAAGACGCCTTTTTCGCGGCCTCCGACGGTACGCCAATTCGATATGTGATCTGGCCGGCGCCTGACGCCAGCCGTCACGGCGGCATCATATTATTGCCGGGACGCAGCGAGTTTATCGAGAAATACTCCGAGACGGTTGATGACCTGCTGGCCCGCGGATTTTGGATTGCAGCCATGGATTGGCCCGGCCACGGGCTGTCCGGGCGACCCCTTCCGAACCGCCATAAACATCATCTGACCAGCTTTGCGCCCCTGGCGGAAGACCTGAAGCGCTTCATCGAGGAGCTGGAAACCCGACGCCTCGGAGGGCCGCGGATCATCCTGGGCCATTCGATGGGTGCCCATGTGGCGCTGCGTTATCTGCACGATTATCCGGGCCGGGTCGATGGTGCGGTCCTGAGTGCGCCAATGATCGGCCTGATCTTCGCCCCCTTTGGACGGTGGCTGACCCGGCGCCTGGCGCGGCTGGCCATAACCTTCGGCTTCGGCAAAACTTATGCCCCCGGACAGACCAATTACGGGGCCATTCAGCGTTCCGCTGCGAACATGCGGCTTTTGACCTCCGATCCCGAGCGCTTTCAGATTGAACATCGCTGGATCGGGCAAAATCCAGATCTGGCGCTCGGCGGCGTCACCTACGGCTGGCTCGATGCGGCCATGACCTCGATCGCCGAGATCAACGCCCCTGGCTACCCGGAGGCGATCCAGACCCCAATATTGATCGTCCAGGCCGGCGCCGACCGATTGGTGGACAACGTTCGCCAGCAGGCCTTCGCAGGGCGTCTGCCCAGGGCCACGTTTTTAAGGATCGAAGGGGCGCGGCACGAAATTCTCAACGAGCGCGACGAATACCGCGACCAGTTTCTGGCCGCCTTCGATCGACAACTCGAGATCTGGTTGGCGTCAGGGGCGTCCTCGGCTCGCCAACCGGCTACTTCCTGACCTTTCCGACCACCCACAGAAGAATCACTGCGCCGACGAAGGCGACGATAAGTTTGGCCACGAAGCCAAAAGCATGAAACCCGATAATATCGAACAGAAAGCCGCCGATCATGGCGCCCAAAACGCCGACCACCAGATTGCCGATCAGGCCGAAGCCTTCGCCCTTCATGAACTTGCCGGCCAGGAACCCGGCCAATAGACCGGCAATCAAAAAACCAATGATACCCATTTGTAGCCTCCCAAATTGAACGAACACGAAAAGACACGTCGCCCCGCGGCATCACCGCCGCGGCCCGCCGGGCCGATCAACTATCATTTTCAGTAGCGGCGCAATTCATCGTCGATTTTGCGGTCCGTATTGAATTCACTCAGGGCGTAGACCGCCCATAGGGCGGCCGGGATCCAGCCGATCAGCGTAAATTGCAATATCAGACAAACAATGCCGGCCAAGGGGCGGCCTATAGTGAAAAAGACCAGGAATGGAAGAAAGATCGCCAAGAGAAGTCGCATTTCGCTACCTCGTGCCGTTGTCCTGCCACCGGTCAACACCGGCGGCAAGCAAACGCCCGCTCTCCCCAGAGTCATTTCTCAAGGTAGGGCGTCGATGGCCGGATTCAAGCGTTATTACCGGGCAATGTTTGAAAGTTGGGTTATAAGACCTGATCATCATAGAGAATCGATACAATGATCAAGGAACGCGCCTTTTGGATCTTTCAGGTCTCGTTCTGGGCCGTGGCCGGCCTGGCGCTCTTTGTTTCGGGGCTTTGGCAGATGAACTGGCAGGCGGCGCTGGCGCGCAATGTCTATTTTCCAATCGCCGGTTTTATGACCTCGTTCTTTTTGTCGCTTTTTTTGCCGCGCCTCTTAAAGGGCGGCCTAGGGCGCCGGCTGATCCTGATTGGCTTGGTATGCTTCGTGATGGCCATCGCCACGACCTCGGTTATCAACCCGATCACGGCGATGCAGCTGGGGGCGGATTTCGGCACCTTGGACGCCACGGTCTATTTCGGCGGGGCGCTCAACCTGACCCTCGTCTTTCTGGTCTGGTCGCTTTTGTATCTGCAACTGTTCGGGCCGAGCGGCATTCTGAAAGTGGCGGAGGAGACGGCGACCTCGAAGCGGCCCGGGCCTGATCGGCGGATCACCGTCGAGACCGGTGGCAAAATGGTGCCGCTGGCGGTTGATACAATCGCTGCGGTACGGGCGGCAGGAGATTATGTGCATATCCGTGCCGCCGGTAGGGAGTTTCTCAAACGGACCACCATAACCGCGATTGAGGACTTGCTGGGCCCCGCCCGGTTTTTGCGGATCCACCGCTCGGCCATCGTAAACGTGGAAATGGTCAGCCAGATCGAGGCCGGCTCGAAAGGAGAATTTCTCCTGCATCTGAGTGATGGTTCAAAAATTTCCTCGAGCCGTTCCTATCGCGAATCCATCCGTCGGCGCTTCGGTCTGAAGGCTTGATTCTTTTTCCCATTCGTCTCCGGTTCGTCGTCAGCGACGCCCAACCTGGCCCTTAGGGGCGCATCTCGCCGCAGGGCGCTTGATGTCGCGGCGCCCAGGACTAGTCTTCTCGGAATAGCCAGAACACGATAGCGAACACGGAGCGCAAAATGAAAAAAATCATCGCGAGTCTGATCGGCTTTTGGCTGGTCGTCGTGACCGCACCCGGGGCTTCGGCGACGGCCACCGAGGTGCTCGACAAAGTGAGCGAAGCGACCGGCGGCCTCGAGCGTTATCGAAGGCTCGAGGCGGTCTCTCTCGAACGGACGCTGACCGTCATGGCAAAGGCCGCTGGCCGGGCGATCGCCATGCGCCAGGAGGTGGTGCTGCCCGATCTGGTGCGGATTACGGTCAGAACCGACGATGGTGACCAGGTTTTGGAGCTCTCGAACGCCGGCGTGCGCGCCCGGGGCGCCGGCCAGAAGGAATATGTTGACGCCGAAAAAGGCAGTGCCGACTGGATCCGCTCTTTCATATGGCGCGATTGGTGGTTCGTTCTGGCACGTCGGGCTTGGCACGGGCTCGGCGAGGTGCGGATCAGGGCCGAGGACGATGTGAGCGAGAACGGAAAGACCTACGCGGTCATTCGCATCGCACCCCGAGATCTGGTTCCCTATCGGCTGTTCGTCGACCGCGCAACCTGGCTGCCCCACAAGCGCGTCTTCGAAGCGGCGGGCACGCCGGTCACCGACATTTTCAGCGATTATCGGGAATTTGACGGCCTGCTTTTGCCGACCCGCATCCTCTCTTATGCCGACGGCAAGCTGTCCGAGGACATACGCTATCAGACTTATAAGCCGAAGTTTATCGAGCGCCCGGCGAGCGTCGAGGCGCAGATCGAGGCGATCGTCAAGCGCACAATGGACGAAAAACATATTCCAGGTCTTGCCCTCGCGGTGATCGACAAGGGCGTCGTGCGGTTCGACCGTGGTTACGGCTTTTCAAACCTGGAAGCGCAAATCGAGGCCGGGCCCGAAACCGTCTGGGCGATAGCTTCGGTGTCCAAGATTCTGGCCGGCACGGTGGCCATGCTTATGGTCGCCGACGGCCGTCTCGATCTGGACAAGACCCCGGCGGATTATATTGAAGGCCTGCCGGCAGCCGCCTCGCAGGTGACCTTGCGGCAGCTTTTTAGCCACACCCACGGAATCGAGGACCATTACCGCAGCAAAGCCTTCAAGAACCTGCCGGCCGAAGAACGCGAGGCCATGAGCCCCAGTCAAAAACTCGCATGGTCGCTCAACAGGCCATTCGAGTTCGAACCGGGCCACGATTGGTCCTATTCGCTGGTCGGCTACGCGCTGGCCCAAAGAGTAATGGAGGCGGTCGAGGGCAAAGCCTACGAAGAGATCGCCAAGGAAAGGATCTTTGAGCCTCTGGGTCTTGGTGACAGCGCCTTCAGTGGCGTCAAGCGCCTGATCCCTGGTCCCCATCGGCTCAATTATGAATGGGTGGACGGAAAGCTGGTCAACCATATCAGTGATTTTGGACCCGAGACCTTTACGGCTGGCGGTGCCGATATGAGTGTGCGCGATATGGCAAAGCTTATTATCGCCTTGCGCTCAGGCCCGTTTCTGGCGCCCCGACTGCGCGACGAAATGTGGTCTGCGGTCGGCCAGGGGGTGCTTGACGATCCGTTTTACGGCATCGGCTGGTACGCTTACGTGACCTCGCGCGGCCGCTTTCATGTCGGACACGAGGGCGGCGGGTCGAGTTGGCTGATCTATTATCCCAAGCAGGATCTCGGGGTCATAGCGCTTTCGAACATGTCGATGGCCCGTGCCGATTCCCTGCCTTACGAAATTGCTCGGGTGATTTTCGCCTCTCAGATCAGGTAGGCGGCGAGCCCCGAAAGCATTACCGCCACCAGGCCGAAGAGGATCTGCACGAAGGGCTCGAAGGCCGGCTTGGTGGGGAAATATTTCTGCGCCGCCGGCGAGGCGATAAAGGCCAGAAAGCTGAGGGCCACGGGAATTTTCAGGGCCGGGTCTGAGAAGATCATCAGGGTGGCCACGGCGACAAATCCAAGACCGGCAATAAATCCCGTCCCGGCTCCCCAGGGCAGGCGTTGGCGCGGCCAGTTGATCAGCCCGAAGGCGAGAATCGCCGCCGCCATTGCGGCCGCCGGTTCGTCCAGGGAATTGTCGCGCACCATCGCCGCCAGGGCCAGCGCACCCAGTCCGAGGGCGGCGCCCAGATGCGGCGCCAGTCCCTCGTCGCGGTCCTGCTCGAGCCTTTGCAGCACCCAGAAACCGCCGATTGTCAGGGCCCCGTAGATGATGGCGACGCTGGTCGTGAGTTTTTCGCCTTCGATCTCGTTGCCGAGCCAGAATACCAGCCCGAAGGGCAGCGCCACATGTATAAAGGTGACCGCGGATTCAGGCGGTTCCATCTCGTCCAGGATGGCGCCGGCCAGCATGGCGCCGATTACCACCAGCCCCAACATATGGATGGCGTCCTCGACCGGCCAGCCGACGAAACCGTACCGCAAAAGAATGAAGGCCAGAAACCCGAGGCCGATTCCAAGACCGCCGTGCACCATGCCGCGCCACTCGCCGGCCAACAGGCGGACGATGCCACAGCCGGCCAGCGCCGCCAGAAACGGCAACAGCAGCGAGCGCAACAGGGGGTCGCCAAAATCGATCTGAAATTCCATCGTTGCCTCCAGGCCATCGGGTGTTTCTTCCCTACACGCAAAGTCAGCGGGTTGCCAAGCCGGTTTGCGCCCCAGGCGCCGCCGGGGCGGATTTGATTTTCTATTTCACGGCCGGTCGATCGCCGCAAGATCGCCCCTTGGGTGCCGTCCGAGGGCCAGGACGGCCAGGAATTCCAGGGCCCCTGGACGGTCATTGAATCTTAATCATTAAGGATTACATATAAGAGTGTGCCGGAGATTGCCCCCCAAGTACTTCGGCACATAAATGCCCCTCGTGGGCGTTTCCTCCCTGAACTGCGGCCACACTGCCCCCGAGCGTGTGGCCGTTTTTTTTGGCTTGGCCTGCGGCCGACCCGGCTATTCGGCAGCCAGCGGCAATTGACCCGCCAGGTCCAGGTGGCGCAGGCTTTGGGCCAGTTCCCCGAGGCATTCCTGGAGCCGCCGCGTACCCTCGGCCCGCAGCCGCCCGCTGGCCTCGTGCAGATAGAGCCGGCGGTTAATCTCGAGCTGGATTGCATGGCGAGCCTCGGCCGGCCGGCCGTGGGCCTCGGTGCAATAGCCGCCGGCGTAGGGTTGGTTGCGGATCACCCGGTAGCCGCGGTCGCGGAAATGACGGGCCATGGCCAGGCGCAATTCGGGCGCACAGCTGGACCCGAAGCGATCCCCCAAAACGATATCCGGCTCGGCGCTCTGCGAGCCGTGGCGGCTGTTCAGCCCGTCATCGAGAATCGCCCGGTGCGACGGCATCGAATGGCAATCGATCAGAACCGCGAATCCGAAGCGCTCGGCGGCCCGGTCCATGAGCTCTTCAAGGGCGCGGTGATAGGGCACGTGCACCTCTTCGAGGCGGGCTTGCGCTACGGCAAAAGGCAGGCGACCGGCGAAGATCGGCCGACCGCTGGCGACCATCCTTGGCACCACCCCGAAGCCGGCCGCCACCCGGTCGGTCGGCCGGATGCTAAGATTGGCCGGAAGATCCTCGAACATCGCCGGGTCCAGCTCGTCCGCGGCCCGGTTGAGGTCCACATAGGCGCGTCCGTAGAGCGCTCTAAGGACCGGCAGGCCGGCCGCCGGCACAGCCTCGAGAAGCCGGTCCACATAGCCGTCCTCCGAGGCTCTTAAGGAGCGCCGGTCGAGGATCGAGGCCCGGCGCAGGGCCTGGGGGTAAAAGCGGCCGCTGTGCGGCGAGGCGAAGACAACCGGGCCTTCGAGCCTCCCGGGTTCGATGATCTCGAACGGCGGCCTGGCGGAGGTTTTTTCCTGGCGGCTTTTGCCCAGTCTTTTTATCATCTGCAAATCCTTGTGCCTCAAGGTAGATGGCTAGCAAGGCTGGTCCCCCACTGGCAAGCGATTTTCGATCAGCGGCCGACCCTGCGGGCTGTATCGAGCGGCCAGGAATTTTCGTCTTGCACGACTGCCGCCAATCGCTATACATGGACCGCCTCGCCACGGCGTGGCATCCCCTTGCTTAAAGGGCGCGTAGCTCAGTGGGAGAGCACTTCGGTGACATCGAAGGGGTCGCTGGTTCAATCCCAGCCGCGCCCACCATTTCCTTTTTCCCAACTCCCCCCATCACTTGCGCGATCTGTGCATCTCGCCTATGTAGGTCCGAGCGGTATTCGGGGTCCCGCAACGCCCCTCGAAAAACAGATCAAATCGATCAGGCAGACCGCCCATGACCCAACCTCCGGCCCCGGTGAGCAATATTCTGGAGCGCATCGGCAACACGCCGATGCTCGAGCTGAAACGCATGGACACGGGCCCGTGCCAACTGTTCGTCAAGCTCGAGAGCGAGAACCCGGCCGGCTCGGTCAAGGACCGCATGGCCATCGAGATGATCGAGGCGGCCGAGCGCCACGGCGATATCGCCCCCGGCGGCACCTTTATCGAAGCCACGGCCGGCAACACCGGGCTCGGCTTGGCCCTGGTGGCGGCCCAGAAGGGCTATAAGCTGGTCCTGGTGATCCCCGACAAGATGAGCCAGGACAAGATCCTGCACCTGCGGGCCATGGGGGCCGAGGTCATCCTGACCCGCTCCGACGTCAAGAAAGGCCACCCGGAATATTACGCCGACATGGCCCAACGGCTGGCCACCGAGATTCCCAATTCCTTCTTCGTCGACCAGTTTTCGAACCCGGCCAATCCGGACGCCCACGAAGCCACCACGGCGCCGGAGATCTGGGAGCAGATGGAACACCAGGTCGACGCCATCTTCGTCGGCGTCGGCTCGGGCGGCACGATCACCGGGCTGGGGCGGTTTTTCAGGAAACACTCGCCCGGGACCAAGATCATCCTGGCCGATCCCGAGGGCTCGGTCCTGGCCGAGGCGGTGGCCACCGGCAGCCCGGCCAGCGAGGTCGGCTCGTGGGTCATCGAAGGCATCGGCGAAGACTATATCCCGCCGAATATGGATCTTTCGCTGATCGACGGCGCCTATGTGATCCCCGATGCCGAGGCGCTGGCGGTGATCCGCGAATTGCTGTTGAGGGAAGGAATATTGGCCGGCACCTCGACCGGCACGCTGCTCGGCGCCGCGCTGCGCTATTGCCGCGAGCAATCGGCGCCCAAACGGGTCGTCACTTTTGTCGCCGATACCGGGAATAAATATCTCTCGAAGGCCTACAACGATTATTGGCTGATGGATCAGGGGCTCCTGAAGCGCGACGAAAAAGGCAATATCTACGATCTCATCTCGCGCCGTCACAAGGACCGCGGGGTGGTCGTGGCGCGGCCGGCGGATACGCTGCTGACGGCTTATAATCAGTTGAAACTTTACGACGTCAGCCAGTTGCCGGTTCTCGGGGAGGACGGCAAGCTGGTCGGCCTCGTGGACGAAAACGTCATCCTCAAGGCGACCGCGCCGGGCATCGAAGGCTTCAAGGTGAGCGTCGCAGAGGCGATGCGCACCGACATCTCGGTCTTCGCGCCCTCGGCCCAACTCGACGAGATTCTGCCGGCCCTCGAAGGCGGTAACGTGGCGCTGATCACCGAAGGGGATGAATTTCTGGGCTTGATTTCACGCATCGACGTGCTCACGTATTTGCGCGGGCAATTACGCAAGGCCGAATCATGAGCTATCCGAAAAAGCCGACAAAGAACCGGGCCGGCATGGCCACCCGCGCCATCCACGCCGGCCAGTCGCCTGATCCCTCCACCGGCGCCATCATGACGCCGATTTACGCCACCTCGACCTACGTGCAAACCAGCCCCGGCGTCCATCAGGGCTACGAATATTCGCGCAGCCAGAACCCGACCCGCATGGCCTTCGAGCGCTGCATCGCCGATCTCGAGAGCGGCGCCGCCGGCTACGCCTTTGCTTCGGGCATGGCGGCTACGGCCACCATCCTGGAGCTTCTCGATTCGGGCGATCACCTGGTGGCGCTCGACGATTTGTACGGCGGCACCTACCGCTTGTTCACCAATGTCCGCCAGCGCTCGTCGGGGCTGAAATTTACTTACGCCGATCTGACCCGCCCCGAGGCGCTCGAAGAGGCGGTCACCGACCAGACCCGGATGATCTGGGTCGAGACGCCGTCCAATCCGCTGTTGCGGATCGTCGATCTCGAGGCGGTGGCCAAATTCGCCAAGCCACGCGGCATTCTGACCGTCTGTGATAATACCTTCGCCACCCCGGTGGCCCAGCGGCCGATCGAGTTCGGGATCGATATGGTGGTCCATTCGACGACCAAATATCTCAATGGTCATTCGGATATGATCGGCGGCGCCCTGGTGGTCGGCGAAAATCCGGAATTGCAGGAAAAACTGGCTTTCCTCCAGAACGCGGTCGGCGGCATCGCCGGACCGTTCGATTCCTTCCTGGCCCTAAGAGCGCTCAAGACGCTGCCCCTGCGCATGGAACGGCACGCCGAGAACGCGATGGCCGTGGCCCAGTGGCTCGAGGCCCACCCGAAGATCGAAAACCTGCTTTATCCCGGCTTGCCCTCGCACCCCCAGCACCAGCTGGCAAAGCGCCAGATGAGCAATTTCAGCGGCATCATCAGCCTCGAGATCAAGGGTGGGATTGAGCCGTCGCGACGTTTCCTCGAGCGCTGCCAGGTCTTTGCGCTGGCCGAGAGCCTGGGCGGGGTCGAAAGCCTGGTCGATCACCCGGCGATCATGACCCATGCCTCGGTGCCGCCCGAGGAACGGGCCAAGCTCGGCATTTCGGACGGTCTGGTACGGCTTTCGGTGGGTATCGAGAACGTTGACGATCTGATCGCAGATCTGGATCAGGCGCTCAAATAGGCCGTCGCTTCAAGCGTCCTGGGTGGCCATCAGCGAAATCAGGAACAATCCTATAATCACCGCCGTGCCGATACCATTCTCGAACGAAATCTTGGGCGCCGTAATGTCGATGCTGCTGCTCCAGGTACCGAGCAGCGAGAGGAACTCGCCGATCACGTCAAAGGGCACCAGGGCGAGCATGGCCGCCAGGCCGGCCAGCGCCGAACCGGTGATCACCCCGGCCCGGATCAGATGACCGCGGCGCAAGGTGGAGATGACAGCCGCCGCAAAGTCCGGATTATCCTTGAGCGGCGGCAGCCGCTTTAACAGCGCCTCCAGGCGATCGCCTTTATGCGGCTTCGTGGTCATCATGAATTCGCTTCCGCCGGCCCGGTTATCAAAAGGGTTCGCAGCTTCACCTTGCCCCGATCGATATGCGACTTGACCGTACCCAAAGGCCAGCCCAGGATCGCCGAGGCCTCGCTGTGGGTCAGGCCGTAGGTATAGCACATGGTGATTGCCGTCCGCTCCTCGCCGCGCAGGCTGGCCAAGGCCCTCTCGAGATCGATCGCCGCGGTTGGATCGCGCGGCGCCGTGGGCGGCAGTTCGGCCTCGTCGAGTGGCACTTCGGTAGCCTTGCCCGCTTTCCTCAAGTTTTGCAGGAAGGACCGATAGGCGATCTGGAACAGCCAGGACGAAAACTTGCCGTGACCGCCAAAGGTCTCGATCCGCCGGAAGGCGGTCAGAAACGTATCCTGTGCCAGATCATCGGCCAAGGCATGGTCTCCTTTCACCAGCCGCAACAAGAAACCGCGGACGGGCAACTGGTATTTCTCGACCAGCCGCCCGAACGCTTTCAAATTGCCGTCGGTCAGAACGGCTGCGAGATCTTGCTGGTCGGGATCGCCCATAACTTTGCCATCGACAAGGCTCCATCATCGGCGCTGCCGCCATGACCGCCTAGTCTTCCTGGTCCGGATTTAATTTGTAGACCAGAAGATAGCCCAAACCAACAAACAAGGGAAACAGGGCGCCGCCGGCAATTTCCCTGAAGGCGTCGCCGTCGTCGACCAGGATGCCGAGGCCGATGGCCGCCAGACCGATGGCCGCGAAGATAATGCCGCGCCTGAGATCGGCCGAGCGATTGCGCACGCCGATGGCCAGTTTCTTCATGATATCTGGCGGCAGGTCCTTGCCGCTTTCGAGCGCCGTCTGCAGGGTTTGGCGCACGCCGTCCTTGGTCTTGTGGCCAAAGTAGAAATAAGCCACGATCACGCCGGCCGTGGCCAGCAAGGCTGTGATTGGGATCAATGCTTCGATGCCCATTTTTTTATCCTCTTCAAGTTATTCGGGGAGGGCGGTCTTGGCGCCGCGGTTTTCTCTCCCCGACGAAGTGCCTTTCGGACTTCGGTATAGGGTTGTTGTTTTTCGTTTCTTCACTCATTGGGATGCGCGGCGGGCGACTGTGGATGCAGGGGCGGTGCAAAAATCGTCGAAAGGTTTAAGCGGCCGGGCCTTCGCCGCCCTTTGAGCGGCCGGAGATGGTCCGCTCGGGCGGGAATTTAACGCTGACCGCGGTGCCTTTGCCGACCTCGCTGATGACGCCGATCTCGGCCCCGTGCAGGCCGGCCAGCTGTTTGCACAGCGCCAGACCCAAACCGGTGCCCTCCTCGGCCTCGGCCGCCAGATCATGGTCGAGCTGCGAAAAAGGTTCAAAGATCGTCTGATAGTCCTTTTCGGGGATGCCGACCCCGGTATCGGCCACGTACAAAAGCATCGAGCCGTCGGCCTCGAGCCTTGCCCCGCATTCGATCTCGCCGCCGCGGGGCGTAAACTTGATGGCGTTCGAAAGAAGATTGAGCGCAATCTGCTTGAGGGCCCGTGGATCGGCCCATAATGACGGCAGTGCTTCGTCGAGCGCCGTGGACAGCGTCAGCTCACTCTGCTTGGCCCGGTTGCCGACCAGGGCCACGGCCGCTTGGACGACCTCCGGCAGCGAGGTTTTTTCCTCCCGCAGGTCCATCTGCCCGGCCTCGACCTTCGAAATGTCGAGGATATCGTTGATGATCGACAGCAGGTGCGCGCCGCTGTCGATAATGTCCTGCATATATTCTTCGTATTTCTCGTTCTCGAGCGGCCCGAACAGCCCGTCGGCCATGATCCGGGCGAAGCCGTTGATGGCGTTTAGCGGGGTGCGCAACTCGTGGCTCATATTGGCCAGAAACTGAGATTTGGCGCGGTTCGAAAATTCCGCCGCGTCGCGGGCCTGCATGAGCTTCATCTGAGCTTCTTTGGTGGCGCTTACATCGCGCAGCGTCAGCATGATCAGGCGCCGTCTCGGACGCTCGAGCAGCGCCGCGTATATTTCGACCGGCAGGACCTTGCCGTCGGCGCCTAGGCAATGAAGGGTCTCGCTGCAGGCGTCGCCCTGGCGGCTCGCCTTCTGCATAAGCTGACGCAGTTTGAGCGAGTCCTCGAGAGGGATCTCGGCGATTTTTTGACCGACCAGCGCCGCGGTCGGCCGGGCCAGGAGATCTTGGGCGGCCGGATTGGCGTCGGTGATGATCTCGCTTTGCGGATCGACCACCAGGATGGCCAGATGCATCCCGTTGAAGATCGCTTCGAACCGCTTGTGCCGCTCGCTCATACCAAGCTTCCATGCCTCCGGGCGGCTGCCGCGCCGACCGGGTTCTTAGGAGCTTATTACATGAGGGACCCGGACAAAGCCATAACAATGGACGGCCCGCGGCTGGCTGGCCCCTTGCCATCCCGGGCCCCCCAAACTAGCATCCGATGGTCACGATTTGGCCCGCTTTGTAATGGAAAAGGCCCCATGACAATGGCTTCGCATTCCCCATCGATCGGCCGGCCGCGGACCTGCGTTCTGGCCCTCGTGGCGATCGCCCTGGCGCTCGGCGCCTGCGCCACCAAGCCGCCTGCCGGCGATTTGGAGGCCCAGCGCTATTACAAGGAGATTAACGATCCCCTGGAGCCCATGAACCGGCAAATATTAAAGTTTAACCGCGGCTTCGAGAGGGTCATCCTCACCCCGGTCGCCAAGACCTACCGGGCGGTGCTGCCGGCCCCGGCCCGCAAGGGTGTCTATAACCTTCTCCATAATCTCAGATCGCCGGTCATTTTCGGCAACGATGTAATGCAGGGCGAGGGCAAGCGGGCCGGCAATACCCTGTTGCGCTTTGTGCTCAATACGACGCTCGGCATCGGCGGCCTGTTCGACGTCGCGACAAGGCTGGGCGTCGAAAGTCACGACGAGGACTTCGGCCAGACCCTGGCCACGCACGGGGTCGGCGAAGGCTTTTATCTTGTCCTGCCGATTTTCGGGCCCTCGAGCCCGCGCGACGGCATCGGCCTGGCGGTCGATATCCTCATAGATCCGATTTTCTGGATCCTGCGCTCCGAGAATCTGAATTATGTCAATTATATCCGGACCGGGGTCGAGGGGGTCGATATCTATGCCCGCAACCTCGATCAGATCGAGGAACTCAAGCGCACCTCGCTCGACTATTACGCGGCCCTGCGCAGCACCTACCGGCAGAACCGGCGCAGCGAGATTCTGAACGGCGCCGAGGAGGATCCCGATTTTCCCGAATATCTGTTTGAAGACGAGTTCGAAGAAGAAGAAAAGCCGCCAGCCGACGGCGGCCGGAGAGAATAGGTGCCAAGCCAAACCATAAGCTCGGCCGAAACCCCTTCCGGCAAAGGGGCCGGAGACGAGAACTTTCCGGTCGGCTCGTTTCTCATTTCACGCCGTCTAAGGCCGCATGTAGTGTCTTACTATGCCTTTGCGCGGGCCATCGACGATATCGCCGATAACGGCGAATTGTCGTCCCAGGAAAAGCTCAAGCGACTCGGCGGCTTCGAAGCCGCGATCGAGGGCCATGAGACCGACCCGGCCTATGCCAAAGCGCACGATATCGCGGGCCGCCTGGAAATGCTGGGCATCACCAAGCGCCACTGCCTCGATCTGGTATCCGCCTTCAAACAGGATGCGCTCAAAGGACGCTACCGGGATTGGCAGGAACTGATGGACTACTGCGATCGTTCGGCCGCCCCGGTCGGGCGTTTCCTGCTCGATCTGCACGGCGAAAACAAGCTGGCTTACAAATATTCGGACGCCCTGTGCAAGGCGCTGCAGGTGATCAATCACCTCCAGGATTGCCGGCAAGACTATCTCAATCTCGACCGCGTGTACCTGCCCGGTGACTGGATGGCCAAGGAGGGCGCCGCCGATTGCGAACTGAGCGCCCCGGCCGCCTCGCCGGGCCTGTTGGCGGTGATCCGGCGCGCCGTCGTTCAGACCGCTATTTTGATGGATACGGCCCGCCAGCTGCCGCGCTTGCTTGGGGACCGGCGTCTGGCCATGGAATCGGAGGTCATCGTCAGGATCGCCCTCAAGCTGTGCCACGAGCTGGCGACCCGCGATCCGGTGGCCGAACGGGTCGAACTGACGCGGTTCCAATTTCTGGCCTGCGGAGCCGCGGGAATAGCCTCGACGATCAAGGCGCGGCGGCGAGATTGACCGCTTTTGCAGCGATAGGTACGCTTGCCGCCCGGATCAGCCGTGGCTGCTGATTTGCCTTGCTTTTGCCAGAATTCCAGCCCTTTATTGAGTCTGATCATGACCATCAAGGCTGGCCATAAGCATAAGAATTGACGTAGAAAGAGAAATGGGGACCCACCCGCAGGCTTTTCTTTGACCGTAGTCGGGCGGCGTGTTAAAGGCCCTCTGCTAAAAAACCGGGAAGGTAGGAAATGGCGGCTGTCAAAACACCGCTTTTGGATCAGGTCGCGGACACCAAGGCGCTGAGGAAGCTCAAGCCCGAACAGCTCAAGCAGCTTGCGGACGAGTTGCGGGCCGAGACCATCGATGCGGTCTCGAACATCGGTGGGCATTTGGGCGCCGGCCTCGGTGTGGTCGAACTGACGGTGGCCCTTCATTACGTATTCAACACCCCTGAGGACCGCCTGGTCTGGGATGTCGGCCACCAGGCCTATCCGCACAAGATTCTGACCGGGCGGCGCGACAAGATCCGCACGATCCGGCAATGGGGCGGCCTTTATGGCTTTACCAAGCGGTCCGAAAGTGAATTTGATCCCTTCGGCGCGGCCCACAGCTCAACCTCTATTTCGGCCGGGCTCGGCATGGCCGTCGGGCGCGACAAGTTGAACCGTGATAATCACGTCATCTGCGTAATTGGTGACGGCGCCATGAGCGCCGGCATGGCCTATGAGGCGATGAATAACGCCGGCGCCATGAACAGCCGCCTGATCGTGATTTTGAATGACAATGGCATGTCGATTGCCCCGGCGGTTGGCGCTCTGCACCACTATCTCTCGCGGCTTTTCTCATCGCGCGGTTTTCTTTCGATGCGGGAGGTCGGTAAAAAGCTGGTCAAGAAGTTCCCCAAAGGGCTGGCTACGATGGCCCGGCGGGCCGAGGAAGGCGCCCGGGGCATGCTGCAAGAGATAACCTTGTTTGAGAAATTGGGCTTTTATTATGTCGGCCCGGTGGACGGCCACGATCTCGACCATCTTTTGCCGGTCCTGCAGAACATCCGCGATGCCGACAAGGACGGCATGGGCCCGATCCTGCTGCACTTGATCACCGAGAAAGGCCGCGGCCATCCCTTCCCGCAGCCGCACAAAGAAAAGTATCACGCGGTCGGCAAGTTCGACGTGCTCTCCGGCGAGACGGTCAAGTCCAAGTCCAATGCCCCGAGTTATACCAAGGTTTACGCCGAATCGCTGATTCAGGAGGCCGAAAAGGACGAAAAAATTATCGCCATTACCGCGGCCATGCCGTCGGGCACCGGGCTCAATCTTTTCGAAGAGCGTTTCCCGGACCGTTACTTCGATGTCGGGATCGCCGAGCAGCACGCGGTGACCTTTTCGGCCGGCATGGCCACCGAAGGCATGAAACCTTTTGTGACCATCTATCCGACCTTTTTGCAACGGGCCTACGATCAGGTCGTGCACGACGTGGCGATCCAGAACCTGCCGGTGCGCTTTGCCATGGACCGGGCCGGACTGGTTGGACAGGACGGCTGCACCCACGCCGGTTCGTTCGATGTTTCTTACCTCGGCTGTCTGCCCAATTTCGTGATGATGGCGGCCTCGGACGAAGCCGAACTCAAGCATATGGTGGCCACCGCGGCGGCCTATGACGAAGGGCCGATCGCCTTCCGTTATCCGCGCGGCGCCGGGGTCGGGGTCGAAATGCCGGAGATCGGCCGGCCCCTGGAGATCGGCAAAGGGCGTATCGTCCGCGAGGGTGGCAAAATTGCCATCCTGTGCTTGGGCGCGCGCCTCGGCGAGAGCCTTTTGGCGGCCGACGAACTGGCCGCGATGGGGCTGCCGACGACCGTCGCCGACGCCCGCTTCGCCAAACCCTTGGACGAGGATATGATCCGCCAGCTGGTCCGCGAGCACGAAGTTCTGATTACGATCGAGGAGGCCTCGATCGGCGGCTTTGGATCCTTTGTTCTTCAGTTCCTGGCCAGGGAAGGCTTTCTCGACAAGGGCCTCAAGGTCCGCACGATGCACCTGCCGGACGAATTCGTGCCGCACGGCGATCCGAAGAAGCAGTACGAATACGTCCACCTGATGAACGAGGATATTGTGCGCATGGCGGTCTCGGCCCTCGGCGATGAACGCCTGGCCAAAGATGCCCGAATCCGAATTTAGGACGCGCCAAGATCCGAAGCTACGCTTGGGGGTGGACGATGGACGCTCCGGGTCCGACCAGCGATCAGACAGACTTTGAAGCTGCCGAGCAGCACGTACTAGACATCGTGCGCCGGGCCGGCACGTCCTTTTACTGGGCCATGCGGTTCTTGCCGGTCACGAAGCGCCATGCCATTTTCGCCGTCTATGCCTTTTGCCGCGAGGTTGACGATGTCGCCGACGAGGAAGGCGCGATCGAAGACAAGCGCCTGGAGCTGGCCTTGTGGCGCGATGAGATCGACCGCATCTACAGCGGCCAGGCCGAGCGGCCCACAGCCAGAATTCTGGCCCACTATCTGCGCAGCTTTCCGTTCGAGAAAAGCGCCTTTCTGGCCATCATCGACGGCATGGAGATGGACGCCGAGGGACCGATCGTAGCCCCGTCGATGGCCGAGCTCGAGCTCTATTGCGATCGCGTGGCCGGGGCCGTGGGGTCTCTTTGTGTCCAGATTTTCGGCGAAGCCGGAAAAGAAGGGCGGCAGGTTGCCAAATCGCTTGGCTTGGCGTTGCAGCTGACCAATATCCTGCGCGATCTCGAGGACGATGCGGATATGGGCCGGCTCTACTTGCCGCTCGAGCTTCTGGAAAAGCACGAAATTCTCTCCAGAGTGCCGCATCTGGTCTTGCGGGATTCCGCCCTGCCGCTAATCTGCCGGGAGCTGGCGGAACGGGCCGAGACCGAGTTTGCTCGGGCCCGCCAGGCCATGGCCAAATGCGACCGCGAGGCCGTGCGCCCGGCCCGCATCATGATGACGGTTTACCACCGTATCCTGAAGCGCTTGAGGCGTGGCGACTGGCGGGACCAACTGACCGGGCGGCGACCCGGACCGGTGAGCAAGTTTCTGCACCGCCTCGAAAAGCTGTTGATCGCCTTGTGGCAGGCGATATTTTGAACGCCATGGCCCGCACTTACATAATTGGCGCCGGGCTCTCTGGCCTCTCGGCCGCGGTCCGGCTGGCCGAGGCCGGCGTTCCCGTCACCCTATACGAGGCCGCCGGTCAGGCCGGCGGACGGTGCCGATCGTTCATCGACGAGACCCTCGGGGTTTCGATCGACAACGGCAATCATCTTCTCATGTCGGGCAATCGGGCGGCGCGTCGCTACCAAACCATTATCGGCGCGGCCGACAGCATGACCGGACCGGACGAGGCCTGCTTTTCGTTCCTCGATCTGCGCGATGGCGGCCGCTGGAGCGTCAACATGTCGGGTCTGCGGTCCCTTGTGTCACGCCGGAACCGGGTTCCGGGCACCGGGCTTGGCGACTATTTCTCGTTTTGGCGCGTGCTCACGGCCAGCAAGCGCCATACGGTTGAGGACCGGGTGGGCGCAGATTCGGGCCTTTATGAAAAGTTCTGGCAGCCGCTCACCCTTGCCGTCCTCAACACGCCGCCGGCGACCGGCTCGGCTTGGCTTTTGAAAAAGATGCTCATCGAGACCCTGGGCAGGGGGCGCCATGCGACGCGGCCGTTGGTGGCCAGGGAGGGCCTGTCGCAAAGTTTTATCGATCCGGCCCTCGAGTATCTTTCCAAGGCCGGGGCCGAGGTGCATTTCGGCCATCGCCTGCAGGCCTTCGAGACCGGGGACCGGCGGATCAGGGCGGCGCTGTTTGCCAAGCAGAGGCTGCAGCTGAAGCCGGCTGATCGTCTGATCCTGGCCCTGCCGCCGCGCCAGGCCGCCGCCTTCGTGCCTGGCCTGGTGGTGCCCCGGGAGGTCCATGCGATCGTCAATGTGCATTTTCGTATGCGTACGGCGCCCAAGGGGTTCGAAGACAATCCGATCCTCGGACTGATCGGCGGCACCGCCCAGTGGCTGTTCGTGCGCGGCAAGGTGGTTTCGGTAACCGTAAGCGCAGCCGATGAATTGGCCACCGAGGATGCCGAGGCGATCGCCGAGCGAATCTGGCCGGAAGTGACTACGGCCATCGGCTCGAGGGCCAAAAAGCTGCCGCCCTACCGGGTGATCAAGGAAAAACGCGCCACCTTTGCCCAGACCCCGGTCAATCTGGCGCGGCGCCCCGGTCCGCGCTCGGCTTTTGCAAATCTGCTGCTGGCCGGGGACTGGACCGATACGGGCTTGCCCGCCACCATCGAAGGGTCTATACGCTCCGGGTTCAGGGCGGCCGAGGAAGTCCTCAAAGACGCCAAATAGACCGAAAATAAAAGGCGGGGCGGATATGCCTGAGGCGGCAAAAGATGCGGTAGAGGACATCGGGCTTATGGGCCAGATCGACGCCATTCTTGGCGAAAGCCTCGAGAGCTTTAAAAAGCATCAGCGTCAGGACGGTCACTGGGTCTTCGAGCTGGAGGCCGACGTGACCATCCCGGCCGAATATATCCTGCTGAACCATTTTCTGGATCTGCTCGAGCCGGAGCTGGAGGCCGAGTTGGCCGAGTATATCCGTGGGATTCAGAATGAAGAAGGCGGCTGGCCGCTGTTTTTCGACGGCCACAGCAACCTCTCGGCGACCGTCAAGGCTTACTACGCCTTGAAGCTTGTCGGCGACGATGCGGGGGCGGCGCATATGAAAAAGGCCCGCCAGGTGGTTCTGGACCTGGGCGGGGCGGAATCCTCGAACGTCTTTACGCGCTTTACTTTGGCCTTGTTCGGACAGGCGCCGTGGCGGGCCATGCCGGTGATGCCGGTCGAGCTGATGCTGCTGCCCAAATGGTTTCCGGTGACCATGTGGCGCTTTTCCTACTGGTCGCGCACGGTCATCGCGCCGCTTCTGGTCTTAAGGAGCCTGAGGCCGCAGGCCGCCAACCCGCGCCGGGTTGGCGTGGCCGAACTGTTCAAGGCCTCGCCGTTTGAAATTGACGATTTTAATGTGCGCCGCACCCACTCCTTCTGGGAAGGGTTCTTCTTTGGGCTCGACAGGATTTTGCAGCGGCTGGAGCGGCACTTCCCCAAGCGCCTGCGCCAGCGGGCGATCAGGAAAGCCACCCTCTTCTTTACCGATCGGGCCAACGGTCTCGAGGGGCTCGGGGGTATCTTCCCGGCCATGGCCAATGCGGTCATGGCCTTGAGGGCGCTCGGCCTGCCGGACGATCATCCACGGTTCAAGACGGCGCTCACGGCGGTGCGTCGCCTGATCAGCTGGGAGCGCAAGCCGCGCTTTATTCAGCCTTGCTATTCGCCGATCTGGGACACCGGTCTCGGCAGCCTGGCGCTTCTCGAGGCTGACGAGGCGGCGGACGGCACGACCCTCAAACCGGCCCTCGAGTGGATGATATCGAAGCAGATATTGAATGCCGAGGGCGACTGGATCGTGCAGCGCCCGGGTTTGCCGCCCGGCGGCTGGGCTTTCCAGTATGAAAACGACTATTACCCGGACATCGACGACACGGCGGTCGTGGCCATGGCCCTGCATCGGGCCAACCAGCCGCAGTATGAAGAGGCAATCGAACGGGCCGAAAAGTGGATCGTCGGCATGCAGAGCCGCAACGGCGGTTGGGGTTCCTTTGATGCCGAGAACACCAACAGCTACCTGAATCATATCCCCTTCGCCGACCACGGGGCGCTGTTGGATCCACCGACCGAGGACGTCACCGCGCGCTGCCTGAGTTTCCTGGCCCAGCTCGGTTACCCGCCCGATCATCCGGTGATCGAAAAAGGGCGCCAATATCTGCTCGCCGCGCAGCAGGATGACGGCAGCTGGTTCGGGCGCTGGGGCACCAATTATATCTATGGCACCTGGTCGGTCCTATGCGCCCTTAACATGATTGGCGAGGACCCCGAGGCGCCGCATATCCGGCGGGCCGTCGAATGGCTTGTCGATTGCCAGGGCGAGGACGGCGGCTGGGGCGAAGACGCGGCCACCTACTGGCACGAACGGCGCGGTCTGGCCAAGGCCGGCACGGCTTCGCAAACCGCCTGGGCGGCCCTCGGGCTGATGGCCGCCGGCGAGATCGACCATCCGGCACTCGATCGCGGCATTGCCTATCTTGCAAAGGCCCGGCGTGATGGCGACAAGTGGCACGAGCCGTGGCACACGGCGGTCGGCTTCCCGCGGATTTTTTATCTGCGCTACGACGGCTATAGCCGCTACTTCCCGATCTGGGCGCTGGCCCGCTACCGCAATCTCAAAGCCGCCAATTCGCGCAAAGTCCAATGGGGCATGTAAGACAAATCGGCGTCATCACCGGCCTTGCCGTCGAGGCTCAGGTTTTAAGGCGGGCGGTTCGCCTTGAGCGGCTCGAAGACCGCATCTTCATCGCAGCCTGCGGCGGCCATAAGGAGCGCATCGAAGACCTGGCCAGGACGTTTGCCGAGCACGGGGCCGATACGCTGTTGAGCATCGGCCTGGCCGGGGCGCTGTCCAGCGATCTCAAGACCTCGAGCCTCGTCGTGCCGCGGAAAATCGTTTTCGAGGGCGGACCCGAATTTCCCACCGACCCGGGGCTCGTCGCTCTGATCGCCCAAGGCCTGGGGCCGCAGGCCGGGCACGGCGGCGACCTCTTGTGCGTCGCCAGCGAGGTCGCCAGCCGCGACGAAAAAAAGCGCCTTGCCGCGGTTACGG